>SHWA01000042.1 GCA_009693995.1 Alphaproteobacteria bacterium | reverse complement strand
CGCCGCCCGCGCCCCGAACAGACCCGCTTGCCCCGCTTCCGGCATCGCCCCCGCCTCCACCTGGTGACCGACCTGCCGATTCTACTCAACCTCCCGCATCGGCGGAATCCCGTGCGCGAGGGAAACATTTACAGGCTCTGAGCCGGGCTGGAGCGATCGCAATTTCTTCCGCTATAACGTTTATTGGCATCGGGCACTTTATCTTCTAGAATCCGGTTCTTACGACGAAATATTAAAGCTATACGACACCTCGATCCGGGGCGAGCAGTCGGGGCGTTACCTGGGCATGGGCAACGCCATCGCCCTGCTGTGGCGGCTCCGGCTGCGCGGTGTCGAAGTGGGCGCGCGCTGGCAGGAGCTCTGGCGGAGAAATCGGTGCTCCGCGTCGCCGATGCCGGCCGCCCCTTCAACGATGCCCACTTCCTCATGGCCCTCCTCGCCGCGGACCGGGCTGCCGAGGCAAAGGACTTGATCGCCAATGTGCGCAAGGTGGCGGCGACACCTGGTGCCGTCAGCCAGCGGCTCAACCAGGAGGTCGGTGTGCCCCTCTTGGAGGGTGTGCAAGCCTGGATGCTGGGTGAATTCGCCAGCGCCGTGGCGCGGCTGATGCCGATCCGGTACCAGATCCATAGGGTCGGCGGGAGCCACGCCCAGCGCGACCTGTTTCAGCTGACCCTGATCGACGCGGCGTTGAAGAGCAGCCAGTTCGGACTCGCCCGCGCGCTCCTCGGCGAGCGCACGGCGCTCAAGCCGGGCAGCGCCTGGACCTGGTCGCTCGCCGCCCAGGCCCTGGCCGGGATCGGCGACGTGACCGGCGCCCGCCGCGCCCGCGCCCGCGCCGACCAGTTGCTGGCGGCCTGAGCGCCGTCACTCTTCGCCCTCGGCGAGCGACATCAGGGCGGCGTTGCCGCCCGCGGCCGCCGTGTTGATCGAGACCGTTCGTCCCACCGCGAAGCGGTGCAGATAGCGCGGGCCGCCCGCCTTCGGCCCGGTGCCGGACAGCCCCTCGCCGCCGAACGGCTGCACCCCGACCACGGCGCCGATGATGTTGCGATTGACGTAGAGATTGCCGGCGCGCACACGGCTCTCGACCAGGCGCGCGGTCGCGTCGATGCGGCTGTGCACGCCCAAGGTCAGGCCGTAGCCGGTTGCGTTGATCGCATCGAGCACGCCCTCGAGCCGGTCGGCAGGGTAGCGCACCACGTGCAGGATAGGCCCGAACACCTCGCGTTCCAGCCGGGTGATCGAGTCGATCTCGACCGCAAGGGGTGCGAAGAACGTGCCGTGGGCGCAGTCGGCCGATAGGGGCGCCCGGGCGACCAACCGGCCTTCGCCGACCATCCGCGCCGCGTGCGCCTCGAGGGCGGCCAGCGCCGGTGCGTCGATCACCGGGCCCACGTCGGTCTCCAGCAGACCCGGGTCACCGACCACCAGTTCGGCCATGGCACCGGCGAGCATGCCGAGGAGCCGCGCGGCGATCTCCTCCTGCACGAACAGAACCCGGAGGGCCGAGCAGCGCTGGCCGGCGCTGTTGAACGCCGACTGCACGATGTCGCCCACGGCCTGCTCCGGCAGCGCCGTCGAATCGACGATCAATGCGTTCTGCCCACCGGTCTCGGCGATCAGGGGAACGATCGGGCCGGCGCGCGCGGCGAGGGCCCGGTTGATGACGCGGGCGGTATCGGTCGAGCCGGTGAAGACCACGCCCGCGGTGCGCCCGTCGGCAACCAGCCGCGCGCCAACCACCTCTCCCGGCCCCGGAAGCAGATGCAGCACGTCGGCTGGGACACCGGCACGGTGCAGTAGACCGACCGCGAGTGCTGCCGTGATCGGCGTCTGCTCGGCGGACTTGGCGAGGACGGCGTTGCCCGCCGCCAGCGCCGCGGCGACCTGGCCGACAAAGATCGCGAGCGGGAAGTTCCAGGGACTGATGGCAACGAAGACGCCGCGGCCGGCGAGCGCAAGCCGGTTGCGCTCTCCCGTTGGTCCCGGCAACGGGGCGGGAGGAAAATCCTTGCGGGCACGGGCCGCGTAGTAGCGGCAATAGTCGACCGCTTCGCGCACCACCGCCACCGCGTCCGGCAAGGTCTTGCCCGCCTCGCGCACGCAGCGGGCCAAGAGGGCTGCCGTGTGGTCCTCGAACAGCGCCGCGGCGCGCTCGAGGATCGTCGCCCGGGCCTCGGCACCCAGCCGGTTCCAGTCGGGTCGCGTGGGTCGCGAGCGTAAACGCGCGCTCGACCAGCGACTCGTCGGCATCGATCGCGTTACCGATCACGCGCCGGCGATCGGCGGGGTCAAACCGTGGCCGGGCGTCGCCTTCGCTCGCGAGACCGCCGACCAGGGGCCGCGCCTGCCACGGCTCGGCGACGGCGCTCGCCAACACCGGCGCGAGGCGCCGCAGTGCCTCCGGGTCGCTCAGGTCAATCCCCGCCGAATTGCGCCGCGCGGGGCCGAACAGGTCGCGCGGCAGGGCGATGCGCGGGTGCGGCTTGACGGAAAGTTGCGCCACCTGCGCGACCGGGTCGGCGATGATCGCTGCGACCGGCAGGCTCTCGCCGATGATCCGGTTGACGAACGAGGCATTGGCGCCGTTCTCCAGCAGCCGGCGCACCAGATAGGCGAGCAGTTCCTCGTGGCTGCCGACCGGCGCGTAGACCCGGCAGGGGTAGTGGCCGGCGCCGGCGCCGACGATTTGGGAATAGAGCGCCTCGCCCATGCCATGGAGGCGCTGGAACTCGAACTCGGCGCCTGCCCCCGCCATCTCGATCACGGCCGCGACCGTGTGCGCGTTATGGGTGGCAAACTGGGGAAAGAAGCATTCCGGCTCCCCCAACAGGCGCCGCGCGCAGGCGAGATAGGAGACATCGGTCGACGCCTTGCGCGTGAAGACCGGATAGCCCGGCAAGCCGAGTTCCTGGGTGCGCTTGATCTCGCTGTCCCAGTAGGCGCCCTTCACCAGCCGGAGCGGCAGCCGCCGGGCGATCCGGCGCGCCAGGTCGGAGAGCCAGTCCAGCAGCGGCAGGGCGCGCTTCTGATAGGCCTGAACCGCAAGTCCGAGGCCCGGCCAGCCGGGCGAGGTCCTTGTGGCTGGCGACGGCCGCGAAGACTTCCAGGGAAGGCTCGAGCCGGTCCGCCTCCTCGGCATCGATGGTCAGACCGACGCCAGCTTCCTGGCAGCGGCGCGCCAGATCGACCACCCGCGGCACACCAGCTCGCCCATGACCCGCGGCAACTGGCCGTACTCGTAGCGGGGATGCAGGGCGGACAGCTTCACCGACAGGCTCGGGCGGCGGGCCACGCCCTCGTCGTCGCCGGCACCGGCGGCCGCGCCGATGGCCGTGATCGCCGCCTGGTAGGCACCCAGGTAGCGTTCCGCATCGGCCGCGGTGCGCGCGGCCTCGCCCAGCATGTCGTAGGAATGGCGATAGCCGAGCCGCGCGTCGCCCTCGGCCCGGCCAAGGCCTCGCTGATGGTCCGGCCCATGACGAACTGGCGGCCCAGGAGGCGCATGGCCTGCACCATCGCCTGGCGGATGATCGGCTCGCCCGACCGCGCGAAGAGTGATCCCAGCATGGCGCCGAGGTCGCGGGTCTGGGCGGGCTCGAGGCGTACCACGCGGCCGGTCAGCATCAGGCCCCAGGTGGAGGCGTTCACCAGCAGCGAGTCGCTCCGCCCCAGATGGTGCTCCCACGCGGCCGGGGCGATCTTGTCGCGGATCAGGCGCTTGGCGGTGTCCGCATCCGGTATGCGCAGCAGCGCCTCGGCCAGGCACATCAGCCGCAACGCCTTCCTGGGAGCCCAGGTCGTACTCGCCGAGAAACGCGTCGAGTCCGAATGTGCGCCGGCTTTGGCGCACCCCCTCGACTAAGGTGCGGGCGCGCGCCGCAACGCGCGCGCCAGTCTCCGCCGGCAGGCTGGCCTCGCTCAACAGATGAGCAACCGCTGCCGTCTCGTCGGCGCGGTAGGTGGCGCGAACCGCTGACCGCAGGGGGTCCGCCCTGGGTGGAGGATCGTGGTAGATCACGCTCCCCGCTCCCTCCTCAGGACCGGAGGCCGAGGCTCGCGCTGTCGGGTTCCCTCCCCTACCATGGCCGGGTGCCGACCCACCCTGAACCTTGGAGGAGGACGCCATGATCGTCGACCATCGCACCTACACCTTACGGCCGGGCGCCGTGCCGGATCTGATGAAGATCTACGACGGCAAGTATCGGGAGATTCAGAGCAGCATTCTCGGCAAGCCGATCGGCTGGTTCTATACCGAGTTCGGTCCGCTGAACCAGTGGATCCATCTCTGGGCATACGAGGACTTCGCCGACCGCGAACGGCGGCGCAAACAGCTGGTGGCCAATTCCGAATGGGGCGGCTACATCGCCCAGGCACGCCCCCTGATGGTGAGCCAGGAGAACAAGCTCCTGATCGCGGCCCCATTCACCAAGCTTTGAATACGTGACCGCCCGTCCGCTCCCCGCGTCGCGCATGCGACGTGGGGAGTGCGGCCGGCTCAGAGCCCGTTCAGCAGGAAGGCGATGACCGCCACCGAACCGAGGCTGAAGGCGGCCACCCAGAGCACGTACCACAAGTCGCCAAACCCGTCCTTGTCTTGTGCCATGTCCAACCCCTGTTTTCACCGCGCGTGCGACCGGCGGCGGGACTGTGGCAAAATCACCGCGGCCGGTCAAACGTGTTGACCGCTGCCGTGGTTGCACGCTAGCGAAGCCGACATCCTGGCCACCCGAGTACCGCCCTTGCGGAAGCCTAAGGCGAGTGCCAAAGAGCCGCCCCTGCGGATCGTTCGGACCGTCAGCGACCTCAGGGCCGTGGTGCAAGGCTGGCGCGGCGCCGGCGAGGGCGTCGCCCTGGTTCCGACCATGGGCGCGCTGCACGAAGGGCACCTCACCCTGGTGCGCCGCGCCCGGGAGCGGGTCCGGCGCGTGGTGGTCAGCCTGTTCGTCAATCCGACCCAGTTCGCGCCGAGCGAGGACTTCACCGCCTATCCCCGCGACGAGGCCGGCGACGCGGCGAAATTGGCGGAGGCCGGCGTCGACCTCCTGTTCGCTCCCAGCGTCGCAACGATGTACCCGCCCGGCGATGCCACCGCCGTCTCGGTCGCGCGGTTGAGCGCGGGCCTCTGCGGCCCTTGGCGGCCGGGGCATTTTCAAGGGGTGGCCACCGTCGTCACCAAGCTGCTGGCCCAATGCCTGCCCGATGTCGCCGCCTTCGGCGAGAAGGACTATCAACAGCTCCAAGTGATCAAGCGCCTAGCGCGCGATTTGCACCTGCCGGTCGAGATCCTGGGCGTCGCCACGGTGCGCGAGCCTTCCGGGCTCGCCCTGTCGTCCCGCAATGCGTATTTGAGTGTGGACGAGCGTAAGATCGCCGCGCGCGTCTACCAGGTCATCGGCGGCATGGCGGCGCGCCTGGCCAAGGCGCCGGCCGAGGTGGCCAAGGCTTCTGCCGCGGGCCGCGCAGCCCTGCTGGCGGCCGGGTTCGCGACCGTCGAGTACCTCGAAGTCTGCGACGCGAAAACCTTGCAGCCCCTGACCGTGGTCGATCGTCCGGCGCGGGTCCTGGTCGCGGCCCGGCTCGGCAAGACGCGGCTGATCGACAATGTGCCGGTCGTGCCGGCCACCTGACACTCACAAGAGGCCGAGCGCGCGCAGTTCCGCCGCCAGTTCGGGCGGCGGATCGACGGCGGAGCCGGAACGGCGCGCCAGATCCGGCGGCGCATCGGTCGCCTTGAAATAGCGCCAGCCCTGGTGCGGGCTGCGTGGCACCGGGACCACGCGCACGACTTTGGAGTCGAGCACCAGGCGGCAGCGGTGGTCCTCGGAGTCGGGACGCGGCGATTCGATCGCCAGGATGCGCTGCCGCGCGCGGATCGCACCCGCAATGATCCAATATAGGGAACCGCCGGCGATCACTTCCTCGGCCCGCTTTGGCCGGTGCCGGGTCATGTGCCATGACCGCAGGCGCTTGCCCGCCGTGCGCTGGGCTGCCGCCCGCTCGCGCTGAAAACGGGCCAGAGTCGCGACCGAACTGACGCCGACGCAGACCTTGAGCAGATGCACGACCATGCGGTGAACTCTAGCCGGAGAAGCGACCCGTCATAAGCCCGCCTCGCGCGCCTATTGTTGAGGGGCTAGGATCAGATGAAAGCCCTTGATCAGGAGCGCGTCATAGCAGGCGAGACCGTTACCAGGAGGCGCGGCCGGTCCGGCGCGCGCGGGACCATCACCGAGGCGACCGTCGAAGAGGCGGCCTACGAGGCGCATCGCCTCGCCGCGACCGTCATGCCGGCCGATGTACGCGCGGCCTTTCGCCGGATGCACGCGGCCGAGGCGAACGAATTGCCACGCATGGTGATGGGCCACATCATCGAGAACCTGGAAGTAGCCGAGGCGGATCAGCGCCCCATTTGCGCGGATGTCGGGGTCTCCCGCCTCTACGTCGTGGTCGGCAACGAGGCCCGGATCGAGGGCGGCTTCGTCGCCTTCGAGCGGGCGGTGCGGCGTGCCACGGTGCGCGTCACCCGCGACCTGGCGCTCCGTTCCAACCGCTGCCACCCGCTCAACCGCGGCAATCCCGGCACCAATGTCGGCCTGTTCGCGCCCAACATCGAGTATCGCTTCGAGCCCGATGCCGACTGGACGCGGTGCACAAGGGCGGCGCGTTCGGCAGCGACTTCCGCATGCTGGTTGACGGCGACGGCATCGGCGGCATCAAGAAGGGCGTGCTCGATGCCATCGCCGAGTTCGGCCGCCGCGGCCTGACCTGCCCGCCCGTTCTGATCGGCGTCGGCCTCGGCGGCACCAAGGACCAGGCCTTCGCCATCGCCAAGCAGGCGGCCTGCCTGCGCCCGATCGGCGACCGCCACCCCGATCCCGAAGTGGCGGCACTCGAGGACCAGCTGCTGGATCTCGCCAACTCCGTCGGCCTCGGCGCCATGGGCTATCCCGGCACCGGCGGCTATGCCACCGACGTGCACGTCGAGATCGCCTACACCCACAGTGCCCTCACCCCCCTCGGCATCCACCAGCTCTGCCAGGCGGCCAGGCGCGGGGTGGTGCGGGTCGAGCGCGACGGCCGGCTGGAGGCGCGCGCTGCGCCGGCCTGGTTCTCCCCGTACTCGCGCCGGCTCGGCGTGGACTGAGGGGGCGCCGGTGCAGACCTATCGGCTGCGGGTGCCACTGTCCGAGGCTGACGTGCGGCGCCTGCGCATCGGCGATCTGGTCTACCTCGATGGCCGCATCTCGACCGGGCGCGCGCTGGTTTACCAGCATGTGCTGGAGCACGGGCACGAGCCGCCGCTCGACTTCGCCGCCACCTGCAATGTGCAGATGCATTCGGCACCCGCCGGCATCGAGGAAGCGCCCGGGCGCTATCGCATCTCCTCGATCCAGGCGACCGCCAGCTTCCGCTATTGGAAATGGGTGCCGGCCTTCGTCGAGCGCTATGGCATCCGCGCCATCATCGGCAAGGGCGGCATGGACCAGCGCGTCTATCAGGAGGTGTTTGCCCGGACCGGCACCGTGTTCCTGACCACGGTCGGCTACGGCATCGCCGCCCTCTATGGCCGCGGCGTCAAAAGCGTGGAGGCGGTCCACTGGCAAGACGTGCTCGGCCTGCCCGAGGCGATGTGGATCATCAGGGTCGAGAACTTCGGTCCCTTCATCGTCGATGGCGATACCACCGGGGCCAGCCTCGCCGCCGGTGCAATTGCGGCGGTGAACCCCAATTTCGCCAAGGCCTATGCAGGGCTGCCGCAGCACATCCTGAAGCGAATCGGAGAAATCACCCATTCCCTCGAGGACGAGGTGATCGCCGACGATCGCCTGCGCCCGGAACTGTTGCGCCCCGACAAGCCTAAATGACGCCGAGGAGGCGCCACCAGAGATAGTCCAGCGGCAACAGGATCAGGATGGTGATCAAGCCGAGCAGCAGCAGGAGCCGGGTCGCATCGGCGACGTGGATCTCGGCAATGGTGATGCCGAACATCAAGGGCACCGTCTGGTGGGGCAGCAGAATCGCCGTATAGGCGACCACCTGGGTCATGATCACCGCCTCGAGCGAGAAGCCCGTCATCTCCGCGAAGCGGGCAGCGAGCGGCGTCAGGATCGCCGGCACCACCGCCGAAGACGACAGACTGACTCCGACCGCCATCAGGACCAAAGTCATGAAATTGCCGAAGGGTGCCTCCGGCGACAAGCTGACAACGTGGTCGAGGGCTTGGCCGATCCCGGCGCTCAAGCCGACATGGGCAAGCAGCGGCCCGATCGAGAGGATCGCTGCGACGTAGAACAGCGGCGCGAACGAGACCTCGCGGCCGAATTGTGGTCCTGGGATCAGCGGCCGGGGCGGCATCAGGCACAGCACCGCGGCGCCCAGCGAGATCCAGGCCGGGCTCACATGATGGATGAAATCCGTTGCCCAACCGATAAGCGCAACAGTGAGAATGAATAGCATCCGGCGCTGCTCGCGAGACATGCGTTTCGGTGCCGGCGTTGCCGCGCGTTCCGCCGGCCGGTCGGGAAACAGCCAGCACACCGACCCCACGATCGCGATCAGCTTGAGGACGCCGAGGACCGGAAAGTGCAGGGCGAGGTAGGCACCGTACTTGGGAATGTAGCCGTAGAGCGCCTCCGAAGTGCCGATCAGGATCACTTGCGACAGGTTCGCGGGCAGGATCGCCAGCGGCGGGAAGAACGAGCAGAACACAAAGGTCAGCATGATCGCCGTGCGCCCGGGGCGCCCCGGCCGGAAGCCAAGCTGATCGGCCAGGCCGCGCATTATCGGCAGCAGGATCAGCATGCGGCCGATCCCGGTCGGCACCAGGAAGGCGAGGCCGACCGTGATCAGGGCCACCACGGCGATGATCCCGCTATGACCGCGTGGCAGGTGGCGGACGATCGGCTGCGCGATGCGCTCACCGAGGCCGGTACGCTGCGCCGTCGCGCTGATGATGATGCCGCCGACCAAGAGCCAGATGGAGGCGGTATGGAAGCTGGAGAAGATCACCGCGCCCGGCGCGACGCCGAGTGCCATGGCCAGCACGAAATAGCCGAGCGCCGGCAGGTAGTCCGGCACCGTCGCGCTCGCCAGCAGCCCGACCGTCATCACCACCAGGCCGGTGACCCGGGCTTCCAGCGGTGACAACGGCACCAGGCCGGGGACCAGGATCAGCGCACCCCCGGCGATGACGGCAACCGCGGCCACCACCCGGCCGACGGAAAGCTTCACGAAGGGGGCGCCGGCGCCTTGCCCGCGCCGCGCTTGGCCTGCAGGGCACGGGCCACGCGGCTGGCGGGGTCGCGGCCGAGCGCGGCGCAGATGAACGCCCCGGCATCCACCAGCCCATCGAGGTCGACCCCGGTCGCGATGCCGAGGCCGTTCAGCAGGTAGAGGACGTCCTCGCTCGCCACGTTGCCGCTCGCCCCCGGCGCGTAGGGACAGCCGCCCAATCCGGCGACCGAGGAATCGATCGTCGCCACCCCCTGTTGCAGGGCGGCCAGAATGTTGGCGAGCGCCTGCCCATAGGTATCGTGGAAGTGGACCGCGAGCTGCGCGACCGGCACATGGGCGGCGACGGCGGCGATCAGCGCCTCGGTCTTGCCCGGGGTGCCGACGCCGATGGTATCGCCGAGGGAAATCTCGTAGCAGCCCATGGCGAACAGCCGCCGCGCCACCTCGGCGACCGCCTCCGGCCCCACCTCGCCCTCGTAGGGACACACGAGAACGCAGGAGATGTAGCCGCGCACCGGGATGCCGTCGGCGCGGGCAGCAGCGGCGACCGGCGCGAACCGCGCCAGGCTCTCGGCGAGAGAGCAGTTCAGGTTGCGCCGGGTGAAGGATTCGGTCGCCGCGCCGAATACAGCGACCTCGTCGACGCGGGCTGCCTTGGCCGCCTGATAGCCTTGCATATTGGGGGTGAGCGCCGTGTAGCGCACGCCCTGCCGCCGTTGGATGCCGGCGAACACCGCGGCGCTGTCGGCCATGAGCGGCACCCATTTCGGCGCGACGAAGGCGCCGGCCTCGATCACCGGCAGTCCCGCCGCCGCCAGCCGATCGACCAGCGCAATCTTGGTCGCCGTCGGCACCGGCGTCGCCTCGTTCTGCAACCCGTCACGCGGACCAACCTCGAACAGGCGCACCCGGGAAGGCACGCGCATCAGCTTCCCTCCCCGCCCTGGAAGGCGACCAGCACGGTGCCCTCCTCCACCTGGCTCCCGGCTTCGACGTTGACGCGCGCGATCACGCCGTCCACCGGGGCCGTGACTACGTGCTCCATCTTCATCGCTTCCATGACCACCAGGGTCGCGCCGCGCTTCACGCTCGCCCCCGCCTTCGCCAGCACTTGCACGATCCGGCCCGGCATGGGCGCGGCCAGCGCACCGCCCGGCGGCGCCGCGTGGCGGAGCGCGCCGGCGGGATGATGCCGCTCGAGCCGGTGGGCGTAGCCGTCGCAGAAGACGGTCAGGCGGTCGGATTCCTCGATCACCACCGCGCGCGCGCGCACGCCATCGAGATCGACCACGAGATCGCCGGCTTCGCCCAACTCGCCAGCCGCCATGCAGGCGCCGCCCGCGAGCTCGAAGCGGTAGCCGCTCGGCTCGAAGCGCACCGGCACCGAGATGGTCTCCTTGCCGTCCCTGAAGTGGAGTGTGCTCCGCTGCCGCTCGCCGCCGAGCCGCCAGCCGTCGTGCCCGCCCCAGGGACTGTGGGGGTCGCCGCTCGGCTTCGGCTCCCGCGCCTGACCGGCCAGGAGCTCGTAGAGGCAGGCCGTGGCGACGATCTGCCGTGGCGCCGGTCGCGGGTCGGGCACCAGGTCGCGGTAGTGCTGGTCGATGAACCCGGTGTGGATGTCGCCCGCCACGAACGCCGGATGTGCCGCCACCGCCGCAAGGAAGGCAATGTTGGTGACCGGCCCCACCACCTGGTAGTCGGCCAGCGCCCGGCGCAGGCGGCGGAGCGCGGACAGCCGGTCGCGGTCCCAGACGATCAGCTTGGCGATCATCGGATCATAGAAGGGCGTCACCGCGTCCCCCTCGCGCACGCCCGTGTCGATGCGCACGTGTGGCCCCTCGGCCGGCGGGTGCAGGTGCTTGAGGACGCCGGGCGCCGGAAAGAACTTCTTCGCCGGATCCTCGGCATAGATGCGCGCCTCGATGGCATGGCCCTGGATGCGCAGGTCCTCCTGCCGGAGCGGCAGGGCCAAGCCGGCGGCGACGTCGATCTGCCATTCCACCAGGTCGAGGCCGGTGATCATCTCGGTCACCGGGTGTTCCACCTGGAGGCGCGTGTTCATCTCCATGAAGTAGAAATTGCTGTCCTGATCGGCGATGAACTCGATCGTCCCGGCGCTGACATAGCCGATTGCCTTGGCGGCCTTGACCGCCGCCTGCCCCATTGACTCGCGCTGGGCCGTCGTGATGCGGGGCGCCGGTGCCTCCTCGAGCACTTTCTGGTGTCGGCGCTGGATCGAGCATTCCCGCTCGAAGATGTAGACGGCGTTGCCATGAGTGTCGGCGAACACCTGGATTTCGATGTGGCGCGCCTGCCCCAGGAACTTCTCGATCAGCATGGTGGCATCGCCGAATGCCGACTCGGCTTCGCGCATGGCGCCCGCGAGCGCCTTCTGGAATTCCGCCGAGTGGGTGACGAGGCGCATGCCCTTACCGCCGCCACCGGCGGAAGCCTTGATCAGCACCGGATAGCCGATGTGGTCGGCGGCGGCCTGCAACCGCGCCGGCGCCTGGTCGGCCTCGTGATAGCTGGGGAGCAACGGCACCCCCGCCTTGCCCATGATCGTCTTGGCACCGGATTTCGAGCCCATGGCGCGGATCGCGGCGGGAGGCGGGCCGATGAAGACCAAGCCGGCGTCCAGGCAAGCCTGGGCGAAGTTGGCGTTCTCCGAGAGAAACCCGTAGCCAGGATGCACCGCCTGGGCGCCTGAGCGCCGCGCCACCTCGATCAGCTTGTCGATCCTGAGATAGCTGTCCCTGGCCGGCGCCGGGCCGATGGGATAAGCCTCGTCCGCCATCGCCACGTGCCGCGCCCGAGCATCGGCCTCGGAATAGACCGCGACAACCTTGATACCGAGGCGCCGCGCCGTGCGCGCCACCCGGCACGCGATCTCTCCGCGATTGGCGATCAGGATCTTGTCGAACATCGGCGCATCCGTCTGTCAGAGTCCGGCCGTCAGCGCGACCAGGCCGGTTTACGTTTGGCGAGGAAAGCATCGAGGCCCTCGCGCCCCTCGGGCGATGCGCGCAGGCGGGCGATGCGCTCGGCGGTCTCGGCGACCACCGTGTCGTCGATCCCGCGTCTGGCAAGAAAGGCGACCAAGTCCTTGCCGGCGGCCTGGGCAGCCGGACCTCCCTTCAGGAAATCCGCCACCACGTCTTCGCAGGCCGCGGCCAGGTCGCGCTGCGGCACCACCCGGTGCACGAGGCCGAGACGCTCCGCCTCGGCGGCGCTGAACCAGGCGGCCGTCACCAGGTAGCGCCGCGCCGCCCGCGCCCCGATCGCCTGCACCACATAGGGTCCGACCAGGGCCGGGATCAGGCCGATGCGCACCTCCGAGAAGCGGAACTTCGCGGTATCCGCGGCGATCACCACATCGCAGCAGGCCGCCAGCCCGACGCCGCCGCCGACCGCCGCCCCCTGCACCAGCGCGACCGTCGGCTGCGGCAGCCGGTAGAGGCGGGCATACATGCCGGCGAGGCGGCCGGCCTCGTCCCGGTTCGTCGCCGCGTCCTGATCGGCGCTCCTGCGCATCCAGGCAAGATCGCCACCGGACGAGAAATTGTCGCCGTTCGCCTGCACCACCACGGCCCGGATGTCGGGGTCCGCGGCGATCGCCTGCAGGTGGCCGTCGAGCACCGCGATCAAACTGTCGTCGAAGGCATTCTGAACCTGCGGGCGGTTGAGGGTCAGGGATGCGACCGCCCCGGCTCGTTCGAGTAGCACTGGCTGGTCGGTCATGGCGGGTCACATGCGGAAGACGCCGAACTGGGTCCGCTCGATCGGCGCGTTCAAGGCCGCCGAGAGCCCCAGGCCGAGAACCATCCGCGTCTCCGCCGGATCGATCACGCCGTCGTCCCAGAGGCGGGCGGTCGCGTAATAGGGGTGCCCCTGCTCCTCGTACTGGGCGCGGAACGGCGCCTTGAAGGCCTCCTCCTCCTCGGCGTTCCAGGAGCCGCCGCCGGCCTCGATGTTGTCGCGGCGGACCTGGGCGAGCACGCTCGCCGCCTGCTCGCCCCCCATCACCGAGATGCGCGCGTTCGGCCACATCCAGAGGAATCGAGGTTGGTAGGCGCGGCCGCACATGGCGTAGTTGCCGGCACCGAAGCTGCCGCCGATCACCACGGTGAATTTCGGCACCGCGGCGCAAGCGACCGCCGTCACCATCTTGGCGCCGTCCTTGGCGATGCCGCCGGCCTCATATTTCCGCCCGACCATGAAGCCGGTGATGTTCTGCAGAAACACCAGCGGGATGCCACGCTGGGCGCAGAGCTCGACGAAATGCGCGCCCTTGAGGGCGGATTCTCTGAAGAGAATTCCGTTGTTGGCGACGATGCCGACCGGATAGCCCATGATCCGGGCGAAGGCGGTGACCAAGGTCGCCCCATAGAGCGCCTTGAACTCGTCGATTTCGCTGCCGTCCACAATACGCGCCATCACCTCGCGCACGTCGAACGGCTTGCGCACGTCGGCCGGCAGGATGCCATAGATCTCGGCAGCATCGTAGGCCGGCGCCTGGGACGCGCGGATGTCCAGGTCGACACGTTTGACCCGGTTCAGGTTGGCGACGATGCGCCTGAGCGTCAGGATCGCGTGGGCATCGTTCTCCGCATAGTGGTCGGCGACGCCCGAGATGCGGGCGTGAACATCGGCGCCACCCAGTTCTTCCGCCGTGACCACCTCACCCGTCGCCGCCTTCACCAGCGGCGGGCCGCCGAGGAAGATCGTGCCCTGGCCGCGGACGATCACGGCCTCGTCGCTCATGGCCGGAACGTAGGCGCCGCCCGCCGTGCAACTGCCCATGACCGCGGCGATCTGCGCGATGCCCGCGGCCGAGAGCGTCGCCTGGTTGTAGAAGATGCGGCCGAAATGGTCGCGGTCGGGGAACACCTCGTCCTGGCGCGGCAGGAAGGCGCCGCCGGAATCCACCAGATAAAGGCAGGGCAGCCGGTTCTCGCGGGCGATCTCCTGGGCGCGGACGTGCTTCTTCACCGTGATCGGGAAATAGGTGCCACCCTTCACGGTGGCGTCGTTGGCGACCACCATGCACTCGATGCCCGAGACCCGGCCGATGCCGGTGATCAGGCCGGCTCCGGGTGCGTCGCCGTCGTACAGCCCGTGGGCCGCCAGCGGCGACAGCTCCAGGAACGGAGCGCCGGGATCCAGCAGGGCCTCGACCCGGTCGCGCGGCAGCATCTTGCCGCGCTCGACATGGCGCGCGCGGGGCCCCTCTCCGCCGCCGGCCCGCACCACGGCGATCTTCGCCTTCAGATCGGCGACCAGCGCGCCTAGGGCATCGCTGTTCTTCTTGAAGTCGGCCGAACGGCTGTCGACGTTGGAGTCGATCTTGGGCATGCGGGTGCTGCGGGTACGAGTGGGTTGCGAAGTGGCTGGTAAATTAGCTTGCCAGGGCGGCACCCGGCCAGCAGAAATCCCCGGGTGGTGGCCCGAGAGACCTGGAGGAGCGCGGCAAGATGGGTACGGCAGGCGACCTGGCGACCCTGGAAGCGGCGGCCGAGGTGGTCCACCAGGCCCTGCAACCGACCCCGACCATCGCCTGGCCCCTCCTCGCCCTGCGGGCGGGCTGCCCGGTCTGGGTCAAGCACGAGAACGTGACCCCGATCGGCGCCTTCAAGGTGCGGGGCGGCTTGGTCTATCTGAGCCGCCTCCAGGCCGAGCAGCCGCGCCTCCAGGGGGTCTGCACCGCGACCCGCGGCAACCATGGTCAGAGCATCGCCTTCGCCGCGCGCCGGCTCGGGCTGCAGGCGACCATCGTCGTGCCCCACGGAAACTCGGTCGAGAAGAACCGCGCCATGGTCGCCCACGGCGCCCGCCTGGTCGCGGCTGGCCGCGACTTCGACGAGGCGGTCGACCATGCCAGGGGCCTCGCCGCCGATGAGGGGTTGATGATGCTGCCGTCCTTCCATCCCTGGCTGGTGGAGGGGGTTGCATCCTACGCGCTCGAGTTCTTGCGGGCGCAGCCCGATCTGCACACGGTCTACGTGCCGATCGGCCTCGGCTCTGGCATCTGCGGCATGATCCGCGCCCGCGATGCGCTCGGCCTCGGCACCCGGATCGTCGGCGTGGTGGCGGAGCGGGCACCCTGCTACGCCCTCAGCGTGGCTCAGCGGCGGGTGGTGCCGACCAACGCCGCGGATACCCTGGCGGATGGGCTCGCCGTCCGCAACCCCTCACCCGAGGCCCTGGCGATCATGCTGGCTGGCGCCGAGCGCATCGTCATGGTGAGCGAGGCGGAAATCCTCTCTGCCATCGGCCACTATTACAGTGACACCCACCAACTCGCCGAAGGCGCCGGCGCCGCCCCCCTCGCCGCCCTGCTGAAAGAGGGGCCACCGGCGCCTGGCGCCGCCGTCGGACTGGTACTTTCCGGCGGGAATATCGACCGCACGCTTTACTTGCGCGCGCTCGGGGCCGCCGCCTGACCCGGGGCGCCCTCCGCCAGGGTGCGGGCGATCAGCATGCGCTGCACGTCGCTGGTGCCCTCGTAGATGCGGCAGACGCGCACGTCGCGCCAGATGCGCTCGACCGGGAATCCTTCGACATAGCCGTAGCCGCCGTGGATCTGGATCGCCTCGGAGGCCACCCGCTCGGCCATCTCGGACGCGAACAGCTTGGCCATGGAGGCGGCCTGGAGCGCGGGCTCGCCGGCATCGCGCAGTTCGGCGGCGTGGCGCACGAGCTGGCGCGCCGCCTCGATCTCGGTCGCCATGTCGGCGAGGCGGAAGGCGACCGCCTGGTGCTCGATGATCGGCTTGCCGAAGCTCGCGCGTTCCTGCGCATAGGACAGGGCGGCCTCGAAGGCGGCGCGCGCCATGCCGACCGCCTGGGCGGCAATGCCGAGGCGGCCCCGCTCCAGATTGGCGAGGGCGATGCGGTAGCCCTCGCCCGGCTCGCCCAGCAGCATGTCGGGGGTCAGGCGCACCTCGTCCAGCACGATCTGGCAGGTGTCGGAGGCGCGCTGCCCGAGCTTGCGTTCCTTGGCCGCGACCCGGTAGCCGGGGCTGTCGGTCGGCACCAGGAAGGCGCTGATGCCGCGCTTGCCGGCGGCCGCATCCGTCACCGCGAAGACGATGGCGAGGCCCGCGATCGAGCCCGAGGTGATGAACTGCTTGGTGCCCGAAAGCACGTAGTGATTGCCGTCACGGACCGCCCGGGTGCGCAGATTTGCGGCATCCGAGCCCGCCTGGGGCTCGGTCAGGCAGAACGCCCCCAACAGCTCGCCGCGCGCGAGGGGGCGCAAGTAACGCTCCTTCTGCTCCCGGGTGCCGAAGGCGAGCAGCGGCGCGCAGACGACCGAGTTCTGCACGCTCATGATGGTCGAGCAGGCGCCGTCTCCAGCGGCAACTTCTTCCGTCGCCAACGCAAAGGCGACGTGGTCGGCGCCGGCGCCGCCCCATTCGTCGGGCACCAGCATGCCGAGAAAACCGAGTTCGCCCATGCGGCGGATGGCGTCCCGCGGCACGGTCGCGGTTCGGTCCCACTCCGCCGCATGGGGCGCGAGCTCGCCTTGCGCGAACGCCCGCGCGGCCTCCTGGATCAGGCGCTGGTCGTCGCTGATGCGCATGGCGCGCGATCCTTCACCAGGGTAGCTCGCGGCCATCGTAGTCGAAGAACTTGCCCGTATCCGCCGGAGTTAGCCGCGCGATCACGCGGCGCATGCCGCCGACGCTTTCCGCCGCCGATTGCGGCGCCCCCGGAAACGCCATCTCGGTCCTGACCCAGCCCGGGCTGAGCACGACCGCGGTGATGCCGTGTGCCGCGAGATCAATGGCGAGGCTGCGATGCAGCGCGTTCAGCGCCGCCTTGCTGGCTCGGTAGAAATAATTGCCGCCGCGGCTGTTCATCCCGACACTGCCCATCCGGCTGCCGATCGCAACCAGGAGGCGGAGGCGCGAGCGGGCCAGGTGATCCTGGAACGCTTCGGCCATCTTGAGGGCGCCGATCGCATTCACCCGGAATACCGCCTCCCAACTGGTGTAATCGATCGCGCCCAGGCCATCGTCGTGGGTGCCGTAGATGCCCGCATTGTTGATCAGAAGATCGATCGCGACGCCCCGCAGCCGGTTCGCGAGGCGATCGATGGAGGCATGGTCGGCGACATCGAGGACATGGAGCGAAACATTCGCTGGTAAGTCGCCAAGGCCAGCGGCACGCTCCGGCTCCCGGCAAGTCGCCAGCACGCTCCAGTCGGCGGCCGCATATTGGCGCGCGAACTCGAGGCCGATGCCCCGGCTCGATCCGGTAATCAGCACGCACGACATCCGCGTCTTATTCCGCCGCCCGCGCGCCGAACGCCGAGCGCGCCCTGCGCCGCCGCCGATCGATCATCATCCAGATGATGCAAAGGCCGACCACCCCGATGGCGACCGCGCCGATCTCATTCAGGAATTGCCAGCCGGAGCGGTGCAGCAAATTGCCCGAAAAGTAGGAGGCCACTCCCGCCGTGGCGAAGGTGAGGAACTCGTTCAGTCCCTGGGCCTTGCCGCGCTCCTCGAGCCGGTAGGTGTCGGTGAGCAGCGTGGTCGATCCGATGAACAGGAAGTTCCAGCCCAGGCCGACGAAGGCCAAGGCAAAGAGGAAGTTCCAGAAGCCGATCCCGGCGAAGGCAGTGCCGATGCCGGCAATGTTCAGCACCACGCCGAGCAGCATGATCGGCAGGGCGCCAAAGCGGCGAATGAGCCCGCCGGTGAAGAAAGCCGGCGTGAACATGGCGAGAATATGCCACTCGATCACGTGGCTGGCCTCGCTGAAGTCGAAGCCGTGTCCGGTCATGGCGAGTGGCGTCACCGACATCAGGAGGATCATCACGCCGTAGGCCGCCATCGCCCCCATCACCGCCACCAGATAGGTCGGCTGGGTGGCGATCTCCAGCAACGGCCGCCCCGGCTTGGCGCCCTTGCGTGGGGGCGGCGGCGGCAACTTCAACACCAGAAGAATGCAGAACATCACGGCAATCAGCCCGACGATGGTCAGCATCGAACCCAGGAAGGTGATCGGCGCCAGCAGGTCCTTGGACCAGCGCGCCAACAGCGGGCCAGCGAGCCCGGCCACGATGCCGCCGGAGAGCACGAAGGAGATGGCGCGGCTCTTGTAGTCGTCGCTCGCGATCTCGGCGGCGGCGAAGCGGAAGTAGTTGTTGAAGCCGAGATAGGCGCCGATCAGGAAGGTGCTCAGGCAGAACATCAGGAAATGATGATGCTGCACCGCGACCGCGCCGAGCAGGGCGCCGCTGGCGCCGATCAGGCAGCCGACCATGAATCCCGGGCGCCGGCCAATACGTTGCATCAGGAGCGACGCGGGCACGGTCGCGCACATGTTGCCGATCCACTGCAAGGCGATCGGCAGCGTGGCCAGCGCCTTGTCTTCGGCGAGCTGAAATCCGACCAGGGAGGAGATCGAGATGAGGATCGCATTGCCGGTGCTGTTGAGGGCCCAGCACGCGGCCAGCATGGAAATCCTCGCCTTCATGGCGAGCACCGTCATCGTCGCATCTCCTTCAAGTGTTCGGCCCGCGTCCGGAAAGGCGCCACCGTAGCACCTAGGCCGCGGCGGCGAGAACCCGCGCTGGTGGTCAGCCGCCGCCTTTCCTCGCGGTCACCTCGATCTCCACCTTCATGCGGGGGTCGACGAGCTCGCAGATGACCGAGGTATTGGCGGGGCGAATCTGGGCGAAGTGCTCGTGGATCACCGGCACCACGCGCTCGAACATGTCGCGCCCCGTCACGTATACCCGCGCCCGCACCACGTCGCGGATGCCCGAGCCCGCCTGCTCCAACGCCCAGACGATGTTGCGGAAGGTCTGCCGCGCCTGCTCGACCGGATCGTCCGAGATGGCGCCGGTCTTGTAGTTGAAGCCGGTGCAGCCAGAGACGAACACCCAGTCCCCTTCCACCACCACCCGGGAATAGGCGGCCAGCCGCTCGAATTCGGAGCCGGTGGAAATCAGGGTGCGCATGGGTGTCTCTCCAGGATCGTCGGGACGGCGATGTCAGTGGATGCGCTCGATGGCGATGGCGGTCGCCTCGCCACCGCCGATGCAGAGGCTGGCGACTCCGCGCTTGAGGCCCCGCCCCTCGAGTGCATTCAGGAGCGTGACCAGGATTCGGGCGCCGGAGGCCCCGATCGGGTGGCCGAGGGCGCAGGCACCACCATGCACGTTGACGACGTCGGGGGGCAGCGACAACTCGCGCATGGCCGCCATGGTCACCACGGCGAAGGCTTCGTTGATCTCATAGAGATCGACCTGGCCGCTGGTCCAGCCGAGCTGGTCGAGCAGCTTGCGGATCGCACCCACGGGCGCGGTGGTGAACCAGGCCGGCGCCTGGGCATGGGTACTATGGCCGAGAATCCGTGCGCGCGGCGCCAGGCCCCGGCGCTCGGCCTCGCTTTCGCGCATCAAAACCAGCGCGGCGGCGCCGTCGGAGATCGAGCTGGAGTTGGCGGCGGTGACCGTGCCGCCGTCGCGGAACGCCGGCCGAAGAGTCGGTATCTTATCCGGGCGGGCGGAGAGCGGCTGCTCGTCCTTTGCCACCAGAATTACGCCCTGCCGGCCTTTGACCTCGACCGGCGCGATCTCGCGTGCGAAGGTGCCGTTTACGGTCGCCGCCTTGGCCCGGGCAAGGGAAGTGATGGCGAAGGCATCCTGGGCCTCGCGCGTGAACTGGTAATGCTCGGCCGTGTCCTCCGCAAAGGTGCCCATGAGGCGGCCTTTGTCGTAGGCGTCCTCCAGGCCGTCGAGGTACATGTGGTCGAGGACGCGCCCGTGTCCCATGCGGTAGCCGGTGCGCGCCCGGTCCAGCAGGTAGGGGGCGTTCGACATGCTCTCCATCCCGCCGGCGAGCGCGACCCGATCGCTGCCGACCAGGATCGCGTCCCGGGCCAGCATCGCCGCCTTCATGCCCGAGCCGCACATCTTGTTGATGGTGGTGCAGCCGACCGCATCCGGCACGCCGGCGCCGCGCGAGGCCTGGCGCGCCGGCGCCTGCCCCTGCCCCGCCGGCAGCACGCAGCCCATGATCACCTCGTCCACCTGATCGGCGGCAACGCCGGCCTGGAGCAGCGCCGCGCGGATGGCAACCGCTCCGAGCTCAGGCGCCCGCACGTCTTTGAGCGCGCCCTGGAAGGACCCCATCGGGGTCCGCGCTGCTCCCACGATCACGACCGGGTCCACCGTCATCTGATTCGCTCCTCAACCACCGAGCCGCGGCCGGTCGATGCTAAGACCAATCTCCTCAACCGGTCACGCGGTCTCTTCGAACAGCTCGCGGCCGATCAGCCAGCGGCGGATTTCCG
>SHWA01000041.1 GCA_009693995.1 Alphaproteobacteria bacterium | reverse complement strand
AAGCTGCTCCTGCACCCCGCGATCACCTGGTGGCTCGCCTACCGAGTCTTCGAATTGCAAGGCGTCCTTCCCGCCATCGCCGTTCTCCAGGCCGCACTGCCGTGCGGCGTGCCGGTCTTCACCCTCGCGCAGCAATACAAGACCTTCGAAGTCCGATCGAGCGCGGTCATCGTGATCTCGACTGCCGCTTCGGTGGCGACTCTCTCGGCGCTACTCGTCGTCCTGGCGCCCTGACGTGCCCGCGCCATGCGCGCCGTGGCCGCGCGGCGCGCGAAAGGGACGATCGGAGCATGGTCCTACGGTTTCGGGGACACAATACTTAATTCTATTTCGGGCGGCGCGCCGAAATTAGTATTGTGTCCCCGAAATCTCCCCCGAAACCTCTACTGCGCCCCATAGTGTCGCCAGGGTTCATTGGCAACCCCCTCAGATCGGGCTCTCGATGCTGCCGTCACCGAAGGTGAGGCGGCCGTGGTCGACGGGGTCGTCGATGTCGGTCCGGCTCCAACCCAGCTCGATCGGGTACGTCACCTCGGCGAAGGTGACCACCAGGTGGAACAGTCGCCGCTCCTCGGCGTTCAGTTTGTCCAGTCCCCGGCGGTCGAGGTGGGCGGCGATCGCCTCGGCGCGCGGCAGCATAGCGTCGAAGAAGGTCTTGAGGTCGCCGACGTCCGTGGCCATCAGCTTGGCGAACCGGTCGCGCTCGCACTCCAGCGCCCAGGTGGCGGCGAACGGCTCGAGATCGGCGAAGGCGACGGGCAGTCGGCGGTTGCGCTTCACGGCCGCGCCTTGCCTGGCGCGCCGTCCACCATGGTCGCCACCGCGGCGTAGTGCTGCTGCACCAGCAGCTCCTGCTGCGACAGGTTGATGTACTGCAGGGCGCCCGACTGGAGCTGACGGGTGATCGCCTCCATGGTGCTGATGTCCTCGCGGAACACCTCGCGCAGCCGCGCCCGGAAGTGGGCGTGGGCCATGTGGTCGCCGACGGTCTTCGCCGGATAGGCGAAGAATTCGACCCGGATGTCGGTATGGCCGGCGTCGATCGGCCAGAACCAGAGGAGCGCGTGCCAGTGGGCGCCGATCAGCATGACCACGTGCGGGAAGACTTCGAGCACATCCTGCAGCCACTGCTCGATGTGCGCCGGGTTCAAGCCGAGAGGCAACGTCAGCCCCTCGGACCGGTAGTTGGCGTAGCTGGGATAGAGCTGGCGGCCCAATCGGTAGCTGAGCGCCTCGACCGCCGGCTGCTCGCGGTCGGGATTGCCTTGCGCCGTGTAGCGGCCGTGGTGCGGCGTCACTTCCAGATAGGGGCGATGGCGGTTCGGGTTGGTCTTGCCGCCCTGATAGTTGGGCACGGTCTTCTTGTGCAGGAAGCCGGCGTGGTAGCCCTCGCCGAAGGCGTTGATGGCGACGTTCCAATTGGTCGCGGGCTGGATGCGATAGGTGGCGACCCGCACCTTGCCCGCGAAATGCCCGCGGTACTGGCCGTGGAGGACGCCGAGCCATTCGGCGAGGGTCATCTCGGGCCGCGCCGCGAAATTGACAAACACCAGGCCCTCCCACTCCTCCGCGTGCACCGGGATCAGGCCGAGGTTTGCCTCGTCGAGGGCGGTGAAGGAGCCGCGGTCTGGCACCGCCGTGAGGCGCCCGTCGGTCGCGTAGGTCCAGCCGTGGAACCCGCAGGCGAAGCCGGGCGCGGAGCCCTTGGCATCGGGCGCCAGCAGCCGGTTGGCGCGGTGGCGGCAGGTGTTGTGGAAGGCGCGCAAATCGCCGTCGGCGCCGCGGGCGACGATCAGGCTGGTCTTGAGCGGCGCCACCTCGCGCACAATGAAGCTGTTGTTCTCCTTCAAGTCCACGGTCGCGGCCAGCAGCAGCCAGCCGCGCCGGAACACACGGTCGATCTCCTTCTGGTGGTACTCGGGCTGCACACGCTCGCGGATGTCGATCTGGGGGCGAAGACGGCTCGGGTCGCCGACGAAGCGGCTCTCGGTGGACGTGGTCATGGTGCGATCTCGCGCGGGGTCATTTGGGCGCGTCGGGCCGATCGAGGATCGCCAGCATCTCCGCATGCAGGCCGAAGCCCAGATACTCGTTCATGTGGCGCTTGAGATGCTCGGTCAGCACGGCGCGGGTGAAGCGTAGGAGACTCCGGGGCCGGGTGGCAATCCGCTCCGCGTGCTCCCAGGCGCGCGCCAGCAGCCGGTCCGGCGGCAGCACCTCGCCGACCAGGCCGAGTTCAAGCGCGCGAGGTGCGTCGATGCGCTCGCCGGTCAGCAGGAAATAGCGCGCCCGGTTGAACCCGAGAAGCAGCGGAAATACCACGTGCGTGCCATCGCCGGGGACCAGGCCGCCGTGGTAGTGGCCCGAATCCTCGAAGCATGCGGTCTCGGCGGCGAGCACGATGTCGGCGAGGAGTGGCAACTCGGCATGGCGCCAGACAGGGCCGTTCACCGCCGCGATCACGGGGACGTTGATGTCGAGGAAGTTCATCAGGCACTGCTTGCCTTCCCAGATGATCTTCTCGAGCATCTCCAGCGGCGGGCGGGTGGCGAACAGGGGATGGCCGGCCGCGCCGACCCGCGGGCCGATGAACTCGCGCCCCACCCCGGTCAGGATCACCACCTTGTTCTCGGCGTCGCCGGCGATGTCGTGGAAGGCCTCCGGCAGCTCCTCGTGCGCCTTGAAGCTCCATTGCAGCGAATCGCCCCCTGTGTGCAGGGTGGCCTGCAAGATCCCGTCCCGCCGCTCGAGCCGGACGGTCTCGTACTTGGTCGCGTAACTGCCAAGAGCCGCCATGTCGTTCCCCCCCTTGCCGCGCGCATCAGTGAAGCATGCCGCGCCTGGGAAGGGGAGGGGGTCGCTAGCTCGGGAACCTTTCGCCGCCCCCGGCGCGCACGGTCTTGAGTCGCGCCAGCAGCCGCTCGCCGAGGGCGCCGCCCGTGCCCTTGATGCGGCGGCTCAGGATGGTCTCGACGGCGGTGACGTGGTGGCGAAGCGCGACCGGATCCGGCCCGCTGGCGCCGGTGCAGCGCAGGTAGGCGCAACCGCTCTCGGCCACCGCGCTCAAAAGCTCGAATCCGAAGGTGCCGCCCTGGCCCTTCAAGTTGTGCAGGATGCCCTGCAACTCGGCAACCAAGGCGGCTTGCTCGCCGCCGGCGGACAGGTTGTCGACCAGCTCCGCGAGCCGTACCGCATCATGGGACGCCGAAGTCAGAAATGTCTCGGCCATGGCGGCGGCGCGCACCTCGGATTCGCGGATCGCCAGTTCCTGGGCCGCCTCGAAGGTGCCGATGCCGCGCCTGCAGGTGTCGGCGTCGGGCGGGCAGCGGGGCACGCTCTCGTCGGGTTTCCTGGTCATGACGTTCTCCTTTCCGCGCGCGCACCGGCGCGGCCAGCCCCTGCTCCCTCGCCCTCGCCGAGCGCCTCCAACAGGTCGCCGAGCGCCGCCTCGGCCTCCGGGTCGCTGGTGGGCAGACCCGCACGCGCCGGGTCGGCGCCGGCGGCCGCGTGATCCACGGCGATGGTGTCGGTCGCGTGGGCGATGGCGGTGAGCAGTGCGCGGATCTGAATCGGCTTCGACACGTAATCGTTCATGCCCGCCAAGAGATAGCGCTCGCGGTCGCCGACCATGGCGTTGGCGGTGACGGCGATCACCGGTGTCCGCCCGGCCGCGCCTGGCAGGCGCCGGATCGCGCGCGTGGCGGCGATGCCATCCATCTCCGGCATGTGCACGTCCATCAGCACCACGTCGTAGGGCG
This sequence comes from Alphaproteobacteria bacterium, assembly GCA_009693995.1. Taxonomy (GTDB): domain Bacteria; phylum Pseudomonadota; class Alphaproteobacteria; order SHWA01; family SHWA01; genus SHWA01. Next base: position 16,942 of record SHWA01000041.1, on the reverse strand, counting down.
CGAGACGCATCGCCTCGACCGCCTCGAGCCCGTTGGCGGCGACGTCGACGTGGTGGCCGAAGCCCACCAGCATGGTCGTCACCAGCATCTGATTTATCGGGTTGTCCTCGGCGGCGAGGATGCGCAGTGGGCGCAGCTTCGGGAGGGCGGCGGCCCCGGCCGCCGACCCGGGCACCTGCCGCGGCCCGAAACCGCGGGCAAAGGGAACCTCGAACCAGAACGTGCTGCCCTCGCCGAGGCGGCTTTCACAGCCGACGCGGCCACCCATCAGTTCGGCGAGCTGGCGCGAGATGGCGAGGCCGAGGCCGGTGCCGCCGAAGCGCCGCGAAGTCGAGCTGTCGGCCTGGGTGAAGCGGGCGAAGAGCTGCGGCACCACCTCGGCGGGAATGCCGATGCCGGTGTCCACGACCCGGCCGGTGAGCCGCACCCCGGAGAGGTCCCCCGCGTCGGAGTGGAACCGGATCGAGATCGTGCCGGCGTGGGTGAACTTGACCGCGTTGCCGATCAGGTTGAACAGGATCTGCTTCAGCCGGCCGGAATCGCCGTTCAGCCAGGTCGGCGTGTCGGCGGCGTACTCGACGGCGAGTCCGATCCCCTTGGCCTCCGCCTTGGACTGCAACAGCGAGATCACGCCCTCCACCGCGTGGTCCAGATCGAAGTCGACGTTCTCCAGGTCGACCCGCCCGGCCTCCAGCTTGGAGAAGTCGAGGATCTCGTTGACTACGGTCAGCAGCACCTCGGCCGAATCCCGCGCCGCCCCCACCATGCGGCGCTGGGTTTCCGAAAGCTGCGTCTCCAGCAGGAGGCCGGTCATGCCGAGCACGCCATTCATCGGCGTGCGGATCTCGTGGCTCATCATGGCCAGGAACTCGGATTTGGCCCGGTTGGCCCCCTCCGCTTCCTCCTTGGCCTCGCGCAGGTGCGCTTCGGCGGTCTTGAGCGCGGAAATGTCCTGCACGATGGTCCATTGCCGGACTTCGCCGGCGTCGTTCTGGGTATGCGTGCCCGAAAGCAGCACCGGAATGCGGCGGCCGTCGGCGGTCACCAACGAACTCTCATACGGACCGAATTGCTGGGCGCCATCGTCGCCCGCTGCCGCGATCTCCTGGTCGTCGCCCGGCTCGGGCGGTGCCAGGAGGTCGGTAGCGGCGCGGCCCGCGAGTTCCTCGTGGCTCATCCCGACTAGGCGCAAGAAGGCGCCGTTCGCCTGGGAGATGCGGCCGCCGCCGTCGCTGAGCATCATGCCGAGCGGGGCATTCTCGTAGAGCACGCGGAACCGCTCGTCCGCCCGCACCCGCTCGGTGATGTCGATCAGCGAACCGGCCATGCGAATCGGCCGCCCCTCCCCATCCCGCGCCGTCTGACCGCGTACCACGAACCAGTGCCAGGCGCCGCCGGCGGCGCGCATGCGGTGGCGCACCTCATAGGGGCGGCGCAGATCGAAATGAGCCTGGAGCCCGGTCCGCACCCGGGCGTCGTCGTCGGGGTGCACCCGCCGCGCCAGGCTCTCCGGGGTCACCGGGTCCTCCGTGGCGGCGAGGAGTTCGCGGAAGCGCGCATTCACCTCGATGACCCCGGTGGTGATGTCCCAATCCCAGATGCCGCCGACCGCGCCGTCGATGGCGAGGGCATAGCGCTGGTTGCTGCGCTGCAGGGACCGGAGCGCGGTCAGGGTGGCGCGTGCTCTGTGCTGCGCCCAGGCGAGGGCGGCACCGGCGCCGGCAAGCGCCGCCGCCAGCGGCAGCAGGGTGGCCGCGCCCAAGGTCGGGCCGCCCGCCCCGACCAGGACGGCGACCGCCAGGACGGCGAGGGCGGACACGCCGGGCGCGGGTGCGGCGGTCGCCGGCCGTGCCGCGGCGGCGGGGTGAGCGCGATCGTCGGTGTAGGACGTCAGCATGGAGTGAAATAGACCTAAAGTGATACGACTTAAGTCTGGCTATGTCGCACGCCTCGGTAAAGCGCCGGTTAACGGCGGTTGCGTTGACGCGCCCCGCGGGGGGTCGCTACGGTGGCGCGGCAGCAACTCAGGAGAACGGCCCATGGCGGAGCTACCGGTTCCCGTGGTGGTGGATGCCGCGACCGGCGCCTGGTCGGTGGATGGCTCGCCGATGATCCTGGTGCCGCGGCATTTCTTCGTCGGCATCCAGAAGGCGGTCGAGGCGCGCCTCGGCGTCGCAGCGACCGATGCCATGCTGCGTGAAGTGACCGAGCAGGCGGCGCGCGACTGGTGCGCCAAGGAGGCAGGCATTCATGGGCTCGCCGGGATCGAAGTGCTGCGCCATTACCTCAAGCGCATGTCGCAGCGCGGTTACGGCCGCTTCACCCTGGAGGCGGCCGAGCCCAAGGCGGGGACGGCGCGGGTGCGGCTCGACCATTCGGTCTATGTCGCCGAATACGGCGCCGCCGGGCGGCGGGTATGCTACATGTTCACCGGCGCCCTGATCGGCGGCATCTCGTTCGCGACCCGCGCGGCCGGCGGGCCCGAACACCTGCACGCCGAGGAAGTGAGTTGCGGGGCCGAGGGCGCACCCCACTGCTCCTTCGTGGTGCGCCCAGCCTGAATCGGAGGAAACCCGGATGAGTACCCTGGCGCAGCCGCGCGCCGCGAGCGCGACCGATGTGGCGCGCCGCTTCATCCAATGCCTGGAAGCGCGCGATCTCGACGCGGCCGATGCGCTACGCGGGCCGGGCTGCGTGTTCGAGTTTCCGGGTCCCAACCGCTTCGCCTCGGTGCGCGACCAGGTGGCCTGGTCGCGCGACCGCTACCGGTCGGTGCAGAAGACCATTCTCCGCTGCGACGAGGCCAGCGTGGCCGACGGCACCATCGTCACCATGATCGGCACGCTCGCCGGCACCTGGCCCGACGGCACGGCCTTCGCCGGCATCCGCTTCATCGACCGCTTTCATGTCCAGGGTGGGCACATCCACAGCCTGATGGTCTGGAACGACCTCGCCCTGCACCGGCCCGACTAGGGTCCACGCACACCAATCCACGCTCACCGGGAACCCGCCATGCGCAGCTATCAGATCACCGGATGGGGCCAGCCGCTCGAGCCCCGCGAGGCACCGACCCCGACCCCGATCGGCAGTGAGGTGCTGCTCCGGGTGACGGGGTGCGGCGTCTGCCACAGCGACATCCACATCAAGGTCGGCTACTTCGACATGGGCGGTGGCCGCCGCGTGCGCCACGAGGACCATGGCACCACGCTTCCCTTCACCATGGGCCACGAGATCGTCGGCGAGGTGGCCACCCTCGGCCCCGATGCCCGGGGCGTGGCGATCGGCGACCGGCGCGTGGTGTTCCCCTGGATCGGCTGCCGCGCGTGCGCCAAGTGCGAGGCTGGCGACGAGCTCATGTGCCAGCAGCCGAAGCATCTCGGCGCCTTCGCGCCGGGCGGCTACGCCGACCATGTGCTGGTGCCGCACCCGCAATACCTGATCGAGTTTGGCACCACGCCGCCGGCGCTCGCCGCGACCTACGCCTGCTCGGGTCTGACCGCCTACGCGGCGCTCCGCAAGGCGGGGCGCCTCACCGCCGAAGACTGGCTGCTGGTGATCGGCTGCGGCGGGGTGGGCTTGAGCGCCATCAATCTGGCTAAGCTGGTCTCGCCCGCCCGTGTGGTGGCCGCCGACATCGATCCCGGAAAGCGCCAAGCGGCGCTGGCCGCCGGCGCGACCGAGGCCATCGACAACGGCGACAAGGACGCGATGCGGAGTTTGCGCAAGATCTCGGGCGGCGGTGTCGCGGCGGCGATCGATTTCGTCGGCGCGCCCAAAACCTCCCGCTTCGGGGTGGACGCGCTGCGCAAGGGCGGCACCCATGTCGTGGTCGGCCTCTACGGCGACGTGCTCGAGGTGCCGCTACCCTATTTCCCGTTCAAGCTGATGACGATCCGGGGCTCCCTCGTCGGCACGCTGGAGGAGATGCGCGAGCTGATGGCGCTGGTGCGCGCCGGCAAGGTGCCGCCGATTCCCATCGCCACCCGCCCCCTCGCCGAAGTCAACCAGGTGCTCGACGACCTGGAGCGGGGGCGCGTGGTGGGAAGAGTGGTGGTGATCCCGTGAGGGGTCAACATGGGTTTGGGTGAAATCAGTGCGTCAAGTCGGAGCGAAACCGGGGTGATTCTCAAGTTGATGCGTGACGATGCGATCTGAAACGAGAAAATGATGGGCGGCCTCTTCCAAGGCGCCATCCGAGTAGTCACCACCGAGAAAATCCTTCAAGTCGTCAATCGGACAGAGGAACTCTGCGGCAAATGCCCGCTGCGACTGCTGCCGTGCCGTCTTAGCATCCGTCGCCAGCAGCCAGCGGTCGCTCATCGGCGCCATGAAATGATCTGACAGCAGGCGGATGACTTCGAACCGGCGCGAGGTCCGGTGTCCCTTGCGCAGCACGAGTCGCAAGTCGGTAGATTCAGGCGCCCGGATGGCGAGGCCGAGTGGTACATTGACGGAGTGACCATCGCCGGCCGGCAACGCAGTCGGTGAGATCTTCAACATGTCACAGATCTGATCGTTCCGCATGGCGCCGGGAGGAATCTCCCACGCGTGACGCGCGGCCCGCGCGAAGTGGTAGCCGCGAGCCCAGGGCATTGCATCGTTGGCGATGATTGCCGCCGTCGCGTCGGCAGGGCGTGTCAATCCATCTAGTTTCGCTATGACACCGGCGGAGTCGGCGAAGTCCCGGATGCAATCCAGCGTGTCGCCTGGATCGTCGCCTGCAATTGCCGACGCCAGTTCCTCGACGGCGTGCTGGCCGGCGTTGGCGGCCATTGCCTCCAATGACGAGATCACATCATTCGGAGCTTCGTCAGGTTCAAACCCCAGGCGCGCTTCGAGCTTCCGTCGACGGCAATGCGCTGTGTCGTTCCGCTCGCTCTGGATCAGTCTCCACGCTTCGTGAAGTTCAGTTCCGGTAATGCCGAATACCTCTAGTCTGCGAACGACCATTTCGACAAATCAGTCGATCTCCGACTCGAAATCGCCAACAAGAATCCATTTCTTGAATGCCTCGATGAAGCCAATGGGCTCGGAGGCAGTGATATCGGACCTCAAAGCAGTAACACACACTCTTTCACCGTCGCACTCGAACGTCAGCCGAGGCCACAGGTAGCCGCTTCCGGCCGCCAGCATCTCATGGGCCATGCGCCATGCGGTCGCGCGATCCTGGCCCTTTGGTGCCGGTTCCCAGCGCAACCACCACCACTCCGAGGCAAACCATAGGGCCAACGGATAGGCAGAAACATACACGCGATCGCGCACCGACTTGGACCACCCGTCCTCGACCCGGGTAGCGCTCTTTCCTGCAACAATGATCCTGAGAGCGGCGGCAGTGTGCCTCAGCTCGCGCGGCTCCTCTGACGAATCCTGCTACTCGACGTCGATCTCGACAGCGCGACTCACGACGTGTGCCACCGTTCAAGGACCGCTTCTCCAAGTGGATTCGCTGAGTCCATTGGATAACCGTGATAGATACCTTGTTCCCTGTTCGATAGGTCAGCTTGGAGCGGCTTACCATCAATCATGGCCCAAACGTTCTGCGGCCACTCGCCGCGCCAATGCGCGCTGACAAGCCCGCGCCTTAGGCCATCTCGCAAAAGACTGACGGCAACGGCCTTTTGAAAAATAGCGCCGCCATCGCACAAGGTCTTGTCAGGTCGCGGGCCTCTCGGCGGCGGGCAAGAGAAATCACCCTGATTCCGCTTGTGTGCCGCGCTGCCCTCGTACTTGACCCTCTGCGACAACAGTTTCAGCTCGGACCGCTCTTCTTCCGATTGCGGTGGAGCTTGAATGCGGCGATCTCGACCCCGCCTTTTCTCAGATTCACTCATGACCGAGCCTCCTGACCGCACACTCTGCGGAGACTATGGCGCGCTGGTCCATGTGTCAAAACGGCCGCTACTTCCCCGCGCCCGGGGCGGGCAGTGGCGGGGCGACGTGGCGGATGCGCACGCGCTTGACCCGGCGCGGGTCGGCGTCCAGCACCTCGAATTCCAGCCCGGCCGGGTGCGGGATGATCTCGCCCCGCGCCGGCACCCGCCCGGCGAGGCTGAAGACCAGCCCACCGACGGTTTCCACGTCCTCTTCCTCGTCCTCGGGCAGCAGCGCGTGGCCGACCCGGGCCTCCAGGTCCTCGACCGAGGCCCGCGCGTCGGCGATGAAGCCGTCCGCGGTCTCTTCCAGCAGCGGCCCCTCGGCCTCGTCGTGCTCGTCGCGGATGTCGCCGACGATCTCCTCGATCACGTCCTCGATGGTGATCAGGCCGTCGGTGCCGCCGTATTCGTCCACCACCACGGCCAGGTGGTTGCCGGTCGCGCGCATCTGCAGCAGGAGATCGGTCACCCGCATGGAGGGCGGCACGAACAGCACCGGGCGCACCAGCTCCTTCACCTTGGGCGGGCTCGCGCCGCCCCAGGCGGCGATCAGGTCGCGCGCGTGGATCACGCCGATCACGTTGTCGAGGGTCTCGTCGAAGACCGGCAGGCGCGAATGCTGCGAATCGCGGATCACGGCGACCAGCTCGTCGATCGAGGCCTCCTGATCGACCGCGACGATGTCGGCGCCGGGCACCATCACGTCGTCGACCCGGAGCTCGCCGAAGCGCAGCAGGTTGGCGAGCATGCTGCGTTCGACCGCGGTCAGCGAGCGGCCGTCGGTGCGCTCCTCCAGCATGTCCTCGACGCTGTCGCGCAGGTTGCCATCGTCGGCGCGGCCACCGCCGAGCGTGCGCAGCCAGCCGGTCAATGCGCCGAGCAGCGATTGTTCGCCGTTGCCTTTCGGCGCCGGGTTGCGCCGACTATGACTGGGATCGTCGTTCATCGCCCTCGGGCCGCCGCCGGGGAGGCCTGATAGGGATCGGCGATACCGAGCCGGGCCAGTGCCAGCGCCTCTCGCTCCTCCATCGCCTGCGCCTCGGCCTCGGTCGCATGATCGTAGCCGAGCAGGTGCAGGACCCCGTGGATGATCAGATGGACCACATGGTCGGCGAGCGCAAGCCCCCGCGCCGCGGCCTCCGCCGCGACCGTCTGGCGCGCCAGAATCACGTCGCCGATGAAGGCGGGCGCGCCCGCCGCCGCCGCCGGCACCGGCGCAGCGGGGAAGGCGAGCACGTTGGTCGCGCGCGGCACGCCCCGGAAGCGCTGGTTCAACCGCGCGACCGCGCTATCGTCGGCGAGCAGCACGGTGATCTCGCCGCCGCATGGCCCCGCCGCCACCCCGACCGCGGCCCGCACCGCCTGACGGGCGCGTGCAACCAAGCCTTGCAGGGCGCCACGCCAAGCGGAATCGCTGATCATCACCGCGATCTCGAGCGGCCGGCCGGCGCCTTGGGGTGCCGGCGGTCGCCCGGCCCGGCGGGCCGGCGCGGCCCGCCCCGATGCTGCGCGAAAAGGGCTCACTTGCCGGCGGTGTCCGCGTCCGCGGCGACGGCGCGCGCGCCATAGGCCTTGACGATGCGGCTGACGAGGGGGTGGCGCACCACGTCGCGGTCGGTGAAGTGGATGCAGGCGACGCCCTCCATGCCGGCCACGGTCTCGACCGCATCCAACAGGCCCGGCTTGATGCCGCGCGGCAGGTCGATCTGGGTCGGGTCGCCGGTCACCGCCATGCGCGAATTCTCGCCGAGGCGGGTCAGGAACATCTTCATCTGCACGGCGGTGGTGTTCTGCGCCTCGTCCAGGATGACATAGGCGTTGGCGAGGGTGCGCCCGCGCATGAAGGCGAGCGGCGCCACCTCGATGTCGCCCTTCTCCATGCGCTTGGCGATGGCGTCCCCGGGCAGCATGTCGTAGAGCGCGTCGTAGAGTGGCCGCAGGTAGGGGTCCACCTTCTCGCGCATGTCGCCGGGCAGGAAGCCGAGCTTCTCGCCGGCCTCGACGGCGGGGCGCGAGAGGATGATGCGGTCCACCTTGCCATCCACCAGCATGGAGACGGCGACCGCGACCGCGAGATAGGTCTTGCCCGTGCCCGCGGGACCGAGGGCGAACACCAGGTCGTGGGCGAGCAGGGCCTCGACATAGGTGGCCTGGGCCGGGGAGCGCGGGCTCACCAGGCGCTTGCGCGTGCGCACGATGCCGGCACCGGGATTGCCGCCGCCGAGGGGGTGCGGCGCACCCAGCATGCGGATGGCGTCGTCGACTTCCGCGCGCCCGACCACCTTGGCGTGCTTGAGCCGGTCGTAGAGCGCGCTCAGCACCTGGCGGGTCGCCTCGATCCGCTCGCTGGTACCCTTGATCATAACGCGGTTGCCGCGGCTGGCGAGGGAGACGTCGAGCTGCTGCTCGATGCGGGCAAGGTGGCGGTCGTGCTGACCGTAGAGCCCTGGCAACAGGGTGTTGTCGTCGAACTCGAGCTCGAGCCGGCTGGGTGCGCCGGGCACCATTATCTCGCTCACGCCGCCTCCTCGAGGTGTCCCGCCAGGCTGGTGGCGCCGACCGCACCGATGCGCACCTGGCCGATGCGCCCGAGTGCCGTGGTCGGTGCGACCACGTGCACCGCCTGCATGTAAGGGCTGCGGCCGACCATCTGGCCCGGCCGCCGGCCGGCACGGGTGAAGAGCACCGGCAGCGTCGCGCCGACGCAACTCGCGTTGAAGCGCCGCTGCTGCTGGTCGATCACGCTCTGAAGAGCGGCAAGGCGTGCCGCCTTCAATGCCTCGGGCACCGCGTCGGCGCGCTCGGCGGCCGGGGTGCCGGGGCGGGGGCTGTACTTGAACGTGTAGGCCTGGGCGAACCCGATCTCCGCCACCAGGGCGAGCGTCGCCTGGAAATCCGCCTCGCTCTCGCCGGGAAAGCCGACGATGAAGTCGGACGAGAGCGCGAGGTCGCCCCGGCGATGGCGGAGGCGATCCACCAGCCGACGGTAGTCGGCGGCAGTGTGGCCCCGATTCATGGCGGCGAGAACGGTGTCGGACCCCGATTGCACCGGCAGGTGCAGGAAGGGCATCAGCGCCGGCACCTCGCCATGGGCGGCGATCAGGTCCGCCGCCATGTCGCGCGGATGCGAGGTCGTGTAGCGCAGACGCCACAGCCCAGCGATCTCGGCGAGGGCGCGGATCAGACGCGCGAGCGACCACCGTCCCCCGCCCGCGGGCGCTTCACCGCTATAGGCATTCACATTCTGACCCAAGAGCGTGATCTCGCGCGCGCCCGCACCGACCAGGCGCGCGGCCTCGGCCAGCACCGCGGCGGCCGGGCGCGACTGCTCGGCGCCCCTGGTATAGGGCACCACGCAGAAGCTGCAGAACTTGTCGCAGCCCTCCTGCACGGTGAGAAACGCGGTGCCGTCGGCGCCGACCTGCCGCTCAGTCGGGAGGGCGTCGAACTTGCTGGTCACCGGGAACTCGGTGTCGACGTGGGTCCCGGCCGCCGCATCCAGGAGATCAGGCAGCCGGTGGTAGACTTGCGGTCCGACCACGGCAGCGACGAAGGGCGCGCGCCGGCGCAGTTCCTCGCCCTCGGCCTGGGCGACGCAGCCGGCGACGGCGATCTGCATGACCTGGCCGGCGGCCGCGCGCGCGCGCTTCAAGTGGCGCAGGCGGCCGAGCTCGGAATAGACCTTCTCGGCCGCCTTCTCGCGGATATGGCAGGTGTTCAGGATGACGAGGTCGGCATCGTCCGGGGTTGCGGTCGCCGCGTATCCGCGTCCTGCCAGGAGCTCCGCCATGCGCGCGGAGTCATAGACGTTCATCTGGCAGCCGTAGGTCTTGATGAAGAGCTTTTTCGGCAATTCCTGTTCAGCGACGCTCCAACCAGGCCGTGTTGCCTCGATACTAGCTCCGTCCCTTATCCCGTACCTGCGCGCCCCGAGTCAAGGTTGGCGCCCGCTCAGGCTTGGCTGGCGCCCCTGATTTGTCATCTTTTCCAAGGCGCACGCCATAGAGTTCGAGGCGGTGGCCGACCAGGCGGTAGCCGTGGCGGTGGGCGATTTCGGCCTGCAGCGCCTCGATCTCGTCGCTCTGGAACTCGATCACGCCGCCGCTGGCGAGGTCGATCAGGTGGTCGTGATGCCGGTCGGGAATGCGCTCGTAGCGGGCGCGGCCGTCATTGAACATGTGCCGCTCGAGGATGCCCGCCTCCTCCAGCAGCCTGACCGTGCGATAGACGGTGGCGATCGAGATGCGCGCATCCACCTGCGCGGCGCGGCGGTAAAGCTCTTCCACATCCGGGTGATCGCTCGCCTCGGAGAGCACGCGCGCGATCACCCGCCGCTGGCCGGTCATCTTCAAGCCGCGCGCGATGCAAAGACTCTCGATCCACCCGGGATCGCCCGTGGGCTTCGGCTTGCGCGTCCGGCGTCCGACTGTGCTCATGTTCGCGACTCTCGGCCGCGCCCGTCTGCCAGCCGCTCTAAGTGCGGCGCTTGGTCCGGCGCGCCGCGGTGCCGAGACCGATCTGCTTGGCGAGCATGCTGCGCTGCGCCGCATAGTTCGGAGCCACCATCGGATAATCGGGCGGCAGGTCCCAGCGCTCGCGGTATTCCTCTGGCGTCAAATTGTAGCTGGTCTTGAGATGCCGCTTCAGCATCTTCAGTTTCTTGCCGTCCTCCAGACAGACAATATAATCGGGCAGGATCGACTTCTGGATCGCCACCGCCGGCTCTGGCCGCTCGGCCGGGGCAACGCTGGCCGACTCGGGCCCGAGCGTCACCAGCGACGCATAGACCTGCCGGATGAGCTGCGGCAGCTCGGCGAGCGGGACGGTGTTGTTGGAAACGTGGGACGCCACGATTTCCGTGGTCAGGGACAACAGGTTGTCTATCTTGGGGTGCTCGGACATCGGGGGTGGCGCTGGCCGGGTTTTTTCCACTAATTGAAAAGCATAGACGATGACCTTTTCTTGCGCAATGTGGGTTCGATGACACAATCCAATGTTATCGCCGCGCCAGGACTTGACGAATATTTCCTGGACATCACCGGTGACCTCTGCCCGATGACCTTCGTCAAGACCAAGCTCCGGCTCGAGCGGCTGGCGGCGGGGGCGGTGTTGGAGGTGCGGCTCAACGCCGGGGAACCGCTGGAGAACGTGCCGCGCTCGGCCGCCGAGCATGGCCACACCATCCTGACGCTCGCGCCCGAGGCGCCGGGTTCAGCGATCTATCGGCTGCGCATCCGCAAGGCCTGAGGGTCGATCTCGCGCCGCATCACCAGGGCGGCGAGGGGCCGCCCGGCGACGTCCTGGTAATAGCCCGCCCGCCGGCCGACCTCGACGAAGCCCGCCCGGCGATAGAGCGCGAGCGCCGCGGCGTTGTTGACGGCGACCTCGAGCAGCATGTGGGTCGCCCCCCGGCCTGCGGCGGCGGCGAGTGCCCCGTCCAGCAGCCGGCGACCGGTGCCCCGGCGGCGGCCGCGGCCACTGACCGCGAAGAAGAAGATCTCCGCCTGGTCGGCGGCGACCTGGCAGAGGATGCCGCCTTCCGGCGCCGCGCGCCCAGGCACCCGCGCCATCAGGCCGAACCCGCCGGGGCTCGCCAGTAGACGCGTGAACGTCGCGATCGACCAGGTCTCGGTGAAGGACGCCGCGTGCAGCCGGGCGAGGGACTCGGCATCGGCCAAGGTGGCGGCCTCGAGGACCATCTGGTTCATGGGCTGGCACCTGGGGTGTCGACACCGCGCAAATAGAGCGGGCGTACCTCGGTGCCCGCGACCGGCGGCTCGCCGGCGGCAATGCGCGCCAGCGCCAGCGCGCCCACCAGGGCAGCGTCGGGATAGCGGATTTCAGTCCGGACCACCGCATCGCGCGCCAGCAATGCCGGCGCCGCCAGCGGCGCGCCGTCGCCGACCAGGACCAGTGGCCCCGCGGGCAGCCAGGCGCCGATGGCGGCAAGCGCAACCACGGCCGGCGGCCCGAGCGGCGCGCCGCCCGCGGCGTAGGCGCGCCCGTAGACCCCGCCCCGCCGGGCGGCGATCAGCGCAACCAGGGTACGGCCGGCGCGGGCGCCGGGTGGCGCGGCGGCGGCCAGCGCATCCAGGGTGACGACCCCAAGCATCGGCCGGGCCAGCGCCAGCGCCAGGGCGCGGGCGGCGGCGAGGCCGATGCGCACGCCGGTGAACGTGCCGGGACCGGTGGTCACGGCGACGGCATCGAGGGCGGCGAAACCGAGCCCGGCTGCGGTCAGGCTGGCCTGGACCAGGGGCAGCAACGCCTCGGCGTGCCCCTGGCCGAGCACGACCCGGCGGCGCCCCAGCACCCGCCCGTCCACCAGCACGGCAGTCGAGCAGGCGGCGGTCGCCGCATCGAGCGCGAGCAGAATCACGCCCCTCTCCCCGGCCCTGCGACGCGCCGTGTTAGAGTGGCGGCGCCGCGCCCTCCCCCTCCCGACCCGGTTCCCGCGCCATGGTGCTGATCGACGTCGCCGCCGCCGGCCTGCCGGTTTCCATCGACCTGCGCTATGCCAGTGAGCGCAACTTCACCGGCCGCCCGATTTACGCCCGCGCCGGCTGCTATCTCCACGGCGCGGCGGCCGAGCGTCTCGCCCGCGCCGCGGCCCTCGCCACGGCGCTCGACCTGCGCCTGCATGTGTTCGATGCCTATCGCCCGGTCGAGGCGCAATGGGCGCTCTGGCGGCACACGCCGGATGCGACCTTCGTCGCCGATCCGCGCCGGGGCTCGCCCCATTCGCGCGGCGCCGCAGTGGACCTGACGCTCGCCGAGGCGGCGAGCGGGCGCCTGCTGCCCATGGGCACCGACTTCGACTGCTTCACCGACCAGGCCCATCACGGCCGCATCGACGTGAGCCGCGCGGCCCAAGTCAACCGCCTGACCCTGCTCGGCCTGATGAGCGCGGCGGGGTGGGACTTCTATGGCAAGGAGTGGTGGCACTACCAATTGTTCGGCGCCTGGCGCCTGCCGCTGTTCGCCGACGGCGCCGCGGCGCCGCCGCTGATGGCGGGCTAGAGGACGCGGCATGCCTCGGCGAAGTCCAGGCGCGGGTCGCGCGGGCCGAGGCCGGCGGCGTCGCCGTGACCGAGGTTGATCAGGAAGTTGCTGCGCCAGCGGCCGTCAGGGAAGAAGGCGGCGTCCACCTTGGCGCCGTCGAAGCCGGACATGGGTCCGCAGTCGAGGCCGAGCGCCCGCGCGGCCAGGATCAGATAGCCGCCGAAAAGAGTGCCGTTGCGAAAGGCGGTTTGCTGCACCACGCGCGGAACCGTGAACCAGGCCGCCGCATCCGTGTGCGGGTAGAGGCGCGGCAGGTATTCGGCGAAGCCAAGATCGTGGGCGACGATCGCCGTCACCGGCGCGGCCATGGTCTGTTCCACGTTGCTGGCCGAGAGGCAGGGGCGCAGCCGCTCTTTCGCGGCCGCGCTGACGACGAAGGCGATCCGCCCGGGGTTGGTGTTGGCGCTGGTCGGCGCCAGCGCCGCCAGACGGTAGAGCGCTGCCAGCGTCTCCGGCGCCACCGGCCGCGGCAGCCAGCGGCGGTGGGTGCGGGCACTGCTGAACAACTGGTCGAGCGCGGATTGCGGCAGTGGCGCAGTGGTCACGCTGGCCCTCCGTGTCCTGATTGGGATCGAGCGAGCCGGTCTCGCTCAGTCGGTTTCTGACAGGCTGCCATGATTCGGCCGCTTGCGCTCCTGGCAGTGCTGGTCGCCAGTCCGCACACGGGCGGAGCCCCGCTCCCACAGGGCCGCGTTCCCTAATGGATCGACCCAATCAGTTGATTGGTTCGTTGGTACCCCCCACCACCGGGCGCTATTCGCGCCCGATCCTCCCCCGCAAGGGGGGAGGGGAGAAATTGAACGGCGCCGACCCCTTCCCCCTCCCCCTCGACTGGGGAGGGAGGGGGTGGGGGTGAGGGCGCCCGGGTATCAAATGTTTGAGTCAATCCACTGGCGCCCGGCCCGTCAGAACGCGAACTCGACCAGGAGCGGCGCGGCGTGGCGGTGCAGGCGGGCGGTGTCGAAGCGCGGCAGGTCGTTGGTGCGAATGATGGCGCGCACCTGCGCAACGTACGCCGCATCCTCCGCGTAGCGGGTCAGGTTGGCCGCCAGGCGGAACCCGTCCAGGCCGTAGCCACGGCTGCGGTCCGCCGCCCGCTCCTGCCGGAACCGCGCATAGGCGGGGTGGGTGTTGAGGTTCATCACGTATTCGCGCACCGCGCCGTAGACGCTGTCGAAGCGACGGACGCCGTAGTCGCCGCCCTTCTCGCGGCGCTTGGACGCCATGCTGGAGGAGGGCGAAAAGGACGACTGGCCGAAGAGCGCGTTGCCGACCACGGCGACGCGCGAACGGCCCCACCCGCTCTCCTGCGCGCCCTGGGCGAGTGCCAGGGAAGGCGGCACGGCATCGACCCGGACCAGCACCTGATCCAGGGTCTCGCCCGCGGCCCCGTACCGGAGGCGCATGTCGCTCAGCCACTCCGGCTCGACCATTGGCTGGGCGGAGACGCCGACGAAGGCCAAGGCATCCAGTTGGTCGATCAGGCGCGCCCGGTCGGCGAGGATCTCCTCGTTCACCCGCAAGACCAGCGGCAGCAGGATGCGGACGAACAGGTCCTTGCGCGCATCAGCATCGAGGGGCAAGTGGAAGTCGCGCGGCAACCTGGCGGCGAACAGGCGTGGCACCGCATCGCGGCCGTCGGCCACATCCGCAAGATAGAACCCGGAGGCCTCGAACTTGCGCCGGGCGGCGGACGCCGAATCCAGCACCAAATTGTGGGGCGCCGGCAGGGTGCCGACGCCGAGCTTCTGCCCGGCCGCGGCAATATCTTCCAGCCACGGCACGGCGCGGGCGGGAAGGCTGCTATCCCGGAACGGGTAGGGCGCCGGCACGATCGGGACGTAGTCCCTTGAAAACGCTGGTATTGTAGCGCAGATGGTGGTGGCGACCACCAGGGCGAAAACCGCCCTTGTTGTTGTCGGCGGCGTCAATCTTGCGCCCCGGGAACGAGTGTCCCGCTTCCGCATTTGTCCTCCTGCCTGTTTCGTCGGGTTTGGACTGCATTCGGCTTATTGTCAGCGCCGCCCTGGCCTCCCCAGAGCGCCGTCAGTCCAATTCCGGCTTTGGTGTGGTGGATGTGTCGTTGAGCCTTCAGCTCGTGACGGCTCGGACTTCTTTCACCTTCGCGATGTTGTGCCGCAACCGACGCTCGGACCCGTTCCGCTAGCAAGGCTTGGATACGTAGACCCGGTCCCTGCCGGCGTGCCCGCGCCGCTTCGGCGACCGTTAATGGCTCGTCAATGATGACGCCCAGGGCGATAGGGCGCAATAGGCAAAGGTCCGTAGCACCATCTATGGTTAATGTTAGATTGTGGGTTTCCTATATTAGATAGACAATTCCATTGATCGTCAGCAATCTATAGAAGAGTAAATTATTACTTTTACTCTCTTTAGTGGTAAGTTGAATCGGCGGGCGCGGCGGCTTACGCCAGGGATTGCAGTTGCTGGTCGGTCATGTTGCCGGGGACGATCAGCAGCGGGATGCGCAGCCGCATGGTCACCTGGCTCGCCAGCCACTTCACCAGCTCGTTGCTGCCCTCGTCCTCGGGCGCCGCGCCGACCACCATGATGTTGATCGAGGGGTCCTCCTCGATCAGGGCCGCGACCTGCTCGCCCTTGTGCCCCTCGCGCACGTGGAGCGACGGCATTGACCCGGTTATCTCATTGACTTCCTTCGCCAATTCCTGAAGGAGCACCTCCGCCTCCTGACGCCGTTCCTGCTGCATCAGTTCGCCGACCCGCGCCCAATGCTGAAAGTCCGGCGGCGCCACCACGCGCAGGAGCGCGACTCGCGCATGGGTGCTCTTGGCGCGCATGCAGGCGAACTTGAGCGCGACCCGGCAGTCCTTGCTGTCGTCGACGCAGACTAGGAACTTGAGCCGCCCCTCCGCTGCGCCCTGGGTTGTCACGATCACCCTACTTCTTGCTGAACACGACGCCCGCG
This sequence comes from Alphaproteobacteria bacterium, assembly GCA_009693995.1. Taxonomy (GTDB): domain Bacteria; phylum Pseudomonadota; class Alphaproteobacteria; order SHWA01; family SHWA01; genus SHWA01. The sequence continues at coordinate 1,063 of SHWA01000041.1, read as the reverse complement.
AGCCACCCGGCCAGGAGCGCCACCACCACCGCGATGATGCCATACCACGCCGCATGGCGCCGGGCGAATGCCGAGGTCTGGGACTCGATCCCGATCTTGCTGACGTGCAAGGGCGTGGTCTGGGCACTCGCCACCTGCCCGTCGCGGAACAGATAGACGTCCACCACATAGGCGCCCGGCGCCACGTTGGCGGGGAAGGCGAAGCTGGCGCTGAACAGCTTGTCGCCGATGAGCTGGATCGGCTGGGCCGTGCGGGAATAGAGGCCGCCCCGCTCCTTGTTGCGGATCAGGCCCTCGCGGAACGACTGGATGTCCGCCTCGGTGCGGCCCGCCTCGGCCGGCCGCAGCCGCAAGTTCTCGAGACCGATCTCGTTGCTGCCGAAGGCGCGCTCGGCGCCGAGCTGGGGCAGCGGCCGGCTGCTGGCCACGGCATAGAAGGCTGGCACGTTGTCGAAGATCATCTGGTCGCGGTTGATCCAGATGCCCAGGGTGCGCTGCTTGCGGCGCACCACATGCTCCTCGGCCGGGCCGCGCACCACCACCACCACGTCGCCCGGCGGCTCGATCGCGCCGTAGAGCAGCACCTTGCCCCCGGTGAAGCCGGTGTCGATGGCGACCAAGTGGTCGGCGAGGTCGGCGGTCAGGAGCTGCGCCGCCGCCGGCGCCCCCAGCAGCAGGGCGGCAACCGCCACCACCCCCGCCGCGTGCTGCCGCAGCCCGGGCATCAGTGCCGGACCGGAGCGCCGATCGAGAACGTCTCCTCGGGCGTCACCACCAGGCCGAAGGCCATGCGGGCGCCGACCACCAGCACCAGCAGCCCGAGCAGGACCCGCAGCTGCTCGCTCTTGAGCCGGGCGCCGAGGCGGGTGCCTACTTGCGCCCCCACCACCGAGCCCAGAAGCAACAGCAGCGCAAGCAGGATGTCGACGCTGAAGTTGTTGATCGCATGCAGCAACGTGGCGTTGCCGGTGACGAAAATGATCTGGAACAGCGAGGTGCCGACCACCACCGAGGTCGGCATGCCGAGCAGGTAGATCATGGCCGGCACCATGATGAACCCGCC
>SHWA01000040.1 GCA_009693995.1 Alphaproteobacteria bacterium | reverse complement strand
CTCGACGTCCCAAACCACACGCTCCCGTAAATCCTCGGAATAGGGTCGCACCATGCATGCCGGCCTCCATCCCCAGCCAGCAGCTTGAATCACATTTCAAACCCTTCGGGAATCCCCTACGATTCCATCAATCCGGGAAGTGCTCTAGCTGTCATCCTCAGGCGATGATGTCGGGGATCAGTTCGCTCTCGAAGCGGGCGATCAGGTCCTTGAGCAACAGCTTGCGCTTTTTCAGGCGCTGCACCTGTAGCTGGTCGGAGGGTGTATTCCCGCCAATTCGGGCGATCACTTGGTCCAGGTCGCGGTGCTCTATCTTGAGCGCGGTGAGACGGTTGGCGAGCGCTGTTTGTCGCGCTGCTTCCGCGTCGCTCACATTATCGTCCATAGTTACAGTCTAGCACGAAAGGCGTGCCGGTTTCACCGCCGGCCGCCCCGTCGGGGGGCAGATGGGACTTTGGGCCTATGCCGTGGGACTCTACTCGCAGCCCGGGGTGGCTCGGGCATGTCTGACGCTGCAGGATCGCCATGGTGCCGACGTCAACTTGTTGCTAGCCGCCTGCTTTTTCGGGGCCAGCGGACGGGGTGCGATCACGGCAGTGGACTTACGTCGGGTGTTGCCGAGGACACGGCGCTGGCAAGGCCAAGTGGTGGCGCCCTTGCGCGCCGCGCGTCGGGCACTCAAGGAGCGCGCCTGGCGCCAGGTTGCAGCCGCCCTGCGGCTCCGCCAAGTGGTCCAGCGGGCCGAGCTCACCGCCGAGCGAATCGAGCTCCGCTGGTTGGAGTTGGCCCTCGGAGTGGGGCGCCGGAGCGGATCGCAGACGCCGCTTCAGGACGCCGCCGCCAGTCTACGCCAGTGCTGCGGGGTAGGGGGTGAACCCCCGCGCGGCGCGGGTCGCCAGCTCGAAGTCATTCTGGCCGCGGCCTTTCCCGGCGTGGCCCCACGCCGGATCGGTGCCACTTTACGCGGGGAGCGGTAAATTTCCTTTCCGGCGGCTGGCGAGGCGTGTCGCAATCTTGTGATTTTCCGTGCCGAGTGTGGTACCTTTTTATCGCTACTATCAGGGAGTCTGCGTTGCCATGAACACCGAACTTGTTGGTGACAAGGCGAAGGACGTAGGGGCCAGGTTGGCGGCGTTGTCCATGCGGCACGCCAACCTGGAACAGGCAATCGAGACTGAATGCCAGCGACCATTGCCGGACACGGTCGCGCTGGCGGACCTCAAGCGGCAAAAGCTCAGGATCAAGGACGAGATCGCGCGGTTGCGCGTGATCTGAACGGGCGGCGCCTCAGCGTTCGCCCGCCAACTTGGCGATGGTGCGGGTGGTGCTGTGACCTGACAGCATCGTGGCCAGTGCCACCCGGCCGCCATAGCCCTCGACGAAATCGCCGCCGACGACTTGGTCGCGGCGATAGTCGGCACCTTTCACCAAAACATCGGGTTTGAGCGCCTCGAGCAGGCGCAGCGGCGTGTCCTCGGCGAACACCACCACCAGATCGACCGGCTCGAGCGCGGCAAGCACGGTTGCCCGCGCCGCTTCCGGCTGCACCGGCCGGCCTGCCCCCTTCAGCCGGGCGACCGAGGCATCGCTGTTGAGGCCGACCACCAGGCGCTGACACTCGCTCCGTGCCTGGGTCAGCAGCGAGAGATGGCCCGGGTGCAGCAGGTCGAAGCAGCCGTTGGTGAAGCTGACGCTGAGGCCGGCGGCGCGCCAGGCGGCGACGCGCGCCACCGCGGTATCCAGTCCCGCCACCTTGTCGCCTAGGTCGCTGAAGCGGGCGCCGGCGATCGCGTGCAGCAGCTCCGCGGCGTCGGCGACGGCGGTGCCGGCCTTGCCGACGACGATGCCGCCGGCGAGGTTGGCGAGTCGCGCCGCGATGGCGGGCGGTGTGCCGGCGCCGAGCGCGGTCGCGAACGCGGCGATGGTGGTATCGCCGGCGCCGGACGGGTCGAACACTTCCCGCTGGACAGCCGGGACATGGGTCGGCTCGCCCTGGCGCGGGATGTAGGAGAGGCCCTGGGCACCCCGGGTGACAAGCATCGCCTCCGCCTTGCAGAAACCGAGCACCCGCCTGGCCGCGCTCACCACCTCCGCGTTGGTGGCCACCGGCGCCTGAGCGGCCTGGGAGAGTTCCAGGCGATTCGGCGTGATCGCGGCCGCCCCCCGGTAGCGGCGAAAGTCGCTGTTCTTGGGATCCACCACCACCGGGCGTCCCAGGGCCTCGGCGCGGCCGATCACGGCGGCGATCAGCGCCGGGGTCAGCACCCCCTTGGCGTAGTCGGACAGCACCACCACGTCGCACTCGGCGATCGCGTCGCTCGCCAGACGCACGATCTCGCGCACCAGGTCGTCGTGGAGCGGGGCCGCGACCTCGCGATCGGCGCGCAAGAGCTGCTGGCCGCCGGCGACGAAACGGGTCTTGACCGTGGTGGTGCGGCCGCGGTCCACCAGCACAAACGGGTCCATGCGCGCGAGCGCGCCGACCGCCTGGGTGATGGCCCGCCCCGCCAGATCGTCGCCGACCACGGTCACGAAGGCGACCTGGCCGCCGAGCGCGACCACGTTGCGCGCCACGTTGCCGGCACCGCCCAGCATCTCGCTCTCGCGTTCGATGCGCACTACCGGGACCGGCGCCTCGGGCGAGACCCGCTCCACCGATCCGTAGAGATAGCGGTCGAGCATCACGTCGCCGATGCAGAGCACGCGGGCCTTGGCCAGCGCTTCGACGGTGGCCGCCGAGAGCGCCGCCGGCTCCCCTTCCGCCGGGATCGCACTGGTCACAGCGCCTTCGCCTTTTCGCGCAGGAGGAACTTCTGGATCTTGCCGGTCGAGGTCTTGGGCAGGGATCCGAACACCACGGTACGCGGCACCTTGAAGCTGGCCATGGTCGCCCGGCAATGAGCGATGATATCTTCCGCCGTGACCTGCTCGCTGCCCGGCTTGAGGCCGACGAACGCGCACGGCGTCTCGCCCCAGGTGGGGTCGGGGCGGGCGACCACGGCGGCCTCCAGCACCGCCGGGTGGCGGTAGAGCGCGTCCTCCACCTCGATCGAGGAGATGTTCTCGCCGCCCGAGATGATGATGTCCTTGGAGCGGTCCTTGATCTCGATGTAGCCGTCGGCGTGCAGCACCGCGAGATCGCCCGAGTGGAACCAGCCGCCAGCGAACGCCGCCGCGGTCGCTTGGGCGTTCTTCAGATAGCCCTTCATCACGATGTTGCCGCGGAACATGACCTCGCCCAGGGTCTGGCCGTCGGCCGGGGTCGGCTGCATGGTCGCCGGGTCGCGCACTGTCAGTCCCTCGAGCACCGGATAGCGCACCCCCTGCCGGGCCTTGAGGCGCGAACGCTGGTCCTCGGACAGCGCATCCCAGTCGTCGTGCCAGGCGCACACCACCGCCGGCCCGTAGACCTCGGTCAGGCCGTAGACATGGGTCACATGGAAGCCGGCGCGCTCCATGCCCGCGATCACCGCCGAGGGCGGGGCGGCGCCCGCGGTCATCACCTGGACCGCGTGGTGGAACGCGCGGCGCTGGTCGGGGGCGGCGTTGATGATCATGTTGAGCACGATCGGCGCGCCGCAGAAATGGGTCACTTGGTGCGCGACGATGGCATCGTAAATCGCTTTGGCCTCGACCCGGCGCAGGCAGACATGGGTGCCCGCCTGGGCCGTCACCGTCCAGGGAAAGCACCAGCCGTTGCAGTGGAACATCGGCAGGGTCCACAGGTAGACCGGGGCCTGGGGCATGGCCCAGACCATGACATTGCCGACGGCGTTCAAGAACGCGCCGCGGTGATGGTAGACCACCCCCTTCGGATTGCCGGTGGTGCCGGAGGTGTAATTGAGCGCGATCGCCTGCCACTCGTCCGTCGGCTGAGCGAAGCCCTGTGCCGGGTCGCCGGCGCGCAAGAATGCCTCGTAGTCGATTGCGCCGACCGGCGCGCCACTTGGGGCGAGAGGGTCGACGATGTCGACCACTGGCGGCGGCGCGGACATGCGGGCGAGCGCCGCCGTGACGACGGGCGTGTACTCGCGGTCGACGATCAAGAGGCGCGCCTCGCCGTGGTCGAGGATGAAGGCGATGGTGGCGGCATCGAGCCGGGTGTTGATGGCATTCAGCACGGCGCCGACCATGGCTACGCCGAAATGGGCTTCGAGCAGGGCGGGGACATTGGGCGCCAGCACCGCCACCGTGTCACCGACGCCGATGCCCCACTGAGTGAGAGCGCTGGCGAGGCGCCGGCAGCGCGCCAGGAACTCGCGGTAGGTGTAGGACCAGTCGCCATGGATCATGGCGGTACGGTCGGGATAGGTCGCTGCCGCCCGCTCGAGCAGGCCAAGGGGTGTCAAGGGGGCGTGGTTCGCCGCTACCGGATCGAGGTCGGTGTCGTAGGGGGATCCAGTCATGACGCACCTCGTATCGCGGATTGACCGCGGCGGTCCATTTCTATCGGCGCCGGCGGCGACCGCCAACCGCGTCGCGGCCGCCGGCCGTGCGGCGATCGTCGCCTTTTCAAGCGGCCCCGTTTCCACCATTGTAGTCGCGCGGCAAGAGGCTGTGTACAGCCCGCGCGCGCCGCGGAGGACGCCCGACATGAGCCGATATGCCGAAGTCTACCGGCGCTCGATCGCCGAGCCCGAGCGGTTCTGGGCCGAGGCCGCCCAGGCGATCGACTGGACCCGGCCATTCGACCGGGTGCTGGACGACAGCCGCGCGCCCTTCACCACCTGGTTCGCCGGCGGCGAGCTCAACTGCTGCTACAACGCCCTCGATCGCCACGTCGAGCGGGGGCGCGCCGATCAGATCGCCCTGATCTACGACAGCCCCGTCACCCGCACCATCAAGACCTACAGCTACCGCGCGCTCCGCGACGAGACCGCGCGCGTCGCCGGCGCCCTGGTGGCGAGCGGCGTCGCCAAGGGCGACCGGGTCCTGATCTACATGCCGATGGTGCCCGAGACGGCGATCGCCATGCTGGCCTGCGCCCGCATCGGCGCGATCCACTCCGTGGTCTTCGGCGGTTTCGCCGCGCCGGAGCTCGCGACCCGCATCGACGACGCGAAGCCTAAGCTGATTCTTTCCGCCTCCTGCGGCATCGAGGTGAACCGCGTGATCGAATACAAGCCCCTCCTCGACAAGGCGATCGATCTGGCCAAGCACAAGCCGGAGCGGTGCATCGTCCTGCAGCGGCCCGAATGCCAGGCGACGCTGGTGCCGGGGCGCGATGCCGATTGGCGCGAATGGGCGGCGGCCGCGCGCCCCACGGGGTGCGTGCCGGTAAAGGCGACGGATCCGCTTTACGTGCTCTACACCTCCGGCACCACCGGTGTGCCAAAGGGGGTAGTGCACGACAACGGCGGCTATCTGGTCGCTCTCGCCTGGTCGATGAAGAACGTCTACGGCGTCGATCCGGGCGAGGTCTATTGGGCCGCCTCCGACATGGGGTGGGCGGTCGGCCATTCCTACATCCTCTATGGGCCGCTCGTGCATGGCTGTACCACGATCCTGTTCGAGGGCAAGTCCGTCGGCACCCCCGACGCCGGCGTCTACTGGCGCGCCATCGCCCAGCACGGGGTCAAGGTGCTGTTCACGGCGCCGACCGCCTTCCGCGCGATCAAGCGCGAGGACCCGAATGGTCTGCTGGTCAAGAAGTACGACCTCTCCCGCTTTCGCACCCTGTTCCTGGCCGGCGAGCGCTCCGATCCCGACACCCTGCAGTGGGCCGAGGCGCAGCTCGGCGTGCCGGTGATCGACCACTGGTGGCAGACCGAGAGCGGCTGGCCCATGGCCGCCAACTGCATGGGGCTCGGGCCGCTGCCGGTGAAGCACGGCTCGCCCACCAAGGCGGTGCCGGGCTACCAGGTGGTGGCCCTGGACGATGGCGGGCGCGAAGTGCCGCGCGGCCAGACCGGCAGCATCTGCGTGCGCCTGCCGCTGCCCCCGGGTTGCCTGCCGACCCTCTGGAACAACGACGAAGGGTATCGCCGCTCCTACCTGATCGACTTCCCGGGCTACTACAAGACCGGCGATGCCGGATTCGTCGACTCCGATGACTATGTCTGGATCATGGGCCGCACCGACGACATCATCAACGTTGCCGGCCACCGGCTCTCCACCGGTGCCATGGAGGAGGTGCTGTCCTCCCACCCCGATGTCGCCGAGTGCGCGGTGATCGGCGCCGCCGACGCCATCAAGGGCCAGGTGCCGGTCGGCTTCCTGGTGCTGAAGGTCGGCGTCAACCGTCCGCACGACGCGATAACGGGCGAGGTGGTGCAGATGGTGCGCGACCGCATCGGCCCGGTCGCCTCGTTCCGGACCGCGACCGTCGTGCAGCGCCTGCCCAAGACGCGCTCGGGCAAGATCCTGCGCGGGACCATGCAGAAGATCGCCAACGCCGAGCAGTACCGCCTGCCGGCGACCATCGACGATCCCGCCATCCTGGGCGAGATCAAGGCGGCGTTGCGCGCCATCGGCTACGCCGGCGCGCCGACCTGAGCCAACCAGCGAAAAAGAGAGGACTGGAGTGATGCAGTTGAAGGACAAGGTCGCGATCGTCACCGGCGCCGCGGGCGGCATCGGCACGGCGATCTGCAAGCGCTTCGCCGCCGAAGGCGCGAGCGTGGTGGTTTCCGACGTCAACGACGCCGGCGGCAAGGCCCTGGTCGAGGCCCTGAAGAAGAGCGGCGGGCGCGCCACCTACATCCGCTGCGACACCTCGAAGCCTGAGGACGCCCAGGCGCTGGTGGACGGGACGGTGCGTGAGTTTGGCAAGCTCAACGTGGTCATCAACAATGCCGGCGTGCTGCGCATGGCCGACCTCCTGGAGTGCACGGTCGAGGACTTCGACCTCTGCTACCAGGTGAATGTGCGCGGGGTGTTCCTGGTCGCCCAGGCGGCGGCGCGGGCGATGGTGAAGAACGGCTGGCAGGGGGCCTTCGTCAACCTCGCCTCCCTCGCCGCCGAGATGGTGCAGCCGATGCAGCTCGCCTACGGCGCCTCCAAGGCGGCGGTCCGCCTGATGACCAAGGCGATGGCGGTCGGCCTCGCCGACAAGGGCATCCGCGTGAACGCCATCGGCCCCGGCACGGTCGCCACCGACATGGGCTACGCGGTCTTCAACGATCCCAAATACCGGCGCGAGATCCTGGCGCGCACGCCCTTGGGGCGCATGGGCACACCGGAGGAGATGGCGGCCATCATCCTGTTCCTGGCGAGCGACGAGTCGAGCTACATCACCGGCCAGACCGTGTTCGCCGACGGCGGCCGGATGGGCCTCAACTACACGCTGCCGATCCGGGAGTAGGGGCGTGTATACCCTCTACTGGTCGCGCAACACGGGTGCGATCACGCCCGAGGTGATGCTCGAGGAGGCCGGGCTACCCTACCGGCGCGTGGAGGTGGACTACCGGGCGGGCGCCCAGAACCGGGCGAGCTATCGCAAGATCAACCCGATGGGGCAGATCCCCGTCTTGCGCCTGCCGGGTGGGGAGGTGGTGAGCGAATCGGCGGCGATCGTGCTCACCCTGGCCGACCGGCACCCCGAGGCCGGTTTTCTGCCGCCCGCCGGCAGCGCGGAGCGGGCGAGCGCCTATCGCTGGCTGACCTTCATGGCGGTCAACCTCTACATGGCGGATCTGCGCGCCGCCTATCCGGCGCGCTACACGGTCTATCCCAACGGCGCGGCGGCGGTGAAGGCCCGGGCGCAGGAGCACCTGGACCAATATTGGCGCATCATCGACACAACCGCCCTGGCCAAGGGACCGTTCCTGGCGGGGGCGACGCCCGGCGCCGTCGACGTCTATCTCGCCATGCTGGCGCTCTGGCACCCCGACCGTGCCCGCCTGTTCGAGGATTGCCCGCGCGTGCGTCGTGTCTTCGAACGCCTGACCGCACGGCCGGTGGTGGCGCAGGTGTTCAAGGCCCACGGCAAGCTGTGACGGCGCCGATCATGGCTTAAGCTCGATCTCGACGAACACGAACTCGAAATCGTTGGCGTTGATTACGTCGTGCTCGACCCCGATCGGGCGGTTGTAGGCCACGCCCTGGGTCAATTGCGCGGCGACCGTTTTCGCGCCGTCGAAGATGTCGAGCCGGCCGGTGGTGATCGGCACCACGACATAGTCATGGCCATGCCGATGCCAGCCGGTGTGCCCGCCAGGGGGAAAGCGCCATTCCGTGACGATGACCCGGTCGGTCTCGATCTGCTTGGTGCCCTTCGCCAGCGGGCGGGAGTCCGGCTTCTGCATCAGGATGCCTCCTCGGTCGGTGATCTCTGCCCCCGAGCCTGCGCGCGACACGCGGGTCGCAGGCAAGGTGTTCCACGCCCCTCGCCCGGCCCAGAACATTATCGAGAGTCGGTGCCGCCGGCCAGGACGGGTACGCCTGCCGCGCGGGTCTGTGGCACTGGGACCGGCCTTGAACTAGATTTCCGTGCGGACCCGCCCCATGCGGGCCGCGACGGCACCGACCACGCGCAACCACGGACAGGAACCCGAACCATGGCGGCATCCCAGCCCCGCATCGCCCTCATCACCGGCGCCACCGCCGGAATCGGCGCGGCGACCGCCGCCCGCTTCGCCGCGGCCGGCTGGCATCTGGTGCTCACCGGGCGGCGTGCCGAACGTCTCGATCAGGCGGCCAAGACGCTCGGCGTGCCGGTGCACGGAATCGTCTGCGACATCGACGATCACGCCGCGACGCAGAAGGCGCTCGGTGCGATTCCGCCGGCATTCGCCGCGGTCGAGGTGCTGGTCAACAACGCCGGCCACGGGATCGGCACGGATCGCAAGTTCCAGGAGGCCGACCTCGCCGAGATGCATGCGATCGTGGAGACCAACATCCAAGCGGTCCTCACCGTCACGCGCACGTTGCTGCCAGGCATGATCGCGCGTGGCAAGGGACACGTGATCCAGATCGGCTCGTCCTTCCACCGCTACCCGCACCCGCAGAGCCACGTCTACGGCGCCACCAAGGCGTTCGTCGAGAACCTGACCCAGGCGCTGCGCGCGGAAGTCCTGGGGACGGGCGTTCGGGTCTCGACCGTGGAGGCCGGACTGGTCAAGACCGAGTTCGTCGAGCGCCGCTTCCGCGGCAACCAGGAACTGATCGCCCAGCGTCTCGGCGGGCTGGACACGCTGCTGCCCGAGGACGTGGCCGAGTGCATCTTCTTCTGCGTCTCGATGCCGCAGCGCGCCAGCGTGTCCCGCCTCGAGCTGCTGATGACCGATCAGGCGCCGGGCTTCATGCAGCTCGTGCGGCGCTGACCCTCACCCCGGCTTGCGGGTCCCGAACACGCGGTCGGCGTCCATCGGCCGCCCGGCATCCGCCACGGCGGCGGCTTCCTCGGCCGCGGCCTCCAGTTCCTCGCGGGCGATGCGAACGAAGCCCCGTTCGGGCTCCTTGTCGAGGCCGATGCGGGCGCGGCCGATCACCGCATCCAGTTCCGTCTGGCTGCAGAGCCCGAGGTCGACCGGATTGCGCGGACGGATGTTCTGGGAGTTCCAGTGGGTCCGTTCGCGCACGGCGTTGATTGTCGCCTTGGTGGTGCCGAGCAGCCGGCCGACCTGGGCGTCGGTGATTTCCGGGTAGTTGCGCAGCATCCAGGCGATGGCGTCGGGGCGGTCCTGGCGCTTGGCGACCGGGGTGTAGCGCGGCCCCTTGGTGCGCTGCTTGATCTCGATCTCGGGCTTGAGCAGCGCAAGGCGCCGCTCCGGGTCTGCTTCCCCCAGCCGGATGTCCTCGGCCGCGACCTGGCCGTTGGTGATCGGGTTCAGGCCGACTATGCCGATCGCCGCCTCGGCGTCGGCGATCGCCTGCACCTCGAGCGGGTGCAGGTTGCAGAACGCGGCGACCTGTTCGAACGTGAGCGTGGTGTTCTCGACCAGCCATACGGCGGTCGCCTTCGGCATCAAGGGGTTGGTCATTGTTCCTCGCTGGAAGCGGCGCCGCAACGGCCCAAGCCTTGCGGCGCCGACCGCCGACTATAGGGGACGGCGCCCGCCCGGCAAAGCCCCAACCGTGGCGGCACCTGGGCCGGGTCAGAGCGTCAGGATGATCTTGCCGGCGTGGTCGGCGTCGATCTTCGCGTGGGCCAGGGCCGCCTGCGCGAGTGGGAAAGTGCTGTCGATCACCGGCCGCACGCGGCCCGATTCCAACAATGGCCAGACATGCTGTTGCAGCGCGCGGGCGATGGCGCCCTTCTGTTCTACGCTGCGCGGGCGGAGTGTGGAGCCGGTGATGGTGATGCGCTTCACCATCATCGGGTGGAAGTCGACGTCGACCCGGCTTCCGGCCAGGAAGGCGATGCAGACCAGGCGCCCATCGACTGCCAGGGCGTCGATGTTGCGCTCGATATAGGTGCCGCCCACCATGTCCATGATCAGATTGACGCCGGCCCCGCCGGTCAGCTCCTTGACCACCTGCCGGAAGTCTTCCTCGCGGTAGTTGATCGCCCGTTCGGCGCCGAGGGAGTGGCAGAGCGCCTGCTTCGCCGCCGAGCCGACCGTGGTGAACACCCGGGCGCCGAAGGCGTGGGCGAGCTGGATCGCCGCGGTGCCGATGCCGCTGGCCCCGCCGTGCACCAGGAAGGTCTCGCCGGATTTTAGTCCGCCACGCTCGAACACGTTGGCCCAGACGGTGCAGAACGTCTCGGGCAGGCCGGCGGCCTCGACCAGGGAGAGGCCGCGCGGCACCGGCAGGCACTGCGGGTAGGGCACGGCGCAATACTCGGCGTAGCCTCCGCCGGCGAGGAGCGCACACACCTCGCGGCCGAGCAACGCATCGCCGATGCCGTCGCCGCAGGCGACGATGGTGCCGGATACCTCGAGGCCGAGGATGGTGCTGACGCCGGGCGGCGGCGCATAATTGCCGCGCCGCTGCATCACGTCGGGACGGTTGACGCCGGCGGCGGCGACCTCGATCAAGACTTCGCCGGCGCTCGGCCGAGGGGTCGGGCGGGTCGCCAGCTTGAGGACTTCGGGGCCGCCGGGCGCCGTGCAGTCGGCCACCCGCATTTGTGCTGGAATCTTCCGGGGCATGGGTGTCTCGGACAGCTCGCCTCGACAGGAGCCTTGGTGCGTCGCGGACCCGTCGCTCGAGGACTTAAGCTGCCGGGAGGGGTGCGACTATACTCGGCCCAGATAGCGACCTGGGCGCACGGGAGTCAATGCCATGGATGAGGAAGACCTGGTCCCCAAGACGCGCAAGCCCGCGCCTCGCAACCTGGACCCTATGTCGATCGATGCGCTGGAAGCCTATATTGCCGAGTTGGAAACCGAAATCGCCCGCGCCAGGGCGACGATCGCGACCAAATCGGTGGCACGGAGAAGCGCCGACTCGTTCTTCCGCTGACGCCGGCAACAGGACCACGCGCATGATCAAGGGCAAGAACGCCGTCGTCACCGGCTCGACCAGCGGCATCGGGCTCGGCATCGCACGGGCGCTCGCACAGGCGGGATGCAACGTGATGCTGACCGGACTCGGCCAGGCGGCGGAGATCGAGCGGCTGCGCGCCGCGCTCGCGGCCGAGACCGGCGTCGTGGTCAGGCACGATGGTGTCGACTTGGCCGACAGCAGGGCGGTCGCCGGTATGATCGCGCGGGCGCAAGCCGCGCTCGGCTCGGTCGACATTCTGGCCAACAATGTCGGTGCCCAGCATCCCTGTCCGATCGAGGACTATCCGCTCGACCGCTATGATCTGATGATCGCCCTGAACATGAGCGCCGCCTTCCACGCCACCCGCGCGGCGCTGCCGCAGATGAAGGCGCGCGGCTGGGGCCGGATCATCAACACCGCTTCCGCGCACGGCCTGGTCGCCTCGGTGCACAAGGGACCTTACATCATGGCCAAGCACGGCGTCGTCGGCCTGACCAAGACCACGGCGCTCGAGGCCGCGACCTTCGGCATCACCTGCAATGCAATCTGCCCGGGCTGGGTGCATACGCCGCTGGTGCAGTCGCAGATCGACACCCGCGCGCAGCAGCGCGGGATCAGCCAGGATCAGGCGATCATCGAACTGGTCGGGGAAAAGCAGCCGAACGGCCGCATGGTCACCGTGGCCGAGATCGGCGCGCTCGCCGTGTTCCTGGCGGGCGACATGGCGCGCTCCATTACCGGCGTCGCGATCCCGATCGACGGCGGCTGGACCGCGCGATGACCAACATCAAGACCAACGTCAGGGGAGGATCGGTATGTTGAAGGGCAAGGGCGCGCTGGTCACCGGATCGACCAGCGGCATCGGCTTGGCCATGGCCAAGGCGCTGGCGGGCGAGGGGTGCAACATCATGCTGCACGGCCTGGGCGATCCGGCCGAGATCGAGCGCACGCGGCGTGCCCTCGCCACGTCGGCAGCCGTGACCGTCGGCCACGACGGCGCCGACATGAGCCGGCCCGAGGGGGTCGCCGCCATGGTCGCCCACGCCAAGGAGGTCCTCGGCACCATCGATGTCCTGATCAACAACGCTGGCATCCAACACGTGGCGCCGATCGACGAATTTCCGCTCGATCGCTACGACGCCATCGTCGCCGTCAACCTGTCCGCCGCCTTCCACGCGACGCGCCTGGTCCTCGCCGACATGAAGGCGCGCAAGTGGGGCCGCATCGTCAATACCGCCTCGACCCACGGCCTGGTCGCCTCGGTGCACAAGGGCCCCTACATCATGGCCAAGCACGGCATCGTCGGCCTGACCAAGGCGACGGCGCTCGAGGCGGCGCCCTTCGGTGTCACCTGCAACGCCATCTGCCCCGGCTTCACGCGCACCGCAATGCTGGAGCGGGTGATGGAGGCCCACGCCAAGGAGCTCGGCCTCACCAAGGAGCAGGCCTATCACGCCATGTTGAAGGAGAAGACCCCGACGCTCCGCCTGGTCGAGGAGGAGGAAGTGGGCGCGCTCGCGCTCTTCCTCTGCGGCGACATGGCCCGCTCCATCACCGGCACGGCGATCCCGATCGACGGTGGCTGGACCACCCATTGAGGGTTGCCGGGAGGTTTGCCGGGAGCCCGGGAGTTTTCTAGAGTGGCGACGCGCACCAGATGCGGCGGTGCGCTTCCCCCCACGGCGAGGACGGGAACATGAAAAGCGCGCGCGCAGCCACTGGCAAGAACCGATCGAGCGGCCTCGCCATCGACCTCGACGAGATCGCGGCGACCCGGCGGTCGCTCCGGGAAGCGCGTCACCTGCCGGGCTATTTCTACTCCGCGCCGGAGATCCTGGCGGCGGAGCGTGAGCAGTTCTTCATGCGCGACTGGCTGGCGGTCGGCCGGGTGGAGGAGCTGCCGAACCCCGGCGACTACCGCACGTTCGAGATCGTCGGCGAACCGGTCCTCCTGGTCCGCAACGCGGCGGGCGCGCTCAAGGCCCTCGCCAATGTCTGCCGCCACCGGGGCGTCGCCGTGGCGGAGGGGAGCGGCAACGCCAAGCGCTTCACCTGCCCCTATCACGCCTGGACCTACGACCTCGACGGGCGGCTGCTGGGCGCCTCCAAGGCGGCCGGGCTCGCCCACGCCGATATCGCCGGCTGCCGCCTGCCCGAACTGCGCTGCGACACCTGGGGCGGGTTCGTGTTCATCAGCTTTGCCGCCGACGGCCCGACGCTTGCCGAGTACCTCGACGCCGACGGCTACCGCGCCTCCGTTGCCTATGTCCGGCCCGAAGACATGGTGGTGGTGGACACCTACACCTACGAGGTGGATGCCAACTGGAAGCTGGTGCCGGAGAACCTGGCCGACGTCTACCATGTCGACGTGATCCACCGCTCGACCTTCGGCCTGACCGGCTACCGGCCCGACCAGGCGACCGCCGAACTGACCCTCACCAAGTACGGTTGGCACAAGGAATATGTGAGCGGGACCATGGCTCCCGACGCCGAGCTCCTGTTCGGTCCGGCGCCCTGGCTGGCTGCTCACGAGAAGGGCAAGCTGTTCGCGTTCTCGGCGTTCCTCCGGCCCAACTTCTACCTGTTCGCGCGCGCCGACATGGTGCAGCCGTGGGTGGCCTACCCGCTCACCCCCACCCGCAGCCAGGTGATTGGGTGGACCTGTCTACCCAAGGAATTTCTCGGCCAGCCGGCCTTCAAGGAGAAGGTCACGATCCTGAAGGCGTTCGCGCGCCGCTTCGCCGAGGAAGACTTCTCCCTGATGCGCGCCATGCAGCGTGGGTTCGCCTCGCGCAACTTCGTGCGCGGGCCGTTCCACGAGCTCGAGACCATGATCCATCACCGCATCAACCGCTATCTCGACGCCCTGCTCGGCGACGGCGAGCTCAGATAGCATCAGGACCGGAGGAGACTGACCATGGCGCTTGGCGCGCGGGATCAGATCGCCATGTGGGAGCAGGTGCTCCGCCTCTGCCGGCTGCGGGTAGGCGAGGCGGTGGTGCTGCTGGTCGGGCCGGACAGTCTCCCCGAGAATGCGCGCGCCGCCGGGGATGCGGTGCTCGCAGTGGGCGCGCGCCTCGCCCGGCTCGAGCTCGGCCAGGGCGCGCCGCCCAAGGCGGTCGCCTCCGAGCGGACCGCCTATTTCGGGCCGACCGCCCTGACCGGCAACCTGCCGGCGGTCGCCGCCATGAAGAGCGCCGATCTGGTGATCGACCTGATGGGCATCGACAGAGGCACCGAGCAGCAGGAGATCCTCGATTCCGGCACCCGCATCCTGTTGGTCAAGGAGCCGCCCGAGGTGCTGGCGCGCTTGGTGCCGACCGAGGACGACCGCCGGCGCGTGCTGGCGGCGGCAACCGTGCTGGGCCAAGCGCGCGAGATGCACGTCACCTCCGCCGCAGGCACCGACCTGCGGGTCCGGCTCGGCCAATATTCGGTGCTGACCGAGTATGGCCTGGCCGACGAACCCGGCCGCTGGGACCACTGGCCGAGCGGGTTCCTCGCCACCTGGCCGAACGAGGGCAGTGCCCAGGGCACCGTGGTGATCGACAGCGGCGACATCATCCTGCCGTTCAAGGACTATGTGCGCTCCCCCATCCGCTTGACCGTCGCGGGCGGCTACATCCGCGCCATCGACGGCGGGTTCGACGCCGATTTTCTCAGCGAGTACATGGCGTCCTTCGCCGACCCCGAGGGCTATGCCGTCTCGCATCTGGGCTGGGGGCTGCAGGACCGGGCGCTCTGGACCGCGCTTCGCCTCTATGACAAGCGCCAGACCAATGCCATGGACGCGCGCTCGTTCCTCGGCAATTTCATGTTCTCGACCGGGCCGAATCTGGAGGGGGGAGGTTCGCGCTCGACCCCCTGCCATCTCGACATTCCCATGCGCCGCTGTTCGCTCGCCCTCGACGGCGTGCCCATGACGATCGCGGGCCGGGTGGTGCCGGCCGACCAGCAGGCGCGCACCGCTGCCTGAGCCCGCGCCGCAGCCCATGTCGGCCGCCCCGCTGTTCCGTGGCTACGACCGCGCCGCGCTGGACCGCGAATACGACAACCGCAACAAGATCCCCGGCTTTGATCTCGCTGCCTATGTCGCCGGCTGCGGCCGGCGCAGCCGGGCCGTGCGCGAGCGCGTGAGTTGCGTGCTCGACTTGGCCTATGGTCCAGGCCCGGCCGAGCGGCTCGACATCTTCCGGGGGCGGGGCCAGGGGCCGCGCCCCGTGATGGTCTTCTTCCACGGCGGCTACTGGCGCGCCGGGCGCAAGGCGGACTTCAGCTATGTCGCCGGCGGCCTGGTGGGCGCCGGGATCACCACGGTGATCGTCGGCTATCCGTTGCTCCCGAGCGTCACCATGGATGACCTGGTCGCGTGTTGCCGCAGAGCCCTCGCCTGGGTCTGGCGCGAGATCGCTAGCCATGGCGGAGATCCGGGGCGGCTCCACGTCTCCGGCCACTCCGCCGGCGGTCACCTGACGGCGATGATGCTGACGACCGACTGGGGGGTAATCCAGGGCAGCCTGCCGGCCGACGCGATCAAGGGCGCGGTCGCGTTCAGCGGCCTCTACGATCTGGAGCCGCTGCGGCACTGCTTCATCAACCAGACCCTCGCCCTCGACGAGGCGGCCGCGCGGCGCAACAGCCCGGCCCTGCTGGCGCCCCGCTTCCGCGGGCCGCTCGTGCTCGCCGTCGGCGCCGAGGAGGGGCCGGAGTTCCTGCGCCAGAACGCGGCCCTGGCCGCGGCTTGGTCCGGCTTTGGCCCCGCCATCCGCATCCGCGAGCTTGCCGGCGAGGATCACTTCTCGATCCGCCGGCGCCTCGACGATTCCGGCGACTCGACCAGCCGGCTGCTGCGGGCGACCGTCGAATAATGGGGCGGCGTCAGTGTCCCGTCCGCGAAATTCGTATCACGAATTTCGCGGTGAACGGGCCACTAGGTATTTGCATCTCGTGGCCTGCTTATCCCAGAAATTCGCAAACGAATTTCTGAGGCAGGACACTGGTCGCCATTAACCATTGCTTAAGGGATGGTGACTAGGGTCGCGACTACGAACTTTGGACACTGTCCTCCTACTGTCCTCCCAGTTCGTTCTTGCTTCCCTGTTGAACTGAGCCGCCCTTGGGCGGCTCATTTTTTTGGTCGGCTGGACCGGCGCCGGCGCCCTGTGTAGCGTGCGGAAAGCCGCCAGGGGCACGCGCAATGGTCGAGCCGAAATTTCCTCGCTTCGACACCATGAGCCTGCACGCAGGCCAGGTGCCGGACTCCGCCACCGGCGCGCGGGCCGTGCCGATCTATCAGACCACCTCGTTCGTGTTCCAGGATACCGACCACGCCGCGCAGCTCTTCAACCTGGAGCGCGCCGGTCACATCTATTCGCGCATCTCCAATCCGACCGTCGCGGTACTGGAGGAGCGCATCGCCGCCCTGGAAGGCGGGGTGGGCGCGGTCGCCACCGCCAGCGGCCAGGCGGCGCTGCACCTGGCGATCGTGACCCTGATGGGGCAGGGCGGGCACATCGTCGCTGCGGCCTCGCTCTACGGCGGCAGCCATAACATGCTGGCGCTCACCCTGCCGCGCTTCGGCATCACGGCGACCTTCGTCGACCCCCGCCAGCCCGCGGCCTTCGCCGCCGCGATCCGCTCCGAGACCCGGCTCCTGTTCGGCGAGACCGTCGGCAATCCGGGGCTCGAGGTGCTGGACATTCCCGCCGTCGCGGCGGTCGCCCACGACCATGACCTGCCGCTCCTGATCGACAATACCTTCACCACCCCCTGGCTCGCCCGCCCGATCGAGATGGGGGCCGACCTGGTGATGCATTCCGCCACCAAGTTCCTGGGCGGACACGGGGTGGCGATCGGCGGGATCGTGGTCGACGGTGGCCGCTTCGACTGGATCGGCTCAGGCAAGTTTCCGACGCTCAGTGCGCCCTACGCTGGCTATCACGGCATCACCTATGCCGAGGAGTTCGGCCCCCAGGCCTTCGCCATGCGCGCCCGCACCGAGGGCCTGCGCGATTTCGGCGCCTGCATGAGCCCGGCGACCGCCTTCTACATTCTGCAAGGGGTGGAGACGTTGCCGCTGCGCCTCGCGCGGCACATGGAGAACACGCGCCGTGTGGTGGCCTACCTCTCGGGCCACGAGGCGGTAGCCTGGGTCGGTTATCCGGAACTGCCGACTCACCCCGATCACGCCCTCGCCCGGCGCCTGCTGCCCAAGGGGGCCGGGGCCGTGTTCAGTTTCGGAGTCAAAGGCGGCTTTGCTAGCGGACGCCGGTTCATCGAGGCGCTCCGCCTCTTCTCCCATCTCGCCAACGTCGGCGATGCCAAGTCGCTGGTGATCCACCCGGCCAGCACCACGCACCAGCAGATGGACCGCGACTCCATGGCGCGTGCCGGTGTCAGCGAGGACATGATCCGCCTCTCGATCGGGATCGAGGACGCCGAAGATCTGATCGAGGATCTGGGTCGCGGCCTGCGCGCCGCCGCCAAGGGCTGAGCCGATGCGGCTCGTCCTCGACGGCCGGGAGGTGTTCGCGGCGACCGGCGGCCGGCCCTTCGATCCGGACTTGCCGCCGCTCCTCTTCGTCCACGGCGCCGGCCTCGACCACTCGATCTGGTCCCTGCCGGCGCGCCATTTCGCCCACCAGGGCTGGAGCGTGCTCGCCGTCGACCTGCCCGGCCACGGTCTCTCCGCCGGCCCGCCGCTGGCATCGGTCGCCGCCCAGGCGGACTGGCTCGGGCGGCTGCTGGCGGCGGTCGGCGCGGCGCCCGCCGCAGTGGTCGGTTTCAGTATGGGGGCGCTGGCGTCGCTCGAGCTGGCGGCAACGGCCCCGGCGCGGGTGCGGGCGCTCTTCTTGCTCGGCGCCGCCGACCGCATGCCGGTCCACCCGGAGCTGCTCGCCCTGGCCAAGGCTGGCAACCCGCGGGCGGCCGCCTTGGCGACCGACTGGTGCCATGGCCGGCGCCAGGGGGGCAGCGACGCGCCGGGTCTCTGGGTGATGGGCGGCGGCCTGAGGCTGGTCGAGCGGGCGGCCCCGCTCGTGCTCGGGGTCGACCTCGCCGCCTGCAACGACTACTCGGGTGCGGCGGCGGCGGCGGCCAGGGTCCGGTGTCCGACGCTCGTGATCATGGCGGAGCGCGACCAGATGACCCCGCCCCGGGCCGGTCAGGCGCTCGCGCGCCTGATTTCGGGCGCGCGCACGGCCGCGCTCGCCGGCTGTGGCCACCTGATGATGACCGAACAGCCCAACGCCTTGATCGACCTGTTGAGTGTGGAACTGAAAGCAAACCGTTCGTAAAGACTAAGGCGGGAGAATCGAACGGTCGCAGCGGACCGGGAGCGGATCGTGAGGTTGCGCCCGGATGCCGCGATCATGGCGGTGGCGGCCGGAACCCTGGTAACCGAGGCGAGATGCCCGCGACCTATTTCTCGCGCACCTACGACGAAGCCCTGGCCCTCCTGATCGAGGCGCGGGACTACGTCCTGGTGGCCAAGGACTTGGACCGTAGCCAGCAGGCGCCGGTTCAACGCCTGCTGCACGACCGCGAGCTGCTGCGCATCACCGCCCGCATGACCCATGTGATGGCCTGGCTGCTCTGTCAGCGCGCGGCCCACTCGGGCGAGATTCCCACGGAGGCGCTGCGCGAGCCCCTCTACCGGCTGGGCGGGGCGCCGGTTTGTGCCACCAACGACAGCGATGCACTGCGCGGGCTCGCGCCCCTTCCGCGCAGCCTGTCGCAGCGCTCGCTCGATCTCTACCGGTGAATTGCCCGGCTCGATGCCATGGTCGCCGCCGGGCCTTGAGCGGCTCAGCCCTTCAGGCCGAAATCCTTGAAGCGCCTGTTGAAGCGCGCGACCTGGCCACGCGAGTCATTGAGCCGGACGCCACCGCCGGTCCAGGCCGGATGGGTCTTGGAATCGATGTCGAGATGGAGCGTATCCCCCGGCTTGCCGTAGGTCGAACGCGTGGTGTAGGTCTCGCCATCGGTCATCACGATGGTGATCTCGTGATATCCGGGGTGAATGTCTTTCTTCATCGCCCAATTCCCGCAACTGGACGGCGTGCGCCGTCGAGGCCGCCCTTATAGTGGAAGCGCACGGCAGAGCGCAAGCAGGGGCCAGCTTGTAGCCCCGCCTTGCGATGTTATCATTTCGCCCGCCGGGGATGGCATGGCGCCGCGCCCGGCCGAGGGATTCCATGGACGAGAGCCAGTTCCACAGGGAGGCCGACGCCACACTCGCCCGGCTGGCGGAGGCGCTGGAGGCGGCGGACGGCGATGCGCTGGACGTCGAGCACCAGGGCGGCATCCTGACCATCGATCTCGCCGATGGGCGTCAGTACGTGCTCAACAAGCATGGCCCCAGCCGACAGCTCTGGCTCGCCTCACCCTTCAGCGGGGCCAGCCATTACCAGTTCGCGGCGGGGGCGCGCTGGGTGGGCACCCGGGGCCACGGCGACCTGGCCCATCTGCTGGCGCGCGAACTCTTCCCGCTGCTCGGAGCCGAGCTTGATCTCGGCTGAGCGCCGCCGGCGGGTGCCATGAGCTTCGGTTCCTCGCGCCGGCGCGGGCCGCCGCCCGGCGACCGCCCGGCGAGCCGGCGGATCACCTCGCTCCGGCCCCTGCTGCGGTTTCTCGTGCCCTATCGCCTGCGCATGGCCGGCGCCGGGGTCGCGCTGGTGATCGCGGCGGCGACCGTGCTCGGCCTCGGCTCCGGCCTCCAGCGCCTGGTCGATCACGGCTTTGCCAGCGGCAGCGAGGCGGTGCTCGACCAGGCGCTGATCGTCCTGTTCGCGGTGGTGGCGTTGCTGGCGGGGGCGACTTACGCCCGGTTCTATCTCGTAACCTGGATCGGCGAGCGCGTGGTCGCGGATTTGCGCCGCGCGGTCTACGACCACATCATCGGTCTTGATGCCGGATTCTTCGAGACCACCAAGACCGGCGAACTCTTGTCGCGCATCACCACCGATACGGCGGTGATCCAGTCGGTGATCGGCGCGACGGTCTCGATCGCGCTCCGCAACCTGCTGCTGTTGAGCGGCGGCCTCGCCATGCTGCTGATCACCAGTCCGAAGCTGACCGGGCTGGTGCTGCTGGTGGTGCCGCTCGTGGTGCTGCCGATCGTGCTGATCGGGCGGCGGGTGCGGGTGCTGTCCCGCGCCGCCCAGGACCGGGTGGCGGAGACCGGCGGCATGGCGGAGGAGACGCTGAACGCCGTCCGCACGGTGCAGGCCTTCGCTCACGAAGCGATCGAGCGCGGGCGCTTTGCCGCCCGTGCCGAGGCGGCCTTCGCGGCGGCGCTCGGCTATATCCGCGCCCGCGCGTGGTTGACGGCGCTGGTGATCGTGGTGGTGTTCGGCGCGGTCGACGTGGTGCTCTGGGTCGGCGGCCACGACGTGCTGGCGGGAAGGGTCAGCGCCGGCGAGCTGTCGGCCTTCGTGTTCTACGCGATCGTGGTGGCGGGCTCGTTCGGGGCGATCAGCGAGGTGTTCGGCGACCTGCAGCGTGCGGCCGGGGCGGCGGAACGGCTGACCGAGCTGCTCGCCGTGCGCCCCGGGATCGCGGCACCGGCTGCGCCTCGGCCGCTGCCCGAGCCGGCACGGGGTGCCGCCAGCCTGGAGCGCGTGACGTTCCATTACCCGACCCGGCCGGGTACGTCGGCGCTCGCCGATCTCAGCCTCCAGGTGGCGCCGGGCGAGACGGTCGCCCTGGTCGGTCCGTCGGGTGCCGGCAAGACCACGGTCTTTCAGCTTCTGCTGCGCTTCTACGATCCGACTGCCGGCGCGGTGCGCTTCGATGGCATCGACGTGCGCGAATGCGAACCGACCGCGCTGCGCCGGCGCATCGCCCTGGTGCCGCAGGAGCCCGTGGTGTTCGCCGCCTCCGCCGCCGACAACATCCGTTATGGGCGCCCGGGGGCGAGCGACACCGAGGTGCGCGCCGCCGCGGCCGCCGCCGCCGCGCTCGAGTTCATCACCGCCCTGCCGCAGGGGTTCGACACGCCCCTCGGTGAGCGCGGCGTGCGCCTGTCGGGCGGGCAGCGCCAGCGGATCGCGATCGCGCGTGCGATCCTGCGCGACCCGGCCCTGCTGCTTCTGGACGAGGCGACCAGCGCCCTC
>SHWA01000039.1 GCA_009693995.1 Alphaproteobacteria bacterium | reverse complement strand
GCACCGGACCAGTGTGGACCAGAGGAAGATGCGGCTCGATCGCCGCCCATTGCGCATCATCAAGCCAGAAATTGTCCGCCATGATTCGTGCCCTCCTGGGCAGCTTGAATCACAGCGGAACCGTCAGGTCAATTGGGTACAGACCCTAGATATGGTCCTTGGTCTTGGCCGGCAGGTCGGTGGTGTGGCGCTTGAGGAGCGGCCACTGCGCGACCATGAACAGGAAGGTGAGGGCGAGGATGCCGAACACCTTGAAGTTGACCCAGACCCCGGTCGGCTGGGTGCGCCACACCACCTCGTTGAGCGCCGCCATGGCGATGAAGAAGCACGCGAAGCGACGGGTCAGCCGGCGCCAGCCGTCCTCGGTCATCGGCCAGGACGCCTGCATCAGGGGCTTGAGCAGCGGCCGCCCGACGGCCAGGCCGCCGAGCAGGATCGCCGCCATCACCCCTTGGACGATGGTCGGCTTCATCTTGATGAAGGTCTCGTCTTGCAGCCAGAGCGTGAGGCCGCCGAAGATGCCGACCATGACGGCGGTGATCAGCGGCAGCATGGGCAGGCGCCGCTCGAGGGCGAGGGCAAGCGCCACCGCTACGGCGGTCGCCACCATCAGGGCGACAGTCGCCGCCCACAGGTCGCTCAGCAGGTAGGCGATGAAGAAGGCGGCGAGCGGTCCGTAATCGACGGTCGGCTTCAGCCAGGGCGGCGGGGTGGTCGCCGTCATCGCGTCAGAGCAGCTTCATCGGGCGCGGGTCGCCGATCGGGATCTGCATCAGGTCTTCACCCCAGAAGAGATTGCCTGGGTAGACCGCGGTCATCTCGCGGATCAGGCGCTCGCGCACGCCCGGCACGTCCATCTGCTCGGTGACGTGGCTGACGACGAGATTACGCACTCGGGCCTTGCGGCCGAGTTCCGCCAGGTCCTTGTGGCCCATGCAGGTGCGGGCGAACTCGGGGCTTGATTCCGTGCCGGAGATGAAGTGGCACATGTGCACCAGCACGTCGCAGTCGGCGGCGAGCTTCTCCATCGCCGTGCAGGGACCGGCATCGCCCGAATAGACGAAGGAGGCCTCGGCCGTGTCCAGCCGGTAGCCATAGCAGACCAGCTGGGGCTGCACATGGACCACGCTGGTGGTGGTGACGCGCCAGCCGTGCTCGCTGGTCTCCTGGCCGCTACGCAATTCCTGGACCGCGGGCTCCGGCCAGCGCCGCGGGCGCTTGCCGCCGCGGAGTTCGTAGATGTGCACGGAGAGCTCGTGCTCGGTCCGCGCGACCAGGTCGGGCGCGAAGGCGCCCTCGCGCGAGAACAGGAGCTCGGTCATGCGCCGGATGCCCGGCGGGCCATAGACCTTGAGCTCGGGGATCCGCCCGCCGCCCTGGTCCCAGCGCGTGAGGAGCAGGCGCACATAGTCCGAGCAGTGGTCGTAATGCAGGTGGGTGAAGAAGACATGGGTGACGTCGGTCGCCTTGCGCCCCGCTTCCAGCAGGCGGTGGTAGCTGCCGGGGCCGTGATCGAACAGGATCACGTCGTCGCCGACCTCGACCATGTAGCCGGAACTCATGCGCTTGAGGGAAGGCGTCGGCGTGCCCGTGCCGAGGAGCGTGATTTTCATGGCATGCCCTCCTGCCGCGGCCTGGGGTGGGATCGTGGCACTGTCGCATGCGGGGCGGGGCGTGTCGATGACAAGGCCGGCCGCGCCTCGCCTTGACTCGAAGGGGATGCGCCAACAGGATGCGGGCGCGCGCAGGCGGCGCGCGGCTGCGGCTGCGGAACGGGCAGGGATGAGCGACGAACGGAAGGCGCCGGCGGCGGAGTACGTTCGTCGCCTCGATGCGGGTCATCTCGCCTACCAGGAATGCCGCGATTGCGGCCACCGCTTCCATTATCCGCGCATCAGTTGCCCGAGTTGCAGTAGCCGCGCCGTCGAGTTCCGCGACAGCCGCGGGCTCGGCACCGTCTATGCACGGACCGTCGTGCACAGCCGGAACGAGCCCCCCTACAACGTGGTCCTGGTCGATCTCGACGAAGGCTTCCGCATCATGAGCCGGGTGGACGGCGTGGCGAACGACGCGGTGCAGATCGGCCTCCGGGTGCGGCTCAAGGGGATCGAGCCGGGCCGGGACGGCGTCATGCCGGCGCCCGTGTTCCAGCCCGCCGAGGCACGCTGATGTGGTCGCTCAGGGGGCGGATGGCGATCGTCGGCGTGGCCGAGGCCGGGCTTGGCGTCGCGCCCAAGGGTTGGACGCCCATGGATGTGACGGCGGAGGCGTCCTTGCGTGCGCTGGCTGACGCCGGCCTTTCCGTGCGCGATGTGGACGGGGTGTTCTCGGCCTCCGCCTACTACCAGATGGCCTCGGTGGAGCTCGCCGAGTACCTGGGCATCAAGCCGCGCTATACGGATTCGACTCAGATCGGCGGCTCCTCCTTCATGACCCATGTGGAACACGCGGTCGGCGCCATCAGCGCCGGCCTGATGGATGTGGCCCTTATCGCCTACGGCTCGACCCAGCGCACCGACAGTGGCCGCCTGGTCACCCAGGCCAAGCCGTTCGCCTATGAGGAACCGTTCCGTCCGCGCCATCCGGTCAGCATGTATTCCCTGGTCGCCTCGCGGCACATGCACCAGTACGGCACCACGCGCGAGCAGCTGGCGGAGGTGGCGGTGCAGGCACGGGCATGGGCGCGCCTGAATGCGGCAGCCTTCGAGCGCGGGCCGCTCAGCATCCAGGATGTGATCACCTCGCGCATGATCTCGGAGCCGCTCACCAGCCGCGACTGCTGCCTGGTGACCGACGGCGCCGGCGCGGTGATCATCACCAGCGCCGAGCGGGCGCGGGACCTGAAGCAGCCGCCGGTCTACCTGCTCGGCACCGGCACCGCGCATTGGCACCGGCACATCTCGCAGATGCCCGATCTCACGGTCACGGCGGCGGTGGAATCGGGCCAGCGCGCCTACGCCCGCGCCGGTCTCGGGCCGGCGGACATCGACACGGTCCAGCTCTACGACGCCTTCACCATCAACACCATCGTGTTCCTCGAGGATCTCGGCTTCTGCCGCAAGGGCGAGGGCGGCCCGTTCAGTGCCAACGGTGCCATCGCCCCCGGCGGGCGGCTGCCGGTCAACACCAACGGCGGCGGCCTGTCCTACTGTCACCCCGGCATGTACAGCATTTTCGTGCTGATCGAGGCGGTGCGGCAGACGCGCGGCGAATGCGGCGAGCGCCAGATCAAGGACGTCGAGGTCTCCCTCGCCCAGGGCAACGGCGGGGTATTCTCCTCGCAGATCACCTTGATTCTCGGCAATGGGGCGACGGTTTAACCGGAGGCACCACCCATGACCCTGAAGATCGGTTTCATCGGCATCGGCGCCATGGGCAAGCCCATGGTGCGCTGCCTGCTGAAGTCGCAATACGGGGTCACCGCCTACGACACCGAGGCCGCGGCGATGAAGGCGGTGGAGGGCGACGGGGCGCGTATGGGCAAGAGCACGGCAGCAGTTGCGCGCGACGCCGACGTGGTGGTCTCCATGGTGCCCGACACGCCGGACGTGGAGGCGGTGCTGTTCGGCCGGGACGGCCTGCTGGAAGGTGCCAAGCCCGGCCAGCTCTACATCGACATGAGCACGATCTCGCCGGTCGCGAGCGTCGAGTTCGCCAAGAAGCTGGCGGCGAAGGGCGTGATCATGGTGGACGCGCCCGTGACTGGCTCCACCTTCAAGGCGGAGACCGGCGAGCTCAACATCTTCGTCGGCGCCAGCAAGGACGACTTCGAGCGCGCTAAGCCGATCCTCTCGGCCATGGGCGTGCCGCAGCACGTCGGCGAGCAGGGCAAGGGGCACCTGGTCAAGATCATCCACAACACCATCATCGCCACCACCATGGTCGGCGTGATCGAGGGGCTGGCGTTGGCCAAGCGCTCGGGCATGGACCTCAAGTTCGTGCACGGGCTGCTGACCAAGGGCACGGCGAACGGCTTCCTGCTGGAATACTGGATGCCGCGCACGGTGCTGCAGAACGACTACAACAAGGGCTTCTTCACCCGCCACATGGTGAAGGACACCCGCATCGCGCTGGAGACAGGGCGCAGCTACGGCATGCCGATGATGGGCACCGCGACCTCGCAGCAGGTCTACGCGCTCGCCTGCAACCTGGGGCTGGAATACGTCGACCTCTCCAGCATCTTCAAGCTCTATACCGAGAACGTGGACGCGCTGAACAAGTAGGAGGCGGGGTGGAATGCCGGAAGTCCGCTTCATCGATGTCAGCGTCCGGGACGCGCCGCAGAGTCTCTGGGCGACGCGCATCACCAACGACATGATCCTGCCCTTTGCCGGGCGCATGGATGAGATGGGCTTCGCCTGGATCGACCTGGTGGGCGGGGCGGTGTTCGACGTCTGCGTGCGCTATCTGCACGAGGATCCGTGGGAGCGGATGCGCCTGATGGCGCAGCGGGTGAAGCGGACGCCGCTCAACGTCTGGACCCGCGGTCAGAGCATCTTCACGTTCGAGTTCTTCTCCGACGACATCGTCGAGCTCGCCATCCAGCGCTATGCCGCCAACGGCATGAAGCGCCACACGTTCTATGATTCGCTGAACGACATCCGCAACATCGAGCTGGCGGTGAAGGCGACCAAGGCAGCCGGGCTCTATTGCTGCGCCGGCTTCTCCTACACCATCAGCCCGGTGCACACCGACGAATACTTCGCCGCGGTCGCCCGCGGTGTGGCTGCCTTCGGCCCCGACGCCTTCATCATCAAGGACCCGAGCGGCCTGATGACCCCGGAGCGGGTCAAGACCCTGGTGCCGGCGGTGAAGGCCGCGATCGGCGCGCTCCCACTCGAGATGCATTCCCACTGCCGCTCGGGGATGGCGGAGCCGAGCTATATCGAGGCCGTGCAGCGCGGCGTCGCGGTGATCCACACCGCGATCAGCCCGATGGCGGGCGGGGCGTCGCTGCCGCCGACCGAATACTTCGTGCAGAACCTGCCAAAGATGGGCTTCACCGTGCGGCCCCGGCTCGCGGAGTTGGCTGAGATGGCGGACTATTTCACGGCACTTGCCCGGCTGCACGACAAGCCGCTCGGCGTGCACGGCCGCTACGATCCGGGCCTCTACCGCCACCACATTCCGGGCGGCATGATCTCGAACCTGGAGTTCCAGCTCGGCCAGCTCGGCATCGCCCACCGCCTGGACGAGGTGCTGGAGGAGGCGGCGCGGGTGCGCGAGGACCTGGGCTATCCCTGCATCGTCAGCCCCTTCGCCCAGTTCGTGGTCACCCAGTCGGTGATCAACGTGGTGCGCGGCGAGCGCTTCGCGACCATTCCCGACGAGATCCTGCGCTATGTGCTCGGTTACTACGGCAAGCCCGCCGGCCCGATCGCGCCGCACGTGATGGACCGGGTGTGCAGCCTGCGTCCGGGCCTCGAGCCGATCACCGAGCGTGCGGGCGCCCTGGTCGAGCCGGCGATCCCGCGGCTGCGGCGCGAGCGGGGGCCGTTCCGCAGCGACGATGATCTTCTGCTCGCCGCCTTCTACCGGCCGGCGCAATTGGAGCCGCTGTTCCTGGCGCGCGACGATCCGGCGCGCCAGCGCGGCTGGAATCTCTCGGTGCGCTCGCCGCTCGACTGGCTGCTGGCGGAGATCGCCAAGCGCCCGCGCTTCACCCACGTCGCCATTGCCAAGGGCGACACCAGCATCGAAATCGACCGTGCACCGCTCGGGGCTGCCGCCGAATGACGACCCCAGATACCGACGCCATTCGCGCGCTCCTGGAGCCGCGGAGCATCGCCGTCATCGGCGCCTCGCCCGACACCACGCGCATGGGCGGTGGGCTGATCCTGAGCTTCCTCCAGCGCCACGGCTATAAGGGCGCCCTCTATCCGGTCAACCCGAAGTACCCGGAGGTCGCGGGCGTGCGCTGCTATCCAACGCTTGCCGCGGCGCCCGGTCCCATCGACCTCGCGGTCATGGCGGTGCCGGCCAAGGCGATCCTCGACCTGATCGGCGAACTGCCCAAGGGCCATGTCCGCACCCACCTGGTGATTAGCTCAGGCTTCGCCGAACTCGGCGAGGAAGGTGCTGCACTAGAGGCGCGGCTGGTGGCGTTGGCGGCCGAGAAGGGCGCGCGCATCGTCGGCCCGAACTGCGTGGGATCGGCCAATATCGCCAACGGCGCGGTGCCGTCCATCAGCCAGATCTTCGACCAGACCGAACTGCTGCCGGGCGGGGTCGCGCTGATCTCCCAGAGCGGGGCGTTCGGCACTGCGATCCTGGCCCAGGCGCAGAACGAGGGCGTCGGCATCGGCATCTTCGTCAGTTCCGGCAACGAGGCCGACCTCGAGTTCTCGGAATACGGCTGCTATCTTGTCGGGAAGGCGGACGTGACCGCGATCGCCGGCTACATCGAGAGCATCCGTAACGGACCACGCTTCACCGCCTTCGCCCGGCAGGCACTCGCCGCCGACAAGCCGGTGGTGGTGCTGAAGGTCGGCCGCTCGAACACCGGCGCCATGGCGGCGCGCTCCCACACCGGTGCCCTGGTGGGTTCGGACGCCGTGGTGCAGGCGGTGTTCGATGCCAACGGCGTGCTGCGCGCCGAGGACAGCGAGCAGTTCATGGACCTGCTCAAGATGTTCTCGAAGACGCCGGCGGCGCGGGGCAAGCGCCTCGCCATTCTCAGCCATTCCGGCGGGGCGAGCGTGCTGGCGGCGGACGCGGCCGAGGCCGCGGGGGTCGAGATTCCGCTGCTGCCAGAGGACGTGCGGGCGAAGCTCAAGACGATGCTGCCGCCCTTCGCCGGGTTCAACAACCCGCTCGACATGACCGGCGGCATGAGCTTCGACCCCAAGACCATGGTCGCGTGCATGCGCGAGATGCTGGCGAGCGATGCGTTCGACGCCGCCGTGCTCTCGGTCAAGCTGATCTGGCGCAAGGGCGCCGAGTTGATCGAGGAACTCACCAAGCTGCGGGCGAATTGTGACAAGCCCTTCGCAGTCTCGTGGGTGGCGCCGAGCGAGGAAGCCGTGCGCGATATTCGCCGGGCACCGTTTCCGGTCTTCCCGGACCCCGCGCGGGCGGCGCGGATTCTCGCGGCCCGCATGCGCCACGACACCGGCCGCGCGCGCCGCCTCGCTCTCCTGGCGCCGGTAACGGTGCCCGCGCCGGCGCCGGCCATCGGGTCGGTCGCCGAGCTCGGCCGTGCCCTGCAAACGGCCGGCATCCGCCTGCCGCGCGAGACGCTGGCCAAGGATGCGTTGGCGGCCGAGGCGTTCCGCCGGCAGGTGGGCGCGGCCGTCGCGGTCAAGATCGCCTCGCCCGACATCGCCCACCGCACCGAGATCGGTGCGGTCGCCATCGGCATCGACGGTGCCGAGGCGCTGGCGGCGGCGGTTGAACGGGTGCTGGCGAATGCCCGCCGGCACCACCCCACCGCCCGCATCGACGGCGTGCTGGTGCAGGAGATGGTCACCGGCGGCCTCGAGGTGCTGGTGGGCGTGAAGCGCGACCCGACCTTCGGTCCCGTGGTCGCCTTCGGCCCCGGTGGCACCCTGGTCGAGGAACTGAAGGCGCTCACCCTGGTGCCGGCACCGGTCACCGCGGCGGCGGTGGAAGCCGCATTCGCCGGCACGCTCCTCGGGCGGCTCCTGGCCGGTGTGCGCGGGCAGCCGCCGCGCGACGGCGCCGCGCTCGCCGCGACCATCGGCGCCGTCGCCGGCTTCGCCCTCGCCCATCCCGAGGTTGCGGAGCTTGACCTCAATCCGGTCATGGTGCTGGGGGCGGGCAAGGGTTGCGTCGCCGTCGACTACAAGGCGACGCTGGGCTGAGCAAGGCGGTCCCATGGCGCTCACATTCCAGGATGTCGGCCAGGCGCTCGCCCTGCTCGACGGCTGCGCGGGTGGGCGGGCGCGGCTCGCCATCGGCGACCTTAGAATCGCCGTGGAGACAGATGAGCGGAACACGACCGCGCCGGCGATCCTCACGGTGGTCGCGCCCGTGGCGGGACGGTTCGTGCTGAACCCGGCGCTGCGACCGGGGAGCCCGGTCGGACCCACGACCATGCTCGGCACGATCGCAGGGCCCCACGGCGACCGGCCGATCGAGGCGGGAATCGTGGGATGGGTGCGAGGCATCCTCGCGGCGGCCGGTAACGCGGTCGTGATCGGCCAGGCGCTAGTCATCCTCACTGCCGGCAACGGCTGAATCCGGCGCCCAGCGGGGGGGGGCGCTGTAGCTGACGCGCTTGGCACCGGATTGGACGGTGCCTATAATGATCGCAAGGCGCCCCGGGTGAGTGGCGCCAGCCAGCTGACCGCGCGGGTACCATGCGCGCGATCGCTTAGGGAGTGAGAGTGGATTCTGCCACGGGGTTTACGAATCCGTCGGATGATGCGGTGCGGGCGCCGCGAGACGGCTGCGGCAGGAGCAAGTGCGGGAATTGCCGCGACCAAAACTCGGCCTAGTTCATTGAATAATTGGCATTGGGTGCACCTTCGGCACTGCCGGGTGCGGCCCTGGGGCGGCTGACGCCGCTCACAAAGACGGCGGGTCCGATAGGTGGCGCCACGGGCCCGCACAATGCGATCAAGATCTGGCGCCGGGGCAACACGCGGAGGAACATGATGCGTAATCTCGGCAAGCACATAGTGGCGGCAGCGGGTCTCGCTGCCGTGGTGGCTCTGGGCAGTGGCGTGGCCACGGCCCAGGACAAGATCAAACTGGTCTTTGGCGGCACGTACACCGACGTGATCCCGACCGGTGTCATCCTGAAGAAGAACTTCAATGAAATGATCCTCAGGCATTCGAACAACCGGATCGACATCGATTACGTGTTCGACAACAAGCTCTGCGTCGAGCACAAGTGCGTGGAGCAGGCGCGTCTCGGCCTGGTGGACATGGGTGCCTCCTCCACCGGCAACATCGGTGCCTTCGGCAAGACCTTCGACATCGACTTCCTGCCCTATATGTGGAAGTCCGAGGAAGCGAACGACAAGGCGCTCCTCGGCTGGTACGGCCAGTACCTGCGCGATGAAGCGGCCAAGGAAATGAAGCTCTACGTGTTCGCGCAGATGGAATCGATGGGCTATCGCAACCTGCAGAACAAGGTGCGCGAGGTGAAGGTGCCCGCCGACCTCAAGGGCATCAAGATCCGCACCACCAAGAGCCCGGTCGAGTTCGCGCTCATGAAGGCCTGGGGCGCGGTCGCGGTGCCTTACGACTGGGGCCAGCTCTACGAAGGGCTTTCCGCCGGCGTGGTGGAAGGCATGTTCATCCCGACCGGCTGGGTCGGCGGCATGCGCTTCGACGACGTCACCAAGTTCAACACCCAGGTCGAAGGGTCGCTGGTGACGCTGGTTCAGTTCATGGACCTGAAGCGCTATCAGGGTCTGCCGCAATGGGCGCAGGAGGCGATCGAGAAATCCGGTCGCGAACTTCAGCGTACGCATTTGGCGATCGATCTCGAGATGCGTAAGCCCAACGAGAAGCGCGTCTACGACAACGCCAAGGTATACAAGCCAACCGAGGCGGAGATGAAGCTGTGGCGCGCCGGTGCGCCCGAAGCGTGGAAGGCGATGGAAGGCCGCTACGACAAGAAGGTCGCCCGCCGCGTGCTCGAGGAGCAGGGTGGGATGGAGGACTTCATCCAGCTGCTGGCGAAGGACGGAATGATCTGACCAACCGCGTGGTCCTGATCCCGGCGCTCGCGCCGCTCATGATCTGAGACTCGGCGGGCGGTGGGGAACCACCGCCCGCCGTAGTTTTTTGCGACCATCCGGTGCCGTCCGTTCGGACGGCCGCGAAAGCGGGCGCGCGAAGCCGGCGGGCCCGTCTTTCAATTCCGCGATCGCCAGCTTGCGGGGGCCGGGCGGCTGGACCATGCTGCCATCGGTCGATGACGCGAATGGAACCAATCCCATGCCGAGCGGCAGCCAAGTGGCGGCAAATCATCTGAGAGCGGGCGAGGCGCTCCGCCTCATCCAGGCCGGTGAACTCTCTTGTGAGGAGCTGATGCGGGCCACCTTGGCAGAGATCGAACGGCGCGATCCCGTGGTGCGGGCGTTCGTCTGCCTCGATCCGGAGCGTGCGCTGGCCGCGGCCCGCGCCGCGGACGCGGTGCCGAAGGAGCGGCGTGGACCGCTCCACGGCCTCCCCGCGGCCATCAAGGATACCTATGACACGGCCGATTTTCCGACTGCCTACGGGATCCAGTCGGCCCCCTGGCGCGACCACCGCCCTGCCAAGGACGCCCTGGTCATCACCCGCATGCGCCAGGCCGGCGCCCTGATCCCGGGCAAGGTCACCACCACCGAATGGGCCTACCGCATGCCGAGCGCGACCACCAATCCCCGCGATCCCAAGCGCACGCCGGGGGGCAGTTCCCAGGGTTCGGCCGCGGCGGTCGGCGCGCACATGGCGCTGATCGGTGTCGGCTCGCAGACCAACGGCTCCATGATTCGCCCGGCCGCCTATTGCGGGGTCTACGGTCACAAGGCGACCTGGGGCCTGATCCCGCGCACCGGGCTCGCGCCCTTCTCGCCGACCCTGGATACGCCGGGCGGCTACGCCAACGACCTGGAGGGGCTGGCGCGGCTGATGGAGGTGATGATCGGCCCCGATCCCGACGACCAGGATTGTCGCGGCAGGGCGGGCACGGCGATCCTGCCGGCGCTAAAGTCGGGACTGGCGCGCAAATGGCGCGTCGGCTTCGTCCGCACCCCGCGCTGGGGCGACGTCGAGCCGGCGATCCGGCAGATTTGCGACGACTTCGCCAAGCGGCTCGGCCGGGTCGCGGCGGTCGAGGAAGTGACCCTGCCGGCCGACTTCGCCGCGATCTGGGATCATCTGCACGTCGACATCCAGTTCGCCGGCCTCGCCCGTCAGGCGATCGCGGCCCGGGTCGAGGCCAAGCCCGAGGAGTTCAGCGAGGCGATGCGCGAAGGGGTCCGGCGTGGCCGCTCCATCAGCGACGCCACCTATGCCGAACTCCGCCAGCGGCAGCGTGGCTTGGCGCGCGCCTTCGACGGCGTGCTCGCCGGGGTCGATGTGGCGATCGGTCCCTCGGCGTTGGACGAGGCCCCGATCGGCATCGCCAACACGGGGCGGCCGACCATGCAGACGCTCTGGACGTTTACCGGCACGCCCTCGCTGAACGTGCCCTATTTCACGGGACCGAACGGGCTCCCCGTCGGCCTGACCGTGGGCGCGCGGGCCGACCGGGACGCCGACTGTTTCGCCTTCGCGGCGTTCCTGGAACAGGCGCGGATTTGAGCGCGGGGGCGATGACGTTGCGAATTGCAAATAAACAGATAAGTCAGTATCATTGACCTAAACATCGCCCATCACGCGATCGCACTGGACGGCCCTTGGGTAATTCGAGCAGAGGACACTCGAGCGATGAGCAAGATCTCCCCTAAGGACAAGGCGCGAACCAAGGTTCGTCCCTATAGCGCGTATTACCGGCGCGAAACGCCGGCCGAGGACGCGGAGCTGACCCACACCGACGCCGGCACCCCGCTCGGCGAATACATGCGCCGCTTCTGGCAGCCGGTCTGCCTATCGTCGCAGTTGACCGACGTGCCCCATCGCATCCGCATCATGGGCGAGGAGCTGGTCGCCTTCCGCGATAAAAGCGGCGATATCGGCGTGGTGCAGCGGCACTGCTGCCACCGTGGCGCCGGCCTCGAATTCGCCATCATTCAGAAGCACGGCATCCGCTGCTGCTACCACGGGTTCCACTTCGCCTGCGACGGCACCATCATCGAAGTGCCGGGCGAGGCCGACAAGGGCGAGAAGCTGCGCCAGTCGGTGTCCCAGGGCGCCTATCCGGCGTTCGAGCGGGACGGCCTGGTGTTCGCCTACATGGGTCCGCCGGAGACCAAGCCGGCCTTCCCCAATTACGACGCCTTCGTCAAGTACGGTGATACCCGCCTGGTGCCTTACACCAACGTCTATGACTGCAACTGGCTGCAGGTGATGGACAACATCGCCGACCAGATGCACACCTGCTTCCTGCACAACAATATGACGCAGGAGGGGGTCGAGGCGCCCATGCTCTCGCTCAATCCGACCTTCACCAAGACGCCGGTGATGGACTACGCCGAGGTGCGCGACGGCACCGCGATGATGTTCATCGCGGGACGGCGGGTGGACGACACCAAGGTCTGGATTCGCATGAACGACCTGATCGTGCCGAACATCACCGAGCACGCCTATCTGTACGAGGACGGCCGCGAGCGGCGCCTGTTCCACCGGGTCCACATGGCTCGCTGGTACGTACCGATCGACGACACCCACTGCATCATCTTCGGCTGGCGCATGTTCGGCGACGCCATCGATCCGTTCCGCCAGGGCGACGAGAGCAAGTGCGGGGCGAACAACATCGACTTCCTGGACGGGCAGGTCAACAACCGCTCCTTCGCGGAGGCCCAGCGCGCCCCCGGCGACTGGGAGGCGGCTGTCAGCCAGCGCCCGATCGCCATCCACGCGCTCGAGAATCCCATGCAGGGCGACATCGGCGTCTACCTCTACCGCCGCATCCTGCGCAACGCCATTCGCGGCAAGACCGCGGCAGCGCGGCCCGAGCGCATGCACGAGCGCGCCGGCAAGGATCTGCCGACCCACTGCTATTCCAGCAACACCGTGTTGGAGATCGCGCGCCGCGCGAGCGTGGTCGAGGACGAGGAGATGATCCGCCGCCTGGGTCGCGACGTGCTGGCGGCGGTGGCATCGGGCGACAAGCATGTCGGTGAGAAGCGGAACCAGGAGGTTCGCCGCAGTCTGGCTGCCCTCGAGGACAAGTATCGGCTGCAGCCGGAGCGTGCCGCCAATGCCCCGGCGAAGAAGGCACCGGCGAAGAAGGCCCCGGCGCGGGCCGCGGCCGCACAGAGGGGCGGGCGCCGGTCCGCCCGTCCGGTGAGCGGTGGCCGGTAAGGGGAAGACCGGCCGGCCGTCCGCCCGGAGCAAAGGTGCGGCGGCCAAGACGGAGAGCGGGCGGTTACGCCTTCGGCTGCGGGCGGTCACCCATCAGGCCGAGGACACCCGCGCGTTCGAGTTTGTCGATCCCGACGGGCGGGAGTTGCCGCCCTTCACCGCTGGCGCTCACATTGACGTGCATCTGCCCGGTGAACTGACCCGGCAGTATTCGCTCTGCAACGATCCGGTGGAGCGGCATCGCTACGTCGTGGCGGTCCTGCGCGAGCCGGCGGGCCGCGGCGGCAGCCGAACCCTGCACGATCACATCAAGGTCGGCGACGTGCTGGAGATCACCGCGCCGCGCAACAACTTCGCGATCGATAAGCGGGCGAAGCGCCACCTGCTGCTGGCGGGAGGCATCGGGGTCACGCCGATGCTCGCCATGATTCACACGTTGCAGGCCGGGGGGGCCGATTTCACGCTCTACTACTGCACGCGCAATTGGGACAAGACGGCGTTCCGCGACGAGCTTGGGCCCTTGATCGAGACGGAGCGGGCGATCGTCCACCATGATGACGGCAGGATCGAGCGCTCACTCGACCTCGGCAAGCTCCTGAAGCAGCCGGCCGCCGGTACCCATGTTTACTATTGCGGTCCGGCCGGGTTCATGCGCGCCGCCAAGGCAGCGGCCGAGCACTGGCCGAAGGGCACGGTGCATTTCGAGTATTTCTCGGTGGATGCGGCCCCGGCGCAGGGGGCACCGCAGGCGGCCGATACGGCCAAGAAGCCGGGCGCCGACTTCCAGATCAAGATCGCGTCTACCGGCCAGGTCCTCGACGTGCCACTCAACCGCACCATTGTCGAGGTGCTGGCGGCGGCGGGGATCTCGGTCGAGACCAGCTGCGAGGCAGGCCTCTGCGGCACCTGCCGCACCCGCTATCTCGCGGGCGAGCCCGAGCACCGCGACTACATCCTGGACGAGGACGAGCAGCGCGAATACGTGTTGATCTGCTGCGCTCGCGCCAAGTCGCACCTGCTGGTGCTTGACCTGTAATTGCGATGGCACTCCTCGGCGATGAGATCATCAACATACTGAAGACAGCTCATTCCTTGGGTCTGCGCCGCCTGCGCCTGCGTCAGGGCGATTTCACGCTCGAGTACGACGCCGATGGAGTAGTCGACAGGGAGGGCGAGGCCAAGCCAACGTTGGCGGCTGCTACAGCGCCTGCCGCTCCGCCCCCGGCAAAAGCGGCGGCGGCGCCGAGGGCCGCGGTCGCGACGGTTGCGCCCCCGCGGCCCGGGCTGGTCGCCGTCACGTCGCCGCTGCCGGGTACGTTCTACCGCCGCCCCGCGCCGGAGAAGCCGCCCTTCGCCGAGGTGGGCGCGGCCGTCGTCGCGCGCGACACCGTGTGCCTGATCGAAGTCATGAAACTGTTCAATTCGGTCCCTGCGGGGATCGACGGCGTGGTCGCCGCCTTCGCCGCTGCGGATGCAGCGGTGGTCGAGGCGGGACAGGTTCTGGTCTGGATCGAACCGAAGCAAAGCTCCTTAGGATCACAGGATGGAGGGTAAGCCATGACGATCGAAGTCGTTCCAACCTCGCCGGCCATCGGCGCCGAGGTGCGGAGTGTCGATATCGCGGCGGGCGTGGACGAGCCGACCTTCGGCCGCATCATCGCCGCCTGGCACCAGTACTCGGTGCTGCTGTTTCGCGGGCAGCGGCTGGATGATGCTGCACTCGTCAGGTTCAGCCGCCGCTTCGGCGAGCTGGACGCGGTGCCGCCGAACGAGGTCGCCAAGATCTTCATCAAGGACTATCCGGAGATCTCGGTCATCTCCAACGTCAAGGGCACAGACGGCAAGCCGATCGGCAGCCTGGGCGCCTACGAGTCCGAGTGGCACACCGACATGTCGTTCATGGACGTGCCGCCCAAGGCGAGCGCGCTCTATTCGCTGGAAGTGCCGCCCTCCGGCGGCAATACCGGCTTCGCCAACATGTATCTGGCGCTCGAGCGCCTGCCGGCAGACTTGCGCCGCCAGATCGAGGGCAAGGTCACGGTGCACGATGCGACCCTGACCAGCGTCGGCTCGCTGCGCATGGGCTTCCAGCCGGTGACCGACGTGACCCGGACCCCGGGCGCGCGCCACCCGCTGGTGCGCACCCACCCCGAGACCGGGCGGCAGGCGCTCTATCTGGGGCGGCGACGGAACAGCTACGTGGTCGGACTGACCGTGGCCGAGAGCGAGGCGCTGCTGAACGCGCTCTGGGCCCATGCGTCGCGGCCGGAGTTCTCGTGGCACCACCAGTGGCGGGTCGGCGATCTGGTGCTCTGGGACAATCGCTCGGCCATGCACCGGCGCGATGCCTTCGATCCCGCGGCGCGCCGCGTCATGCACCGGACCCAGATCAAGGGCACGGTGCCCTTCTGAGGCGACGGCGATGAAGACGCTGGTCACAGGCGTGATCGGTTCCGATACCCACATCGTCGGCAACCGGATCCTGTCGATGGCGCTCGAGAAGGCGGGCTACAAGGTGGTTGGCCTCGGCGCCCTCACGCCGGCCGAGGACTTCGTCAAGGCGGCGATCGAGACCGACGCCGATGCGGTGATGGTCTCCTCGCTCTACGGGCAAGGCGAGCTGGATGTGCGGGGCTTCCGCGATCTCTTCATCGAGGCCGGCCTCGGCGACATCATGATCTACATCGGCGGCAACCTGGTGGTCGGCAAGCAGCAGTGGGGCGACGTGGAGCGGCGCTTCCTGGCCATGGGCTTCGACCGCGCCTTCCCGCCGGGAACCCGCACCGAGATCGTGATCGACACCCTGGCCCGCGACTTCGCCGCGCGGGCCGCCGGGAAGCGGATCGCCGACTCACCGTGAGCGCGACCAGGGGCGCCGCGCTGCTGATCGATTTCGGCAGCACCTATACCAAGCTGCGCGCGATCGACTTGGACGACGGGCACCTGCTCGGCCACGGCCAGGGCCCCTCCACGGTGACGACCGACGTCACCATTGGCGTCGATCTCGCGCTCGCCGACCTGGGGCGGCGCCTCGGCGAGCTGCCCGCCTTTCGCTACCGCCTCGCCGCATCGAGCGCCGCCGGCGGCCTGCGCATGGTGACCGTCGGCCTGGTCAAGGAGCTGACCGCCGAGGCGGCCCGCCGCGCCGCCCTCGGCGCCGGTGCCAAGCTGGTCGGCACCTTCGCCTATCGCCTGACCCGGGCCGATGTCGGCGCGATCTGCGGCCTGGCGCCCGACATCCTGCTCTTGGCCGGCGGCACCGACGGCGGCAATGCCGAGGTGATCACCGCCAACGGCAGGGCGCTGGCGGCAAGCCCGCTCGGCTGTCCGGTCGTGGTCGCCGGCAACCGCGCCGCCGCCGATGCGGTTCAGGCCGCCTTTGCCGCGGCGGGCAAGCCGGTGATGGTCTGCGGCAACGTGATGCCGGAGTTCGGCGTGCTCGACATCGAACCGGCGCGGGCCGCGATCCGGCAGGTGTTCATCGACCGCATCGTCCACGCCAAGGGCATCGACAAGGCGCAAGGACGCTTCGACCGGGTGCTCATGCCGACACCGACGGCGGTGCTCGAAGGTGCCCGGCTGCTGGCGGAGGGGCGGGGCGGCCTGGCCGGCCTCGGACCCCTGCTGGTGGTCGACATCGGCGGGGCGACGACCGACGTGCACTCCATCTGTGACGGCCGGCCCTCGGCGCCCGAGGTGGTGGTGCACGGGCTGCCCGAGCCCTACGCCAAGCGCACGGTCGAGGGCGATCTCGGCATGCGCCACAATATCCAGGGCATCGTGGAGGTCGCCGGCTTGGAGCGGCTCGCGCGCGAGTCCGGCCTGGAACCGGAGCGCATCCGCGCCCTCGCGGAGCGCTTCGCCCGGGACGTGGAGCGGGTACCGGAGACGGCCGCGGAGGTGGCGTTCGACCGGGCGCTCGCCCGGGCCGCCATCGAGGTCGCCGTGCGCCGCCACGCCGGCGAGGTCAAGACCGTGTTCTCGGCAACCGGGCCGGTTTTGGTGCAGACCGGCAAGGACTTGAGCGATCTTCCTTGCGTGATCGGTACCGGCGGCGCCCTGGTGCACAGCCCGAACCCCGCTGGGATCCTCGCCGCGGCGCTGGCGAGCGCAGACGAGCCAGGCTCGCTCCGCCCGAGGGCGCCCAGGCTCTATCTCGACCGTGAGTACCTGCTTTACGCCGTCGGGCTGCTGGCCGAAGTCGAGCCGGAAGCCGCGTTGAATATGGCCTTGCGGCACATTACACTCTTATGACCGGCGGGGCGGAAGAGCGCGGGTCCGAAGGAGAGTGCCCATGGTCAGCATCATCACCGAGCGCGCGGAAATGCCGCTCTCCGAGGCACGGATCGACGCCGACGAGTTCGCCCGCCTGCGCCGCGAAAACCTGGCGCGCTGGCCGACCGGCGCCGAAGTCGATCTGGATGAGGCGGCCGAGTACCACCGCAATCTGCCGCAGCACAAGCAACTGGGCTGGGTCATGCGGCGCGCGGTGGCCGAGGGGCGCTGCCTTGTGCAGCCGCGCGGCGGCTTCGGCACCTTCGAGCTGCAGCTCGAGCTGATGACCACCCTCGACCGCGAGGGCTTGGCCGACATCGTTCCCACCACCACCGACAGCTACACCCGCAACGAACGCTGGGAACAGGCGGCCAAGGGCATCGAGGAGTCGAAGAAGGCCGGCCGTTCCATGCTGAACGGCATGCCGCTGGTGAATTACGGGCCCAAGGTCGCGCGCCAGCTCAATCAGGCGATCGACAAGCCCTCCATCGTGCTGTCCGGCACGTCGATGCCGAAACTCACCTCCGAGATCGGGATCGCCGGCGGCTATTCCGGCTATCTCGGCTCCGGGATCGCCTATACCGTCTCCTACACCAAGGAGGTGCCGATCGAGGTCGGCATCCGCAACTATCAGTATCTCGACCGCCTCGCCTCCGAATACATGGCAAAGGGCGTCGAACTGCACCGCCGCCAGCCGGGCTTCCTCACCGGCACCAACATCCCGCCCTCGATCGCCATCATCACCTGCGTGCTGGACGCCCTGATGGCGGCCGCGCAGGGGGTGCGCAACTACGGCCTGGAGATGGGGCAGACCATGCACCTGATCCAGGACGCGGCGGCGATCGCCTGCTGCCGGGAACTGTGCCAGGAGTACCTGGCGAAGCGCGGCTACACCGACGTGTTCACGCCAATCACGTCGCTGCACTGGATGGGCGCCTGGCCCCAGGACGAGGCCAGCTGCCAGACCATGGTCGCCTACGGCGGGACC
This sequence comes from Alphaproteobacteria bacterium, assembly GCA_009693995.1. Classification (GTDB taxonomy): domain Bacteria; phylum Pseudomonadota; class Alphaproteobacteria; order SHWA01; family SHWA01; genus SHWA01. The sequence goes on along the minus strand of SHWA01000039.1, from coordinate 3,436 downwards.
TTGGCCGCCATCGGCGGCGCCGCCAGTGTCACCACCAAGTCGGTGCACGAGGCCTTCGGCATCCCGACCCCGGCGGCGAACGCGGAGGGCCTGCGTACCACCCGCATGGCGGTCTACCTCGCCCGCCACATCCGCCTCGACGGGCTGCCCGAGATGGAGCGCGAGAAGGACCTGATCCGGCGCGAGGTCCGCGCCGTCATCGACAAGGTGCTGGAGATGGGCGACGGCGACGTGGTGGTCGGGTCGGTGCGCGCCTTCGCCGCCGGCGTCCTCGACATCCCCTGGTCGCCGAATCGCTATGTGAAGTCGAACATCCTGCCGGCGCGGGACGTGGACGGGTATCTGCGCATTCTTTCTCCCGGCGCCATGCCGTTCCCCAAGGACGTGCTCGAGGTGCACGAGGAGAGCCTGCGGCGCCGCGCCGAGGCCGAGGGTCGTGCCTACGACATGGACCTTGCCGTGGACAGCGTCTACGAGATGTCGGAGCCGCTCAGGAAGCTCCTGCCCGATCAGTTCACGCGCCTGGCGGCGGAATAGGGCGGCACCGGCTGCCCGCGCGGACTACGCGCCGGGCCGGCGCTCGTCGTGCCAGATGTAGAGGCCGCTCGCCATCACGATCCCGGCGCCGGCGAGCACCCATGGGCCCGGCACATAGTGCCAGACCGCGTAGCCGAGGGCGGCCGCCCATACCAGCGATGAATAGCGGAAGGGCGCGACCACCGCGGCCTCGGCCAGGCGGAAGCTCTCGATCATCAGGAAGTGGGCGCCGCTGATGAGGCAGCCGCCGAGCGCGAACAGGCCGAGATCGAACCAGGCGACGGGTTGCCAGCCGAAGGGCAACGTCAGCGATCCAGCCAGCGTCACCATGACCGTGGTGACGGCGAGCACGGCAAGCGAGCTCTCCTGCCGGCTGATGCGGCGGGTGACGATGTCGCGGAGCGCGCCGGCGAGGGCGGCGGCGAGCGGTACCAGCGCCGCGGCCCGGAACCCCTCGCCGCTCGGATGCACCATCAGCACCACGCCGCCGAAGCCGATCCCGACCGCGAGCCAGCGCCGGCGCGTCACCCGCTCGCCCAGCAACAGCGCGGCGAGGGCGGTGACGAACAGCGGGCCGGCATAGACGATCGCCACCACGTCGGCGAGGGGGAGCAGGCTGACGCTGGTCATGAACAGGAAGGTGCCGGCCACGACCAAGGCACCGCGCAGGAGCGGTCCCCTGGGATCGTGCATGCGCAGCTCATGCAGCCCGCGCGATCGCCACACCAGGATGACGAGCGGCAGGAACGAGAAGATGCCGCGCAGGAACATGATCTGGCCGACCGGATAGCCGGCGGTCAGCCACTTGATGATGGCATCGTTAACGCTGACGAAGGCGGTGCTCGCCAGCATGCAGGCGATGCCGCGCAAGGGGGCGAGGGAGGGGGGTGCGGTCGCGGTCAACGCGGGCGGAATCCGGGGTCGGGTTGGCGCCGGAGCATGCGCGCCTGACCCCCGTCCCACAAGGGCTGCGCTCGATTCGGGTTGGCGCCCTGGGCCAATGCGCTATTCTCGCGCGCGGGAGCCCACGCCAGGGAGACAGCCGATGCCAACCATCCAGGATATTACCCTCTACCGGCTCAAGGTACCGCTTTTCAAGGCCTACAACACCAAGCTCGGCGCCATCACCGAGCTGGACAGCATCGTCGCCGAGGCGCACGACACCGAGGGGCGTACCGGCATCGGCGAGGCGACGGTGATCCCCGGCTACACCCACGAGAGCGCCGACGGCGCGTGGGCGTTCGTGAAGGACCATGCCGAGCGCATGATCGGCAAGGACACGGCCTGGGCGAAGAAGAGCCTGGACCCGCATCGCAAGCACGACCCGCACGCTGCGAGCGTCCTCCAGGTCGCCTGCGAGATGATCGAGGACAATCCGATCCTGAAAGCGCCGCAGAAGGAAACACCGGTGCCGATCCTCGCGCCCGTCAACAGCAAGGACCTAGCCGAGATTCCGGGCGAGATCGAGGAGTTGATCGGTCTCGGCTTCCGCACGCTCAAGATCAAGGTCGGCTGGGACGTGGACACGGACCTCGAGCGGGTCGCCCTGATCCAGGAGCGGAACCGGGGCCGGGCGCAACTTCGCCTCGACGCCAACCAGGGCTTCAGCCGCGAGGACGGCAAGCGGTTTGCGGCCGCCCTTGCCAAGGATTCCATGCAGCTCTTCGAGCAGCCCTGCAAGGCCGACGACTGGGAGTCGAACGCAGCGGTTGCCGCCGTCTCCTCCGTGCCGGTGATGATGGACGAGTCGATCTATGGCTTCGAGGACATCGAGCGGGCCGGGAAGATCAAGGGCTGCGGCTTCGTCAAGCTCAAGATTGGCAAGATGACCAGTGTCGATCTCCTGAAGCGTGGGCTGGAGCGTATCGGCGAACTCGGCATGACCGCGGTGCTCGGCAACGGCGCCGCCACCGACATCGGCTGCTGGATCGAGGCCTGCGTCGGCCGCGTCGCCATCAAGAACGCCGGCGAGATGCACGGCTACCTGAAGAACCGGATACAGTTCCTGCGCGACCCGCTGCCCTTCAAGGATGGCGCGATCGTGCTGAAGGCGGGCTATCAGGCGGCCCTCGACCACAAGCAGCTTGAGCGGCACGCGACGGCGCGCGAGCGCTACTCCCGGATCAGCCGCGCCGCCGAGTAGCCCGATCGTTTGCGGCTGTTCGCCGACCTGCGCCCGAGGCGCCGCCGCCGAGTTGTGTTACGATCGCTCGATGGGATCGAAGGACGAGCGGAGATGACCATGCCAGCGATGCCGAGTGCCCCGCTGACCGGCCCCCTGGTCTGGCAGGGCGCCAGTTTCGCCAGCGACGATTCCTGGGTGCACAGGCTGTCGCCGGCGATCGTCGCCGAAATGGAACGGGTGGTGCGGGCGGCCAATGCCAGGGGCCTGCGGGCGCCCAACTTGCGGCGCGAGGACGTACCGCTGCCGGCATTCGCCGCCGCGGCCCGGCGCATCCAGGGGACGCTGGAGAACGGCTGCGGCTTCGCCGTCGTCCGCGGCATCGACATGGCCCTGTTCAGCCGCGAGGAGGCGCGTACGCTGTTCTTCGCCGTCGGCCTGCAGCTGGGGTCGGTGGTGTCGCAGAACGCCTTCGGCGACGTGCTCGACCTCGGCCTGAATCCGGACGACCCCAATGTCCGCTTCTACCAGACGACCCGCGCTCACGACTTCCACAACGACCAGTCGGATTGCATCGGCCTGATGTGCCAGGTCCAGGCGAAGCAGGGCGGCGAAAGCAGCCTGGTCGGCGCCTGCGCCCTGCACAACCAGATCATGGCCGAGCGGCCGGACCTGCTGCGCGTGCTCTACCAGCCCTTCGTCATCGACCGGCGTGGCGAGCGCGGCCGGCCGGAGGAGGGGGACGTTCCCTACTACGCGCTCCCCGTTTTCAGTTGG
>SHWA01000038.1 GCA_009693995.1 Alphaproteobacteria bacterium | reverse complement strand
ATCCTCGTGCACATTTACGCCCTATGATCGATCCGGAACGGTTCCGTCACGACAAGAGCGCCTACGAGCGCCCGAATTTCCCCTATCGCTGCGGCCGTGCCGCCGCCTGGGGCAAGCCCTGTGCCCGCGGTCCCGAGACCGACGGGTCGTGCGGTGGGGTCGCCGAGTGCCGCCCGGTCAAGCGCGGCGATCGCTTCGAATGCCGGCGTCCGGGTTCGGCGGGGGGGGCCTGCGATATCGGCCCCGATTCCAGTGGTGCCTGCTCGCAACGCCTGCCGCCGTGCACGCCGCGCCCGACCCTGCGCCGCGTCCGGGGTCGGCTTGGCCTGATCGCGGTCGGCTTGGTGATGGCACTGATCGCGGCGCTCGTCGGCTCTACCCCGTCGGGCCAGGCCCGGCTGAGTTCGCTCAATCCCGGCGCGCTGACCGGCCCCCATGCCGGCTTCACCGCCAAGGACGGGTGCATCACCTGCCATGCCGCGCACGGCGAGGGCGCGGCCGGGTGGCTGAAGGCGGTGTTCACCAGCGGCGACATGACAGAGAGCTGCCTGAAGTGCCACAGTTTCGATGGGCCGGCGGCGGCGGCGCACAATGTCCAGTTCGCGGAGCGCAAGGACGTCACGGCGCCGACCTGCTCGGAATGCCACCGCGAACATCGGGGCGTGAGTGCCAATATCGCCCGACTGACCGACGAGCAGTGCGCCAGCTGCCACAAGCAGAAGTTCACCAACTTCGCGACCCAGCATCCGGCGTTCTCGAAGACCTATCCATACTCCGCGCGCACGGGCGTGAAGTTCGACCATGTCAGCCACATCTCGCGGCACTTCGGTGAAAGCCGAGTGGCTGAGCGCGCGCCCAAGACCTGCGTCACGTGCCACGACGTGGACATGAACCAGCGGCTGCCGGTGGTGAAAGGCTTCGACCAGGCCTGTGCCGGGTGCCATGCGCAGCAGGTGGCGCAGAAGGAGATGGTGCTATTGCGCTTGCCCGAGTTCGACCAGCGCAAGATCGACCGCGCCAAGATCCGCGATACGTGCGGCCCGACCATCGAAGAAATGAAGGCCATGGAGGAGAAGGCGAAGGCCATGGCCGCCGGCAGGAAGCCAAAGGAGCCCGAGGCGGAGGACTACGAAAGCATCTCCACCGAGGAGATGAGCCCGATCGGCGCCTATCTGATCGGGGTGGTGGCGGACGACAAGGACAGCTACGCCAAGCCGATGGAGGGCTTCCTCCAGGACCTGGTGGACGACGGTGCGGCGGCGCTCATGGAGAAGATCAAGGATCTCGGTGGTAAGGCCGAGCGGTTGTTGACCGGCATGAATCCCGAGGCGATCAAGCGCGTCGCCTGCGCCTGGGCGCGCAACCAGGAATACGAGCTTCCGGCCGAGGCGGAGATGGGCGGCTGGTACGGCGACCGGATCGAGTTTCGGTATCGCCCTCAGCTACATGCTGATCCGGTGGCGCGCGCCTGGATCGAATTTGCGGTCGCCCGGGTGGCCGCCGCAGGGGACGACGAAGAGCGCGACCGCGCCAAGGCCATGCGCGACGAACTGCTCTCGACTCGCGACGGCGTTGGCAACTGCATGAAATGCCACGCGGTGGTCAAGGCGACGGACGCTGGCCAGGATGCCGAAAAGCTGGAACCGGTCTGGGGTTATCGGCAGGCGACCCGGCGGCCGCACTTCTGGTTTTCGCACCCGCCGCACCTGCGGCTACCGGGTCTGGTCACCGCAGATCTCGAAAAAGTTGAGCAAGGCTGCCAGACATGCCACCGTTTGGATGCGAAGGCCGACTATGCGAGTGGCTTCGCGGCCATGGACCGGTCACAATTCGTTAGTAATTTCTCGGGTATGACTTCCAATACTTGCGCGCAGTGTCACAATGAAAAAGCGGTACGCGAGGACTGTCAGCTCTGCCACAGATACCATCGCGAGCCGGCGCTCAGAGTTGAGGTAACAAGCAATGCTCGACGGCCGTAACCGAAGCGTCGGTTCCCGGCATCGCGGCTGGATTCCGGCCGCGATCGCCGTTTTCGTCTTGGTGGTGGCATCGCCCGCCCTGGCGCAGGACAAGAAGGCTCCCGAAGGCGATCCCCACGCGCAAGTCTACAAGGAGTCGGATTTCCCGAGCGCGGCGCAATGCGCGCCGTGCCACCAGCAGATCTACGACGAGTGGAAGATCTCGTCCCACGCCTACGGGTCGATCTCGCCGATGTTCCACAAGTTCGAACAGGCGATCAACGATCTGGCCCCGACCATCGGCCATTTCTGCGTGCGCTGCCATGCCAGCGTCGGCACCGCCCTGGGCGAGCAGCGCGACTTGCCGCTGTGGAAGCGGAGCCAGGTGAGCCGCGAAGGCATCACCTGCATCACCTGTCACCGGGTTGCCGAGTCGTTCGGCAAGGTCAACGGCGAGCGGGTGATCGAAGCGGGTGACATCCACAAGCCCATGTATGGCAACCAGGGGGCGGCGACCGGGCTGAAGGAGGTCATCGACAACAAGAGCTTTTACAAGGTCGCCACCGAGCCGTCTGAGCGCGGTATGAAAATCCACAACGACGCGATCAAGTTCGAGACGCTGTCGAAGTCGGAGTTCTGCGTTTCCTGCCACCAAGTGGCCGTCAACCTGGGGATCAAGCTCGAGGTCGTGTGGGACCAGTACCGGGCCTCACCTGCCTTCAAGCAAGGGGTGAGCTGCCAGGACTGCCACATGAGCAAGCAGCAAGGGGTGAATGCTGGATACGCCATCGGACCCGCCGCGGTGATCAATGGCCAGGCGATCAACCCGGGGCGCAAGCACGCCAACCATTCCTTCGCCGGTCCCGGCTATCCGATCGCCCATCCCGGCATCTTCCCCCACAATACCGATGCCCAGCAGTGGACGATCGACCAATGGCTGCTGTTCGACTACCGCGCCAAGTGGGGTTCCGAGGAGTTCGAGGAAAAGGTCGAGAAGGGCCAAGTCAAGGTGAACTTCCCTGAGGCGTGGTCCGACCGGATCGACCGGGAAGAGGCCTGGGCCGTGGTCGAGGCGAATTTCAAGGGCCTGGAAAAGAAGGCGCAACTCCGCAAGGAGGTGATGGAGGCCGGTGGCCGGATCGACGGGCCGTTCCTCAAGAGCGACCTGAAGGCCGGACAGTCGCTGAAGTTCGCGTACCGGGTTACCAACACCAATCCCGGCCACAATCTGCCCTCGGGCTCCCTCGGCGCGCAGCCGGAAATCTGGCTGAACGTCGCGCTCATCGATCCCGACGGCAAGAACGTTTGGGAATCGGGCTACGTCGATTCCATCGGCGACATGGCGGACCTGCACTCTCTCGACGTCGCCGCCGGCAAGATCGCCCATGACGACCAGCTGTTCAACCTGCAGACCAAGTTCCTGACCATGAACGTCAAGGGCACCGACCGCGAGATGTATCTGCCGGTGAACTTCGACGCCGACCAATTGCCGATGTTGCGGCCACCGGCACAGCCGGTCACGGTCATGAACCATCCGCCCTTCGTGCGCATGGAGGCGCGCAGCATTACGCCGCTCAGCTATCGGGACGCCTCGTACTCGGTCCCGGGGAACCTCCTCGCCAGGCCAGGCAAGTACCGGCTGGCGGTGCGGATGCGCAGCCGTGCGGAGCCGATGTACTTCATGCGGTTCGTCGGGGCGACGGTCGACATGGAGCAGGCGATGAACGAATGGATGCTCGACATCCATCCCTACACCGTCGAGTTCGAGGTGAAATAAGGCGGCATGCGACAGAACATGCGACACAACACGACGAACCGGGAAGGGGTAGGCAGGGCGAGGGGGCGGAAGGCGGGCAAGGCGGCGGCAACGCTGGCCGCCCTGCTGGTCTTTGGCTTGGCCGCCGGCGCACTAGCCGCCGGCGAGCCGGAGATGTCCCCGGGCGTGAAGCCGACACCCTACGACCCCAAGGTCTTCCGGCCCGACCCGTCCTATGCCGATAAGCCCTATTCGCCCGAGGCGCAGCTCGAGATCTATGGCGGCAAGCGGCCGGTTCCGACGCCACGGCCGCTGCTGGAGCTGGGGCGGCCGCAGTACCAGGAGGGGCCGTTGCAACACGGCTCCAGCGTGTTCGGTTCGAAGAACCTGACCGCGCAGACGCTCTCGATCTACGGCGACTGGCGTACCGCGGTCGCGTTCAACGACAACGGCAAGAAGGAATTGGCGCAGGTCGCCACCCGGCTCAACCTGGACGTCGATTGGAAGATCACGGCGACAGAGCGCATCCACGCCTTCTTCCGGCCGCTCGACCGGGGCGGCCGGTTCACGCGCTACGAGTTTGGCGGCAACGACCGCGCCAACGATCGGTTCGAGGCGGAGGTCGATGGCAATCTGGACGCCCTGTTCTTCGAGGGCGACGCGGGGGCGATCCTCCAAGGCTTTACTGGCCAGTACAACAAGATCGACCTGCCGTTCACCTTTGGCCTGATGCCACTCCTGTTCCAGAACGGCGTCTGGGTCGAGGACGCGTTCACCGGGTTCGCCTTCACGATCCCGGCATTCCACAGCACCGCCCTCGACATTTCGAACATGGACGTCACGTTCTTCGCCGGGTTCGATAAGGTGTCGAGCGCCGCGTTCGTGGACGACGAGAACAAGCTAGCCGACCACAATGTGAGCCTGTATGGAGTCACCACCTTCATCGAGGCCTTGAGGGGATATTTCGAGCTCGGCTACGGTTATCTCGACGGGCGGGGCGGGTTCGACGACCGCTCCTTCCACAGCCTGACCGCCGCCCACACGCGCCGCTTCCAGAACTGGTTCTCGTCGAGCGTGCGCGCGCTTTGGAGCGTCGGCCAGGACCGCAACAACAATCTGCAGCAGACGGCCGACGGATTGATCCTGTTGTTCGAGAATTCGTTCATCACCTCCAAGCCGTCGACGCTGATCCCTTATCTGAACCTGTTCGTGGGCCTCGACCGGCCGCAGGCCTTGGTGCGTGACGCGGGGGCGGGTGGCGTGCTGAAGAACACCGGCATCAACTTCGAGACCGACGGTCTGACCGACTTCCCCAAACTCGACGACACCGGCCAAAATACGTTCGGTGGCGCCCTCGGGCTGGAATACCTGTTCGCCCTCGACCAGCAGATCGTGGTCGAGGGCGCCGTGGTCCAGGTGATCGAAGGCAACAACGAGCCGGGGCGCAAGGCCAAGGGCGACGAGTACGCCGTCGGTCTGCGCTATCAGCGGCCGCTCACCAAGGCGTGGATCGTCCGCGCCGACGCGATCGCCGGCTGGCGCGACCGAGACGAGGACATCTACGGAGCGCGACTGGAAATTCGGCGCAAGTTCTGAATTAGGGGGCGGGAACATGGACATGCTGGTCGCCGCGACCGCGGTCGCGTTCCTGGGCGCGCTCAGCGCCTATGTGGCGATGTTGACCTTCAGCGGCCTGCGGCAGATGGCGGAGGGCGGGCGCAGCGCCGAACTGCAGCGCCAGGCCCTCAAGGCGCGCATCGATCAGATCATGGATTTGCGCCAATTCGAGCGCGAGCAGAGCGAACTGTCGTGGAACGGGTTCCGCAAGTTCTCGGTCAAGAAGAAGAACCTCGAGGGCGGCGACATCTGTTCCTTCTACTTGGAGCCCCATGACGCCAAGCCCCTGCCCCCGTTCCGGCCGGGGCAATACCTGACTTTCCAATTGCAGGTCCCCGGCCAGCGCAAGCCGGTGATCCGCTGCTACTCGCTCTCCGACAGTCCGAACCAGGGCAAAGGCGGCGATACCAACTACTACCGATGCTCCATCAAGCGCGTGCCGCCGCCGCGCGACAAGCCCGACGTGCCGCCGGGGCTTTCGTCCAATTTCTTCCATAGCCAAGTGAACGAAGGCGACATCCTCGATGTGAAGGCGCCGGGCGGGCACTTCTACCTGGACATGACCAAGCAGACGCCGGTCGTGCTGATCGGCGGCGGCATCGGTTTGACGCCGGTATTGAGCATGGTCAACACCATTTGTGAAGCGGGCTCGAAACGGGAGATGCACTTCTTCTACGGCGTCCGCAATGGGCGCGAGGCGGTGATGCTGGACCATCTGCGGCGACTCGCCGTCGAGCACGAGAACGTCAAGCTCTACCTCTGCTTCTCGGACCCGCTGCCGACCGAGAAGGAAGGGGTCGATTACACCCATGGCGAGCGGGTCAGCGTCGATCTCTTCAAGCGCCTGCTGCCGTCCAACAACTACGATTTCTATATGTGCGGACCGCCGCCGATGATGTCCTCGGTGGTCGGCGACCTGGAGGCCTGGGGCGTACCCGAGAAGAGCATCCATTTCGAGGCATTCGGCCCGGCCAGCGTGAAGAAGACCGCGGAAGCCAAGCCCGCTGGCGAGCCCACGGCCGCCGCCGCCGGCACCAAGATGACGGTGACTTTCACCAAGAGCGGCAAGTCGGTGCCCTGGGTGGCCGGCGCCGCCTCGATCCTCGAGTTTGCCGAGGAGCAGGGGGTCACCATCGACTTCGGCTGTCGCGCCGGCAACTGCGGCACTTGCTTGACGGCGATCAAGTCGGGCGCTGTGGATTATGTGGGTTCCCCGGGCTCGATGCCGGAGGCCGGCTCCTGCCTGGTCTGCATCTCGGTCCCGAAAGGTGACATCGTTCTCAATGCCTAAGCGGTGCAACCCGGCTAGCAGGTGGCAGAGCGGCAACAGTACCTGTGATTTGTCGGCCACGACTCGGCCAAGGTTTTGCATGGGTGACTGGAACTACTGCATAAATTAAAGATAGGCGAGAACCATCAGACGCGAAGCGTTTGCCATGAACCAGGGACGGGACCGATGACATCCAAGGGGATTCTGGCGTTCGCGGCGGCCGCCTTGCTTTCGTCGTCGGCGCTGGCGCAGAGCCTCGAAGACGAGGTCAAGCGGCTGCTGGACACTCATCCGCAGATCAAGGTGGCGTCCAACAACGTCGGGTCGGCCAGCGAAGAAGTGCGGCGCGCCTACAGCGGCTACCTGCCTTCGGTGCGGGCGCTGGCGGAATATGGCCCCAACTTTGTCGATTCGCCCTCGCGCCGGGCCAATCCTGGTGAAAGCTCGACTCGCCCGCGTCAAGGGTACTCGGTGACCGTCACCCAGAACCTGTTCGACGGCTTCGGCACTACCAGCTCCGGCCAGGCCGCGGAATCCAACAAAGGGGTCTCTGACGCCACCCTGGCCGCGATCAGGCAGACCGTGATGCTGGAAGGGATCTCGGCCTACCTGGATGTGATCCGCCAATCACGCCTGATCGAACTTGCCGGCTTGAATGAGGACGTGATCCGCCGGCAGCTCCAGCTCGAGGACGAGCGGGTGGCGCGTGGCTCCGGCATGACGGTCGATGTGCTGCAGGCGAAGTCGCGTTTGCAGATCAGCCGTGAGCGCCGAGTCTCCTTCGAAGGGCAGCTCGAGGACGCGCGCAGCCGATACCAGCAGGTCTTCAGCACCTTGCCCACCCCGGGCAACATGACCACGCCGACCCCGCCGCTCGGCAATCTGCCGGCCTCGCTCGACGAGGCGATCAAGACCGGAATTTCAGAACATCCGGCGCTTACCAATGGCCGTGGTCTGGTGGACGCGGCGCGCGCGAGGAAGCGCGCCGCCGCCTCGCCCTACTATCCGAAGCTGAACCTCGTCGGCGAGGGCAGCTGGGACAAGAACGAGGACGGGAGCGTCGGCCATCGCCGTGAAGGGACCTTGAAGGTGCAGTCGACCTGGGAGCTGTTCAGTGGCTTCCAGACCCGCGCCGAGGTCGCACAGGCGGCCTTCCAGCACGCCTCGAGCCTCGACAACCTGGCGTTCATCGAGCGCAAGGTCGAGGAGGAGGTGCGCCTCGCCTGGCAGGCGCTGGATACGGCGCGGGAGCGGGTGCAGCTCCTGCAGAACGCCGTCAACATCGCTTCCGAAGTGCACACCGCCCGCGGCCGCCTGCGCGAGCTCGGCAAGGAGACCGTGATCAACGTCCTTGATGCCGAGAACGAAGTGTTCAACGCCCGCATCAACGCTACCTCTGCCCAACACGATGCGCGCGTCGCCGTCTATCGCGTGCTGCTGGCAACGGGCCGCCTGTCGCCGGAGACGATCGGCAACCTGACGGAACTGCCGCAGCCGCCGCAGCGGACCGCCGAGGCGCCGGTTCAGGCGAAGCCAGCCGCCGAGAAGGTGGCCGTGGTCGTGCCGGCGCACCCGGTCGCTAAAGAAGCAAGCGCCCCCGCCGCAATGCCGCAACCGGCCGCTGCCTCCGCTGCGGTGGTGGCAACACCGATGGCGCCGTTGGCACCTGTGGTAGCGGTGCCCGTGGCGACCGCGCCCGTTCTTCAGGCGCCGATTTCGCCGTTGCCCGTGATCATGCCGATGAAGGCCTTGGCTGAATCATCCCGGCCCGCGGCCTTGCCCGTGCAGCAGGTGGCGACCAAACCAGTTCCGCCGCAGCCGGTGGATGCCAATTTCCGGCGCCACTGGCCCTTCGAGTAAGTGTCGCACTTTCAGTTTAGGTTACTGAATAACATTGAAAAATTGCGTATTGGTACCCATATAGGCGCGGTTCGCAGGTTGCCGCATTGTCACGGGCTATTCACAAGTTGGTAGTCCTCTGGCGACTGTAGGGGGAAACGAAGTGAGAATCCCTATGAGTGAGGGTGCCCGCAAGAACATTTTTAGGATGCTGAACGCGGTTTCTTTCATCTTGATTTTGAAAGGCGCCGTGGGAGGGAGTATTGCCCTGCTCGCCCTTTTCGGGGTAAGTGTGCCATTTCTGGGCATCGAGGTCACCCCAGTCAAAGAAGGGATTGTTGCGGGAATTGGCGCCGTGCTCGGCGTAATTGCCGCCTTCAGGGCCTAGCCGATCGTGCTCCCAGAGACAGAAAACGACCTATACCGATGGGTCGTTAGTCTGATGGGTGGTTATCTGGTGACCGCTCTATGCATCAATTGGTTCCGCTTTGGGTCAATTCAGCATGCGACCCGCGAATACATTACCCATATTTTTGATGGTGCAACGTTCGCTTTGTCGCTGCTACTCCTTGTTGGTATTTTCTATGAAACGGTCCTGAAATTGCTTGGAAATACAAAAATGTTTCTAGCAATTGCTGGGGTCGCCGGGGTTGTTTACAGTGTTCGGGCGCTATTTTTGCCAGTCACAGTGCACCCACATCGACCAATCACGTGAGATAACCGGTCCTCGGCGCGAACCCGCAACTGCGCCTTCCGGAACGCCGTCGGGCGGTCACCTGCCTCCCATCAGCGCAGCCACCACGGCGCATTTCTTTCCACAGCACGATTTCGACCGGCAGAACGGGCGCCCCTTGAGCCGCCCTTGGGTGGATGACCCCGGCCGTCTGTCGGCTACTTGCTCTTCGCCACGTAGACGCCGTCCCACTCCGCACCCGGCGGGTTGGCGGCATAGTCGGCGATGCGCTCGGCATAGAGATCATACAGGTAGCTGAGCTCGCTGCCGCCGAGGCGCCGGCATTCCTCGAGGCGCTCGGTGGCCTCGGCCCAGCGCTGGCTGCGGTAGGTCGTAAGCATGGTGTCGTGCGTGGCGACCAGCGTCTGGAACTCGGGCAATTTCGCCCGGGTGGCGTCGCCCAGCAGGCCAAAGATGTGCACCGCTTCCTTCTTGCCCTTCACCGCGATCAGGTCGAGCTCGATGGTGGCGAGGTCGCGCGCCTGCTCGCGGGTGCGGGGGCCGAGGAGCGTGGTCACGCCGTAGTTCTTGGACTGGCCCTCCAGGCGCGAGGCCAGGTTTACGTCGTCACCGAGGACGGAATAGTCGAAGCGCTGCTCCGACCCCATGTTGCCGACGCAGCAGTCCCCGGTGTTGATCCCGATGCCGACGTTGATGGGGTGGAATGTGCGCCCCTCCGCCTCGGCGTCGCGCTTCAGGTCGTCGTTCAGTGTGCGCAGGCTGACGCTCATGGCGAGCGCGGACATGCAGGCGTTGCGTACGTGGTCGGGATCGTCGAGCGGGGCGTTCCAGAACGCCATGATGCAGTCGCCCATGTACTTGTCGATGGTCCCGCGCCGCTCGAGGATGATGTTGGTCATCGGCGTCAGGAACCGGTTGATCAGGCGGGTCAGCCCGCGCGGGTCGGACTTGAACTGTTCGGAGATCGAGGTGAAGCCTCGGATGTCGCTGAAGAGGATCGACATGTTCTTCATCTCGCCGCCGAGCGTGAGGCGTTCGGGGTTGGCCGCCAGCTGCTCGACGAGCGAGGGCGAGATATAGCGGCCGAAGGCACCGCGCACCTGGCGCCGCTCCTTCTCCTCCTGGACGTAGCCGAGATAGGTCAGCAGCATATAGAGAGCCAGCGCGACCGCGGTCGGATAGACCACGTCGAACAGTATCTGGTACTCGACGAAGAGGTGCCATGAGACGGCGAACACCGCGGCGATCGAGCCGCCGGCGACGATCAACGTCCACACGGCGCCGACGAGGGGGATCAGGACGATCATCAGCAGGCCGATCACCCAGAGTGCCGCCCATTCGCCGACCACGACGTCGGTCGGCCGGCTCAGATGCTTGCCCGAGAGCGCGGTTTCCAGGAGCTGGGCGTGCACCTCGACGCCGGGCATGGCGTCATCCACCGGTGTCGCCTTGATGTCGAGGAGCCCGATCGCGGAGGTGCCCACCAGGGCCAGGTGGCCCGCGAGTCGGTTCACGGGCAGGGCACCGCTCAGCACGTCGCGGGCGGAGACGTAGCGGCGGCGGTCATGGCGTGCGTAGTTGACCCAGGCACGGGCGTGCGCGTCGGTCGGAATCGCAACCGTCGCCCGGCCGGCACTGCCCTGGATCGCCACCATCTGGATGCCGAGGGGATTGGCCTTGATGAGCAGGTTGCGTTCGCCCATGGCCACCCGCAGCATTTCGAGTGAAAGCGACGGATAGACCCGATCGCCGACCCGCATCGCCATCGGCACGCGGCGCACGACGCCATCGATCTCGGGCTTGAGGCTGAACATGCCGATGCCTTGGGCTGCCTCCTCCAACTGCGGCAGGTTGCGGGCAATGCCGGGAAAATTGAACAGGTGCGGCAGGGGATCGCCGATCTTGGCGAACACCTCGCGGTCCTGACGGGACTCGCTCTGAATGCCCGTCTCCCGCGCCACCGTTGCCTGGCCGAGAACAACCCGGACCCCGCGCTCGGACAAGGTGCGAGCGAAGACCGCGTCACTGTCGGGCAGCGCCTTCAGCGCCTCGCGAACCGCAGGGTCGACGTTGCCGATCGAGTCGACCACCCGCGACGGCGAGGCGCGGTCGGGTTCGGGAAAGATCACGTCGAAGCCGACGACCGCCACCCCCGACTTGGCCAGCTTCGACACCAGATCGGCGATCACCGTTCGCGGCCACGGCCACTGGCCGACGGTGGATAGACTCTCCTCGTCGATGTCGATGATCACGACCGGCAGCGCCTCGTAGGGCCGCGGGTGGATGCGCTGGTAGATGTCGAACGTCTTGAGACGGAGCATTTCGATGGGAGTCGGATTCCAGTGATAGAGGGCGGCGAACCCGGCCAATACCACCAGCATGACCAAGTGCACCGCGCGAAAGCGTCGGCGTATTCGCACCAGCACACGGCGGAGCCACTCCACGGAGAGCTCGGTCCACGCTTGGCGCTCGACGCTGGCGACCGTGGTCGTCATGGTGGACTGTCACTCCCTGTAGCAAGAGGCGGATCGCGAGCCACACCTCACGATTCTAATACCATGGTTCGAGCGCGCGCGGCAGTGACCGCACCGAGCGCGCCCAGGTTCGATCGTAGCGATTAAGCGCTGGTTAGCGCCGACCCAAAACAGGCTCGGGAATTCAGGCTATAATTCTCCTGGACGGCAAGGAGGCAGGAAGCCGTGCGGCGTATCGGTCTCGCCCCGATCACATTGTTGCTCGCGCTCTCCGGTGCGGCGGCGGGGCCACTCGCGCCGGTGCGCGAGATCCAGCCGCTCGCCCGGCTCTGGGCCGCGTGCAGCGCCGGCTGGGAACAGTTCACGACGACGCTCGCCAGCTACCGCCCGCCGGTCGAGGCCTACTGGCGGGGCTCCGCAGCCAAGAGTCCGGCCGTCGACCCCGAGCGCGACCCGGCCGCCCTGCTCGCCTTTCGGGTCTGGCCCGAGCTTTTGCCCGAGGCGGCGCCCCGGCGCGATACGGCAGGACGGTGTGCCAGGTGGCTCGCGGCGGTCCACGGCGCCCTGGATGAAGGCGACCCCGGAGTCGGCGAGGTGGCGTTCAGCATGTGGTACGACTGCCTGGTCGGCGAGGCCCCGTTCGCCGAGGACGGCTTGTCCCGGGCCCTGATCGACTGCCATGGCAAGCTGCTGGGCGCCACCACGCTGCTGCCCAGGATCAACGAGGAAGCGGCGGCTTTCGCCCAGCGGTCCGGTGCCCGGGTGCGCCCCCTCAACGATCCGCGCCACCTGAAGATCGGCTACGACCCGCGCTGGCTGTCCTATCGCCTGCGCGTCGGCGGCTACTTTTACGACGGCTGGGTGCTGGCGTTCGAAGGCCTGGTCGCCGATCACGGGTTTCGCTACGAGGGGCCGGGCACCAATTTTGCGGGCTGCCGGGGGGCGTACCTGGCGCTCGGACGGGCGCTCGCCCGCGCCCATCGGGTAGTATGGCCAGAACCTGCCGGCGAAGGCGCCCCCGACCAGCGGCTGGCGCTGCCGCGGGGCGGGCGGATCGCCAGCTTCGGTCCCCGCGCGCGGCCAATGGCCGGAATGGCGCGTGCCGCTCCGGTAGTGCGGTTCAGCCGGCCGGTTCCAAGCCCCTTGATCCCGTCGCCGCCGATCCGCGCCGATGACCGCGTGACAAGGCGGCGGTGCTGCGCCTAGGCTGACCGGGTTCCGGCCGCCCTTCTGCGCGCTCCATCGACGGTTCAAACCCCCGTGCGCCGCTTCCTGCTGACCACGTTCGTCTCGGCCGCTGCCGTTCTGGCGATAGTGGCGCTGCGCCTGTGGAACCCGACGCCGGTGGAAATGCTGGGCCAGCGGGTGTTCGACTTCTACCAGGTGTTGGCACCGCGTCCGTCGGCAGATTCGCCGGTGGTGGTGGTCGAGATCGACGAGGAAAGTCTCGCCGTCCACGGCCAGTGGCCATGGCCACGGACCCTGATCGCCGACCTGATTCAACGACTGCAGCAAGGAGGGGTCGCGGCGGCGGCGCTGAACATCCTGTTTGCCGAGCCGGACCGGGCCTCGCCGGCAGCCCTGGCCGAGAGCTTCCGGGGTCTGGATGCGGCAATGGTCGCCGAACTGCGGCGCCTGCCGACCAACGATACCATCCTGGCGCAAGCGATCGCCGGTGGCCGGGTGGTACTCGGCCAGACGACGACGCCGGTGGCGGGACCCGGGGCTGCCGCCGCCGACGGCAAGCGGTCCTCCTTCGTCGAAGTGGGCGACAATCCGCGCCGCTTCCTGTTCGCCTTCCCGGGCCTCAGCCGCAACCTGCGGGAGCTCGAGCAGGCGGCGGCCGGGATCGGCCTGACGACCCTGGTGCCCGAGGCTGACGGGGTGCTCTGCGCCGGGTGCACCTGCTGGCACGGATCGGCGATGATCTCTATCCCTCGCTCGCGCTCGAGGCGTTGCGTGCCGCCACGGGGCAGGCGGTGGTCGCGGTGCGGAGCGATGCCGTCGGGGTCGAAGCCCTGGCCATGCCCGGCCTTGCCATTCCGACCGACCGTCACGGCCGCATCTGGCTGCGCTACGGCCTGCCGGCGCCGGAGCGCACGATCTCGGCCGGCGACGTGCTGGCCGGCCGCGTCGGCACCGATCGGTTGCAGGGCCGCATCGCGTTGCTCGGGCTGAGCGCCGCCGGGCTCGCCGACGTCCGCGCCACCCCGATCCTCGACGGCATGACCGGTATCGCGGTGCAGGCCCAGGTTCTGGAGACCATCCTCGCCGGCGAATGGCTGGTGCGGCCGGATTTTGCCGGCGCGCTCGAGGCGACCTTGATCGCCGCCCTTGGCCTGGTGCTGGCGCTGACCATCCCGCTGCTCGGGCCTTGGTGGAGCCTGGTGCTGGCCCTGGTGGCGGTGGCCAGCACGGTCGCGGGATCCTGGTTCAGCTACACCCGCATGGGTCTCCTGATCGACATCGCCTATCCGGCGCTGGCGACGGCGGTGCTCTATACGCTGCTGACCGCGCTCAGCCTGCTGCGCGAGCAGGCGGCGCGGCGGCAGATGCGGACGGTCTTCGCCCACTATCTCGCGCCCGAACTGGTCGAGCAGCTGGCGCGCGAGCCGGAGCGCCTGCGGATCGGCGGCGAGACGCGGGAGATGACGGTGATGTTCACCGATCTGCGCGGCTTCACCAGCATCTCCGAAGAGTTCATCTCGGAGCCCGAGGCGCTCACCCGGCTGCTCAACCGCTACTTCACGGCGATGACCGACCGCATCCTGGAGGCGCGTGGCACCATCGGCAAATACATGGGTGACGGCATCATGGCGTTCTGGAACGCGCCGCTGCCCGATCCCGACCATGCCCGCCACGCCTGCGCCGCCGCGCTCGAGCTGCTGGACGGCGCGCGCAAGCTGAATGCCAAGCTGCAAGCGGATGCGCTGGCCGACGGCAGCCGGTACGTGCCGGCGGAGATCGGGGTCGGGCTCAACACCGGCATCTGCATCGTCGGCAATCTCGGCTCGGAGCATCGGATCAGTTATTCGGCGATCGGCGATCCGGTGAACCTGGCGGCGCGGATCGAGGCGCAATCACGCCTCTATGACGTACCGATCGTGATCGGCGAGGCCACCCGCGCCCAGGCGCCCGAGTTCGCGACGCTGGAACTCGACCTGATCCGCGTCAAGGGCAAGGGCGAGCCGAGCCGCATCTACACCCTGTTCGGCGATGCGCGCACCGCCGGGCACGAGAGCTTCAACCGCCTCGCCTCGGCGCACGCGGCGATGCTCGCCGCCTATCGCGACCAGGATTGGATCGGCGCGCGCCGGCAACTCGCGGCGGCGCGCGCCTGCGATGGGCGTCTCGCCAACCTGTATGCGCTGTACGCGGCCCGCATCGACGCCTTCGAGCGAGCGCCGCCCGGCCCGAACTGGGATGGGGTCTATGTCGCGGAGACCAAGTGAGTAGCCCCGCTGGCCGGGGCAGGGGCCCGAGCTATTTCTTCTCCAGGTGCCAGACCCCATCCCAGTCCGCCTGCGGCGGGGAGGCACGGAAGTGGGCGATGCGCTCGAGGTAGAGCGTTGCCGGCCGGTCGCCGGGTATCGCCGCAAGGCAGCCGCGAAATCCTGTCTCCGCCCCACTCCAGTCCCGCTCGCGGTAGCGCGCGAGGCCGTCCTCGAACCGGTCGCGACCCGCGAGCACGTCGGGCGCGACCGCGCCGGCCCGGCCCAACAGCTCGAAGGCCCGCACCGGCTCGCTCCGGCCGACCACCGCCAGGCGGTCGATTTCGCGCGCCTCGATGGTCGTGCCGGCCATCTGGCGGGTGCGCTCGCAGATCAGGATGCGGGTGCCGTAGGCCTTGTTGGCGCCCTCCAGCCGCGAGCCGAGATTCACGGTATCGCCGATGATCGTGTAGCTGCGGGCAACCGTTGGTCCGATCGAGCCGACCACCACCTCGCCGGTGGCGAGGCCGACGCGCATGCCGATCACCGGCAGCCCGGTGCGCAGGCCGAGGACGTCCGGCAGCCGCGACTGTACGCCCACGAGTTCACTGAACTGGGCCAGCGCCGCCCGGCAGGCCTGGGTCGCCTGATCCGGCGGCACACAGAAGGGTGGGCCCCAGAAGGCCATGATCGCATCGCCGATGTACTTGTCGATCAGTCCGCCTTCGGCGCGAATCGCCCCGGTCATCGCGCTGAAATACTCGTTGAGCAGGGCGACCAGAGCCGGCGGAGTCAGGCGCTCGCCGATGGCGGTGAAGCCGGCGAGGTCGGAAAAGAAGCAGGTCACGAGCTGTCGCTCACCGGCGCTCGCCGCTTCTGCACGGGCGCCGATCAGGCCTTCCACCACGCGCGGATCGACGTACTGGCCGAAGGTCTCCTTGATCCGCTCCTTGGCGCGCAGTTCGCCGACCATGTGGTTGAAGGCGACGGTGAGCTGGCCGATCTCGTCGCGGCTGG
This sequence comes from Alphaproteobacteria bacterium, assembly GCA_009693995.1. Lineage (GTDB taxonomy): Bacteria > Pseudomonadota > Alphaproteobacteria > SHWA01 > SHWA01 > SHWA01. Next base: position 6,139 of record SHWA01000038.1, on the reverse strand, counting down.
AGACCACGAGTTCGATGTCGAGGCGCCCGGCTTCCACGGCCTCTGCCCCCTTGACCAGGCGGGCCATGGGGCGCAGCAGCCCGCGGGTGACCAGGTAGGCCAACAGCAGCCCGACCATGGTCGCGAAGCCGGTCAGCAGCAGAGTCGCGCGCCGCGCTTCCTCCTGGCGCGCGCCGATCAGGACAGTGTTCAATTCGTTGTAGGCTTGAATCTCACGCAGCACGTCGCCGACCAGGTCATTGATCGAGTCCTCGTCGGCTTCGAGCACTTCGGCGAGCGTGATGGCGCGCTCGCTGCGGCCGCCGGCCATGGCCGCCATGGTCTCCTCGGCCCGCCTACGATAGCGGCCGTGGTCCTGGGCGATCTTGGCGACGAGCGATTCGAGCCTTGCCAGTTCGTGGCCGCTGCCGTCCATGACGGCATTGCTGAGGCCGTGTTCCACCAGCCTCGCCGACGCGGCCAGCAGGTCGTCGATCGTCGCGTTGTAGCGGACAAAGGACGCCCGCGCCGCGGCGGCATCCAAGTGGCCCGCAAACAGCCGTTCGATCACCAGATCCTGGTGCAGCAGCGCGTCGTCGACCTGGGCGATGCGATCAGCGAGTGGCACCAGGGATTCGCCGAGCGTGAGCAGCGGACGCTGCACCTCCGCCAGCTTGAGATTGGAATAGAGCGCGGCCGCCACCATCAGCGCCAGCAGGATGATCGCAATGCCGAAGATTTTGAGGCCGATGCCGCCGCCGCGCCGCATGGCGCCTCCTCGCTACACCAAGCCGGAGGGTAGGGGAGCCTCGCCCATCAAGGCCGCAACGACACCCCGAACAAAGTACCGTGGTACCAGTTAACGAGCACCGCCGCGGCAAAGCCAGCGCCGATCGAGCGCCAGCCGATCTCGCCGAGCGTGACCCTGGTGCGGCCGGCGAGGATCGCGGCGAACGGGACGTTGGAGGTAGCGGCGGCGAACGGGGCCCAGGCCGCCCCCCAACTCTCCCGTTTGCGCTGGTCGATCAGAACCGTGCCGACTGTGGCGAGAACGAAAAAGGCGCCGAAAAACAGCAACCGGGCGGTCTCACCGCTGACAGCCAGGTGGGACCCTGCCCAGAGCGCAATGCCCCACATCGCCGGATGGCGGGTGACACGAAAGATGCCGATGTCGGCCGGCTTACCCGGGATCGGCGCCTCGCCAGTCACCGCGGTCGGGTTGGGTGTGGCGACCCCGGCGATGACCAGGACGAAGGCGACCGGCATCAGCAAGGTCGGCAGATGGCGGACCCACCCCGGCACCGCCCAGAGCGGCAGGGTATCGGCGGCCCGGAACGTGGCGATCAGCCAGAACAGCAGCACGATCTGCACCGTCGAATACATGGCGAGATAGGCGCGCTCGCCGACAGCCGCGACCAGGCGCGGGCGCAGCGGGGTCGACGACACGCCGAAATGGCTGCCGACGAAGAGGATTGCGGCGACAAGAAGCTGGATCTGGCTGCTGGACACGGCTTACGCCCTCCTCAACGTTCGGCTGCCGGACCCAGCAGGGTCGACTGGCGCACCGCGGTCAGGTCGCGCACGGGCGCGCGGCCGGCGTCCACGTTGGCGATGAAGTCGCCAACCACCTGGTTGAAGAGCGCCGGTTCCTCCAGGTTGATGGTGTGGCCGGTATCACCGAACACCCAGAGCACGGCGGTGCGCACCACGCGCTTCACGAACAGGCTCGGTTCCAGGCTCATGTCGTCGTTGTCGCCAGCGATCAAGAGGGTCGGCACCGTCATTTCGCGCAATGCCGGCTCCAGCTCATAGACCGACGGGCGCTTGGCCTGGACGTTGAGGACGGTCCGCGCCGAGCCGAGTGCCGAGTGTTCGGCCATCTGCCGCTTGAACTCGGCCCAGCCACGGGGGTCCTTCCGCTGGTAGGGCGTGCGCGCCGGCGAGACCGTGTAGAACTCGGCGACGCCATCGGCACCCAGCGCCGCGAACTTGCCGGCGAGCGCCTTGGCATCCGCCTGGAACTGGGCGCGCACCGACGCATCCGACCCGTAGCCGAAGCCGGTCACCACGATCGAGCGCGCCATGGCGGGATAGAGCAGGCCAAAGTGCAATGCGGCGAACCCGCCCATGGAGAGGCCGACAACGTGGGCGCGGTCGATGCCCAGATGGCGCAGCACGGCGGCCGCGTCATCCACGGCCTGGGTCTGGGAATAGGCGGTCGCCACCTCCGGAACGTCGGACGGGGGATACCCGCGGGCGTTGTAGGTGATGCAGCGATGGCGGCGCGAGAGCGCCCGCACCTGGGGCTCCCAGCTGCGGTGGTCGCCGGCGAATTCATGCACAAAGAGGACCGGGGTTCCGCTCCCGGTTTCTTCGTAATAGAGGCGCACATCGCCCGAGAGGGCGTATGGCATCCGGGTCTCCTCTCGTGGCGACGTCGAACTCAGATGGTCGAGCCGGGGTCGGACTTGGCCGTGACGGCGCCGAGGTCGAGCCAGCCATAGCCGTGCTCCTCGACCCGGGTGCCGAAGAGGGATTCCTCGCGCACGGCGACCCAGCTACCGCCCATGAAACGATAAAAGAAGCGCGCCGGATTGCCAGCCAGGACCCAGACCAGCGCCGAGCGGAATCCCTCCTTCGCGAGAACTCCAAAGAGACCCGCCAGCAGCCGGCGGCCGATGCCCTGCCCTTGGTAGTCAGGCAAGACGTAGAGCGTGAAGACTTCGCCGTCGTAGGGAAGCTGGCTGCGGCGGGCGCGGCCGCAGGAGCCGAAGGCGACCACGCCCGCAGTCCCGTCGATGGCCACGATCTGCCGCCCTGGCTCGGCTCGTATCAAGGCCAGCCAGCTGCGCAATTGGCGCTGTTGCGACAGGTCGAGGAGCGGCCGGTCGGGCAGCATGCCGGCATAGGTCGTCCGCCAAGTGTCCACGTGCACCCGCGCTATGCCGGCCGCATCCATCGTTTTGGCGGTGCGAATCGTCACCATTGTGCTGTCCGCTACTACGAATGTTAACGGAAACGGTATCACAATCACTATCGTGCAAAGGAGTGGAAAGCTGCGGCCTTTCTTTCCCCCGCGGACCGAGGAGAACGCACATGGTCTGGGTCCGACTGGCATCCATGGTGCTGATCGCGAGCGCCTTGTCGGTGGCGGCGTTCGCCGACTCCGAGCGTCCGCTTACCCCGGCGGAGCGCGCCGCGCGACAGCTCGACCCGGGCAAGAAGGCGCCTGCCCCGGCGGTGGGCGGTGGCGACGCCCCCGCTCAGCGCGCCGCGCGGCAACTGGCGACGCGGCCCGAGATGGCCAGCCGGGGCGGCCCGACGCCGATCTTCCTGGATCCGATTCGCATCCAGATCGATTCCACCCGCTCCGACATGCTGGATCGCGCCCGTGAGGAGCAAGCGCGCATCGACCAGATCATCTTCGAGGAATCGATCCGCAGGCGAAGCGGCGCGAACCTGTTTGCCGCCGGCCTGACCGGGCGCGAAGCCTCGCTGGTGCAATCCCTGGAGGATCGGGACCGGGACGTGCGGCTGCACGAGGAGGCGCATTTCGAGGCCGGCAGCCCGTTCACCAGCCTGCCGGAATATTTCACCGTCACCGGACCCGACGGCCGCAGCTACGCCATCTCCGGTGTGACGCCGATGGATTCTTCCCTGGCACTCCGTGACAAGGAGGAGGTGCTGCAGAAGCTCAACACGCTGCGCCGTGCTGCTCTCGCGCCGCGGCAACCATCCAGCCACGACCTGCAACTGGCCCGCGAAATCGAGCGGGTCATCAGCGAGGTTCTGGCCCGGTAGTTGGCTGGCCCTTTCATCGGAACCTCCTTCGGCATGCTGGCAGTCCTGTCCCTGATTGTTGCGCTCGTGGTCGGGTTACCTGCCGCGGTCCTGGTCACCTTGATCGACGATGCCCCCGTGGTCGGCGGCGACCCGGCTGCCGGGCCGGAGGAGGCGCGGCGCATCCTTGAACTCGGCCGCCGGCTCCGCGGCACGCTCGACGGGAAATCTGCGGGGGATACTGTCGCGTCGTTCACCGAGGCGGAGATCAACGGCGTTTTGCGTTTCGGGGCCAAGGCCATTCCGGGTTTCGCCAGCCGAGTTGCGATCGACGCGGCGGGTCTGCACGCGACCGCGACCATCCGCCTTCCCGCGAATCCACTCGGGCGGTACGCCAATCTTGCCGCTAGCGTCGCTCCGTCCGAGGACAAGTCCGGGATCGACGTGCACTTAGGTCGGCTCGGCTTGCCGGGAGACGTGGCCGGCTGGGTCCTCGCACGCCTGGTCAACACCGTCTATGGCGACGGCACCGGTGAGGCGCTGGTGCAGGCGATGGAGGGGGCCGCCTTTGAACGCGGGCGCGTCTCGCTGAGGTTGCGCCCCAGTGCCGAACTCGTGGCTGCCTTGAGGAACGGTCTCCGCGGCGGGCTCGAGGCGGCGCTGCCCGAGCTGCGGCCGATCGCACCCTATTATCCAGCGGCTGGCGGAGACGGGACGCAAGCTCGCGCGCGCCGGCAAGGTATCGCTGCACCAGTATCTCGGCCCGCTGTTCCAGTTGGCGCGCGAGCGGGCGACGCCGGAGACCGCGGTCGAAGAAAACCGCGCCGCCCTGATCGCCCTCGCGGCGCTGTTCGGCGATGCGCGCTTCGAGCGCGTGGCCGGAGTGGCTCCGCCGGCGGCGCGCCCGCCGAAGGATCCGGTCGGCCTCGGTGGCCGGCATGACTTCATGCAGCATTTCGTGATCTCGGCCGGCCTCGCCGCGACCGGCGGTGCTGGTCTCGCCGATGCCATCGGTGTCTTGAAAGTGGTCGACGACAGTCGCTTTGGCACCGGTTTCAGCTTTACCGACATTGCCGCCGACCGCGCCGGCGTGCGCTTCGCCGAGGCCGCGCTGGATCCGGAGCGCGCGCGGCGGGTGCAGGAGTTCATCGGTGGCGCGGCCCGCGAGGGCGGGTATTTCCCCTCGGTCGCGGACCTGCCCGAGTTCCTCGACGAGGCGGCCTTCAAGCGCCGTTTTTGCGCGGTGGACAGCCCGGCCTACCGCTCGCTGGTGCAGGAGATCGAGCGGCGGATCGGCTCGCTCCCCTTGCACCGGGGCGATTGAGGCGGGTCTACCGGGGCGGCACGTGGCGCGCGAGAAAGCCCAGGGCGAGTTTGGCTGCGCCGTGCTCGAACAAATTGGCGTGGTCGGCCGCGGCGATGAAATGGGCTTCCTTGGGTTCGTTGGCAGCGGCAAAGAGCGCCCGTCCCTGGGCCACCGGCACCACCAGATCCCGCTCACCATGCATGACCAGGAGCGGCGCCTGCACGCGGCCGATGCGGACGAGGGAATTGAACCGGTCCTTCATCAAGAGCGCGACCGGCAGGTACCAGTAGCGCCGCTCGGCCACGTGCTGGGCGGCCGTGAACGGCGCCTCCAGGATCACGGCCCCGATCGGTGTCTCGGCGGCCAGGGCGACGGCGACGCCGCTGCCCAGCGATTCGCCGTAGAGCACGGTGCGGTCGGCGCCGACCCCGCGCGCGGTCAGGAATTCAAGGGCGGCGCGACCATCGGTGATCAAGCCTGCCTCCGACGGGCTGCCGGGGTTGCCGCCGTAGCCACGGTAGTCCACCAGCAGCACGCCGAGGCCCTGGTCCAGCAGGGGGCGCGCCTTATGGGCGACGTGGCCGGCATTGCCGGCGTTGCCATGGAACAACACGACGGTCGCCTGCCCGGGCGCGGCGGGCCGGTAGAGCGCATGCAGGCCGATGCCATCCGCGGTCGTCAGGGTGACAGAGCGCATCTCAGGCACGCCGGCGCTGACCGGCTCGGGCCGGGCGCGGTTCGGGAAATACATCAGCGACCGCTGGAAGACATACATCAGGAGGGCGAGAGCGGCGTAGCCGAGCGCAAAGGTTACGATCCCGCGCAGGATCATGGAGTGGCTCCCGGGAAGGCCAGCAAGCGAAAGCTCCGACCCACTGCGTGGTAGACTCTGGGGCGAAGCCGATGCACCGGTACGCGCGCAGCGGGCTAGAGCACTTCCCGGATTGATGGAATCGTAGGGGATTCCCGAAGGGTTTGAAATGTGATTCAAGCTGCTGGCTGGGGATGGAGGCCGGCATGCATGGTGCGACCCTATTCCGAGGATTTACGGGAGCGTGTGGTTTGGGACGTCGA
>SHWA01000037.1 GCA_009693995.1 Alphaproteobacteria bacterium | reverse complement strand
GGCTCGGGCGACAGTTACGCGCTCGCCAACCACTTCGAGAAAAACGCGCTCAGCGGCAATGTCGGGCGCGGCCTGTTCCCGACCAGCTACATCATGAAGGACATGAAGCTGGCATCCGAGATGGCCAGGCGGCACCGCCTGCCGGCCGCGTTCGGTGCACTCTCACTTGCCGTCTACCGCGGCACCTGCGCGCTCGGCCACAAGGACCACTACTTCCCGCTCGCGCTCCGCTGGATGGAGCAGGCCGCCAACATGGCGGCCCTGACCCCGGACCCGAAGGAGTAGCGCGCCATGAAGATCGGCGTGATCGGCACCGGCGCCATGGGCGCGCCGATGACCCTGAACCTGGCCAAGGCCGGGCACCAGATTCTGGCCTTCGACCTCGACATGAAGAAGGTGGCGGCGATCGCCTCCAACACGATCCGCCCGGCGGCGAGCCCGGCGGCGATTGCCGCCGAGTGCGAACTGATCATCACCATGATCTGGGACGACGCGTCGCTCCGCGCCGTGGTCGGGGGCACGGGCGGCATCTGCGAGGCGGCCAACTTCAAGGGCACCTTGGTCGATCTCAGCGCCACCTCCTATCAAGTGGCCGGCGAGATCGGCAAGGCCCTCGCCGCCCAGGGCGCCCAGTTCCTGGATGGCAGCGTGATCGGCGGTGGCGTGCCGGCGGCGCGCGCCGGCACTTCGCCGATCGTGATCGGCGGCGATGCGGCGACCTTCGAGCGGTATCGCCCGGTGCTCGAGAAGCTCGGCAGCGTCGACTACGTCGGTGCCCTCGGCAACGCCAAGATCACCAAGATCATCAACAATTTCCTGGTGGGGGCGCTGTCCGCATCCAACGCCGAGGCCCTGGTGCTGGGCATGGCCGAGGGGCTGAAGCTCGAGGATCTGGTGGCGTGGACGGTCGGTGGCTCCGGCAACAGCCATGTGCTCGAGGCCTTCATGGGCCGCTATGTGCGCGAGGGGATCTATGGCATCGGCCAGATCAGCCACCCGCTCATGGCCAAGGATTTGACCCTCACCTGCGAACTGGGTGATACCTTCGAATTCCCGGCGCTGTTCGCCGAGTACGCGCGCCAGGTCTATGTCGAATGCGCGCGTGAGCTCGGCGAGAACGAGATGTTCACCACTGTCTTCGACTACTACCGCCGCAAGCTGCCGACCGGCGCTTGAGCGGGCCATACCAGGGGGAGACCATGCAACCCATCATCGACCTGCGCCTGCGTCCGCCGATCCCGGCCTGGACCAAGGGGCCGACGTTTCGCACCGCCATGCACTACCCGCGCCATTTCAACACCTTCAAGGGCTCGCGCTCGGCCTGGGAGGAGAATCTCGGTCTCCTGTTCCAGGAGATGGACAGCGTCGGCGTGCGCTATGGCGTGCTCATGGGCCGCGCCTCGGAGGGCGCCGGTGCGCTCGGCGGGGTCAGCAACCGCGACATCGTCGAGGCGGTGGCGGAGTACCCGGATCGCTTCCTCGGCTTCCTCGGCATCGATCTGGAGGCGATCCCGAAGGGGCTGGCGGACGTGAAGAAATACGCGCGTGCGCCCGGCATCAAGGGCATCTCGATCGAACCCGGCTCAGGCCAAAAGCCGCGCTGGGCGGATGACAAGGAGCTGAACCCGATCTACGAGGCCGCCCTCAAATACGACCTGCCGGTCTCGATCTCGCTCTCGGGCCTCTTGTGCGCCCTCGCCAACCACGACATCTCATGGTCGAGCCCGGTGCCGATCCAGCGCGTGGCGCGGCGCTATCCCGACCTCAAGATCATCTGCTCCCACGCGGCGTGGCCTTATGCGGCGGAGATGGTGGTGGTGGCCCTCACCAGCCCCAACGTCTACGTCTCGCCCGACCTCTACATCTCCACCGCCGGCATGATCTGCGCCGATACCTACGTCCAGGGCGCCAACATGTTCCTGGAAGACCGCATGCTGTTCGGCACCGCCTACCCGACCAAGGACCTCCAGGAATCGGTGCGCGATTTCCTCGGCTACGGCTGGCGCAAGGAGATCGTCCCCAAGATTCTGTGGGACAACGCGGCCAAGCTGTTCAAGCTGAAGGTGTAGCTGTTCAAGCCGAAGGCGTAGCGGCGCGGCGCGGCCGGTTTCATTTCAGCCGCGTGCGCCGCTCCAGGAACTCCTCGGTGGTGTTGGTGCGCGGGAAGGGCTCCGCGCCGGCACCGGGCAGCCCAGGAAGCGGCAGAGCGGCGCCCAGCCCTCGGCCACGTCGAACACCAGCAGCCGGTCGGCGCCAAGCGCCGCCTGCACCTCGGCGTTGTGGCGCCGGTAGAGCGCCTTGGCGTGATCCGCATCGGCCAGGCGGTCGGCGAAGGTGTTCTCGAACACCACCTTGCGCACCATGCGGCGGACGGTCAGCGTCTCGGCCGACAAGCCTTCGCGACGGCGCCTGGTGCGAGGCCATGATGGTCTTGGCGATGCTGGCGTACCAAGACTCTTCGCTGCGAACGGTGAGGACCACCTTGGCGGCCGGATAGTGCGCCGAAAGCTGGCGCCAGAAATGCGACCCCGGCCAATCGACCGCTGAGCGGTACCCCGCCAGCAGCCGGTCCCAGTCGATCGCCTGGCCTTCGGCCGCCTGCTGCCAGAGGGGCGCCTGATCGGGGTGGGCGTAGACCTCGAGCATGTGATGGCAGGGACCGAAGCCGAGCCCCTCGAGCGCGCCCTTCAACGACAAGGTACCGGTGCGCCCGAAGCCGGCGCGCCGATCACGGCCAGACCCAAGCCCACCTCCCGGCTCGCCTCAATCCACCAGGCCGCTCGCCTCGCCGACGATGGCGCGCTCGCCCTGCGCGTTGGCGACCCAGACCTCGCAGTGCACGCGGCGCTTGCCGCCCTCGGGCTCGACCCGGGTCACGCGGCCCTCGGCGGCGACCCGTTCGGTGACGTAGACCGGGCGGCGGAAGGTGAGCGCGATTCGCCCGCCCACGACCCAGCCCGCGCCGAAGCATTGGCGCATCATCTTGAACAGCAGCGCCGCCACCTGCGGCCCGACGGCGACCGGGGCGGGGAGCCCCTCTTGCCGCGCCGCCTCATAGTCGTTGTGGATGGTGCGGGCGCCGCCCTGGCGGAACATCTCGAGGCTGAGCTGCTTGGCGACCGGCGGCAGCGCCGCACCCGGCTCCAGGTTCATGCGATGCGCTCCTTCTTGACGCCGGAATCGACCCCGGCGCCTTCGCGCGGCACGGTGCGTTTGATCACGTCGAGAATCTGCACGCGGCGGGTGTGAAAAACGCGCTCGCCCGCCTCGTTTTCGCCCCACGCCTCGTAGGCGACGAACTCGCGCTCGGCCTTGATCCACTTGTCGGTGATGCGGCCCTTGACGGTCAAGCGCATACCCGGGCGCAGCGGCAGCAGGTTCTCGAACTCCCATTTGTAGAGCAGTCCGCGCACGTTGTAGTTGCGCGACAGGAGCCAGCGCGGCGGCCGGTAGGCGAGCTGCGGCGGTGCAATCGTCCCGCCGAAGGGCGAGTCGCCCGTGAACCAGGGGTGGGGATCATCGTCGAGGGCGATTTGGGTTGCGATCTCGTCTAGCTGCACGGTCCATTCCAGCGCGCCGAGATCCTTGCCAATCTCGATCTCCTCGAAGGTGGCGCGCGGCCCGTGCTCGTCGCGGGCGACGCGGCGGGTTTCTTGATCGCTCATGGGGTTGGCTTCCGCTGCGAGAGAAGGGAGGCGATCTTGATCGCGACATCGGCCGGCGAGGTGGCGATCACCGCACCGGCCGCGGCCAACGCCGCGACCTTGTCAGCGTACGCGCCGACGCCGCCGGTGACGAGCGCCCCGGCGTGACCCATCGTGCGCCCCGGGCGCGCCTGCTCGCCAGCGATATAGGCGACCACCGGTTTGGTGAAGCCGCGCCGCAGACGCTCGGCCGCCACCTCTTCCTGGTTGCCGCCGATCTCGCCGATCAGGACGATGGCCTCGGTCTCGGGATCACGTTCCATCAGGTCGAGCACCTCGGCGATCGAGGTACCGCGCACGGAATCGCCGCCGACGCCGACGAAGCTGCTCTGGCCGATACCGGCGCGCGTCAATTCCTTGGCGGTCTCGTAGGAGAGCGTGCCGCTGCGCGAGACCATGCCGACGGGGCCGCGGCTGAAGGCGTTCATCGGCATCAGCCCGCCCTTGGCCCGCCCCGGTGCCAATAGCCCGGGCGTGTTCGGCCCGACCAGGCGGGCGCCTCGCGCCCGGACCGCCGCGATCAGCCGCAGCGTGTCGTGCACCGGCACGCCTTCGGCGATCATGATGATCAAGCGAATGCCGGCGTCCAAGCATTCATAGGCCGCATCCACTGCGAAGCGGGCCGGCGTCATCAGCAGCGCGGCATCCGGCACGCCGCCCGCGACCGCCTCGGCGACGCTCTCGAAGTTCGGCAAGCCGCCGATCTCGCCGCCGCCCTTGCCGGGGCTGACCCCGGCGACCACTCGGGTGCCGATGGCGATCGCCTCGCCCAGGTGATAGCGCCCGGCATTGGAATTAGCGCCGTGGAAGAGCATCGTGGTGCGCTCGTCGATCAGGACCGCCACCGGCTCAGCCCCCGCCACGGGTGAGCGCGACCGCGGCCAGCGCCACCTCCTCCATGGTGTCGCAGGCGGCGATGCCCTGGGCCTGGAGCAGAAGGCGCCCTTCCGCCTCGCGGGTGCCGGAGAGACGCACCACCATGGGCACGCGGCGAGTGCGCGCCAGGCCGCGCAGCAACCCGGTCGCCACCTCGTCGCCGCGGTGGTTGCCGCCGTGCAGGTTGAACAGCAGGTACTCGACCGCCGGGTTGGCCAGCACCACCTCGATCACATCCGACCACCAGCGGATCGCGCCTTCTCCCGACCCCGGCCGCGCGCGGGCACCACCGGCATCGCAGAAGTTGGCCGGCCGGCCGCCGAGGCTCGCCACCCGGTCGACGGTCGCCATCATCATGCCGGCACCATTGCCGGCGATGCCGATATTGCCGTCGATCTGCACGTAGTTGAGCCCGAGCCGGCGCGCCGCCCGCTCCGCCGCGGTCTCACCAGGAACGCGGCCCTCGGGATCGTATTCCGGGTGGCGCGCGGCGGCGTAGTCATCGAGGTCGAACTTGGCGTCGAGGGCGACCACCCGGTCGGCCGCGGTCTGCCCGAGCGGATTGATCTCCGCCAGCACCGCGTCGGTCGCGACGAAGGCCCGCCACAGCCCCTCGGCGGCGAGGGCGACCGCCGCAGCCGCGGACGCCGCAAGGCCGAGGCCACGGGCCAGCGCCCGCACCCGGTAGGGCTCGAGCCCGCTGGTCGGGTCGATCAGCAGGCGGGCGATGGCGGTAGGGTCGCGCGCCGCGGTCTCCTCGATGTCGACACCGCCGGCCCGGCTCAGCATTAGAAGCGGCTGGGAGCGGTCGGAATCCAGTGTGATGCCGAGATAGAGTTCCGCCGCGACGGCGAGCGATTCCTCCACCAGCACGGCAGCCACCCGCTCGCCCGCGTGCTCGCGCCCGAGCAGCAGCGCGCTGATCTTGCCCGCCTCGGCCGGGGTCGTGGCGGGGCGGATCAGTCCGGCCTTGCCGCGGCCGCCGCTCAGCACCTGGGCCTTGATCACGACGGGTGCGCCGATCGCTCGGGCGGCGGCCTCCGCCTCGGCCGCGGCCCGCGCCACGCCGGACTTCGGTATGGTCACACCGAAGCGCGCGAGGGCGGCCTTGCCCTCATGCTCGAAGAGACGCACCGGCTACCTCAACGCACGCGGGCGATCACGTCGCTGGCGAAGCGGCCCATGCGCTCCAGGGTCGCCTCCAATGTCGGCTCCAGGAAATTGAGCGAGATCACGCTGACACCCGCGTCGCCGAGGCGGCCCACGTCCTCCAGGATCGCTTCGGCCGGGCCGGTCATCAGGCGGCGCTGGCCATCGTCAAGGATATGCGGCGTCTCGCGGAAGGCGAAGTTGAAGTAGCCGACGCCGATGGTCTTGGGATCACGCTTCAGCTTTTCGGCCTCGGCGGCGAGGCGGGCGAGGCCACCCTGGAAGCGGCCGAGTGTATTGAACGGGTGCGCCGGGTTGGTGCCGATCGGGTACCAGCCGTCAGCCAGGCGCGCGGCGCGGCGGATCGCGGGGCCGCCCTCGCCGCCGGTCCAGATCGGGATCGGCCGCTGCACCGGCTTGGGCTCGAACAGCACGTCCTTGAAGCGCACGAACTCGCCCGCGAACTCAGGCTTCTCGGCGGTCCACAGCTCGCGGAAGGCGCGGATGTATTCGTCGGTCACGCGCCCGCGGGCGGCGAAGGGAATGCCGAGCAGGGCCAGCTCCTCCGCCATCCAGCCGGTGCCGGCGCCGATCAGGAGCCGGCCGCCCGAAAGCTTGTCGATGCTGGCCAGTACCTTGGCCGCGAGGATCGCCGGACGGTGCGGCACCACCATCACGGAAGGCAGCAGGCCCAGGGTGCGGGTAACGGCGGCGACGAAAGCGCAGACCGTCAACTGGTCCATGCAGTCGGCGGTCGCCATCCACTTGCCGGTGTCGGTATAGGGGTAGGTCGACTCGATCTTGGTCGGCACGATCACATGGTCGGCGACGGCGGCATAGCCGAAGCCCATGGCCTCGGCGCGCTGGGCCATGGCGGTGATGCCCGCCGGCGTGCCATAGGGGCCGCGAATCGGCAGCCAGAAACCGAACTTCATGCCGTCCTCCAGATGTCTTCCGGGGGCGCCTCGCCCGAGGGCACGCCAGTATGTCATGGGGCACCGGGCGTGCCGACCCCCCGTCATATGCTCGGTTGTGACCGCTGCCGGTCCTCTGCCATAAGGGGCAGACCGCACCAGGAGGCGCCGCCCCCCATGGCCGAGCCCCCGCCGACCAACCCGTTCGACGCCTACGCGCCGCCGCAGATCGCCGAGATGGTCGAGCACGTCGGCGTGCGCAAGGCCGCCCTCCCGTTCTTCTCGCTCCTGACACTCGGCGTGCTCGCCGGGGCGTTCATCGCCTTCGGCGCGATGCTGTTCACCGTGGTGGTGACCGGCAGCACCCTCGGCTACGGTCCGACCCGCTTGCTGGGCGGCGCCGCCTTCTCCCTCGGGCTGGTGCTGGTGGTGGTCGGCGGCGCCGAGCTCTTCACCGGCAACAATCTGATCGTCATGGCCTGGGCCGAGCGGCGGGTGACGACGGCGGCGCTCCTGCGCAACTGGGCCGTGGCCTATGTCGGCAATTTCATCGGCGCCGGCGGGACCGCGCTCCTGATGCACTGGTCGGGCGCGCTGCAACTCGGCGACGGCGCGCTCGCCGAAACGGCGCTGCAGATCGCCCTGGCGAAGGTCGCGCTCTCTCCCGCCGAGGCGTTCTTCCGCGGTGTCCTCGGCAACACCCTCGTCTGTCTCGCCGTCTGGCTCTCCTTCGCCGCGCGCACGGTCACCGACAAGGTGCTGGCAGTACTGTTCCCGGTGACCGCCTTCGTCGCCCTCGGCTTCGAGCACTCGATCGCCAACATGTATTTCGTGCCCCTCGCCATGCTTCTGGAGCCCGGGCGGATCGGAATCGGCGCTTTCCTGGTGAGCAACGCCTGGGTCACTGTCGGCAACATCGGCGGCGGCAGCGTCCTGGTCGCCCTGGTCTATTGGATCGTCTACCGGCGCGCGCGCTGACGGATTCGCCCGACAGACGCAGCAGCGGGAAGCCCTGCTCGATTTGGGCGGCGGGCAGACGGTTGGCCGTGTAGCGATCCGACATGGGCGCGGTGTCCAACGCATCGTCTGCTATTTTTTAGAATGAATATCGGCTCGGCGACCTTGATTCGGGTCAACATCCCGCCCGGTGGCCCGAGGCAGAGCGCGGCGGCAGAGCGCCGCAACTGAGGAGGGGTCGCAAGGCCCATGTCGCGGTTCACGATCCTTCCCGACCCGCGCCGGCAGAACGAGGCGCGACTTACGCCGTGCGCGGCCTGCGAGGTCAGGGATCTGGCAATCTGCGGCGTGCTCAATGGAGCGGAGATCGAGCGCGTGGGGGCGATTGTCTCGAACGTGCGGGTCGAGGGCGGCGAGGTGATCTTCTTCGAGGGCGACGACGCCGAGCACGTCTTCAACATCGTCGCCGGCGTGGTGCGGCTGTTCAAGCTGATGCCGGACGGCCGGCGCCAGGTGACCGGGTTCCTGTACCCGGCGGACTTCCTCGGCCTCGCCCTCAGCGCCACTTATGCCTATTCGGCGGAAGCGGTGACGCCGGTGCGCCTCTGCCGCTTCCCGCGCGGCAAGCTGGAGCGGCTGCTGGAGGAAATTCCGCGGCTGGAGAAGCGCCTGCTCGGCAACGCGGCGAACGAGTTGATGGTGGCCCAGGACCAGATGCTGCTCCTGGGTCGCAAAACCGCCAAGGAACGGCTCGCCTCGTTCCTGATGCACCTTTCCAGCCGCGCCGAGCGGCGCGGCGAGACCGCCGATCCGATCGCCCTGCCCATGTCGCGGACCGACATCGCCGATTATCTCGGCCTGACCATCGAGACGGTCAGCCGCACCTTCACGCGCCTGCGCAAGGATGGCCTGATCGACCACGCCGACCCGCACGTCGTGCACGTGCTCGATCGCGGCGGCCTCGAGGAACTGGCCGGCCTTTAAGACCCGCCGGCCACCGCAATCAGAGAACGACCAGCAGCAACCCAGCGGCGGCGACGGCACCGCCGAGCAGCGCCCTTGTGGCCCCATGGGCCCCGGCGCCCAGCAGCCGGGCGAGCGCAAAACCGATGCCGTGCAGGGCTGCGCTCGCCAGCAGGATCCCGGCGCCATAGTGGATTGCCGACGCGGCCGCCGGGATTTCCGCTCCGTGTGCGTGGCCATGAACCAGGGCGAACGCAGCGACCAGGGCCGCGGTTGCGGACAGCGGCAGCGCGCGCCCCGCCATCACCAGGAGACCCAGCAGCACGACCGAGGTGAGGATGCCGAACTCCAGCCACGGAACGCCAACTCCGGCGACGCCAGCGGCGGCACCCCCGGCCAAGACCGCGACAAATCCGCTCGGAATCAACCAGCGTCCCGCGTCCTCGCGCTGGCCGGCCCACAGGCCGACGGCGACCATGGCGAGCAGATGGTCGAGGCCCTGGAACGGATGGGCGAAGCCCGCCGCGAGCCCCGCCGCACCGACGCCAGTATGTGCCTCGGCCGCCGTGGCACCCAGGAGTCCGGCCAACACCAAAGTTCCGATCAGACCCGCCCGCCGTGTCATGTCTCGCTCCGCCGCTCGATTGCCGCCGCCCTGTGACGGCGCATTGAAGTATGTGGGGGCCGGAGGGTCAATGAGTAGCGTTCAGTTCTCCGCGCCGACGACCAGCTGGACCCGGTCGCCGGCGAAGCGGGCGATGCCGTATTCCAGCGGCCGGCCCGCGGCATCGACATTGACGCTTTCGGTGCGCAGGACCGGCCGGCTCGCCGACTGGCGCAGCTGGGCGGCATCGGCGGGGTCGGGAAGATGCGCCGTGATCCGAGTGATGCGCCGGGTGTAGTCGTGGATAGAGAAGCGCCGCAGAGCCTCGGTGATCGAGCCCAGCTCGGCGACCACGGCGCCGATCCCGGCGAAGCGCGCGGCCGGGAAATAATGGGTCGCGATGCTGATGGGCCGGCCGTCCGCCTCGCCGATCAGCTCGAGGGCAACCACCGTAGTTCCCGGAGCGAGCGCCAGCGCCTTGGCGATTTCCGCGCTTGCCGGCAGCGTGGTTTCACGCAGCAATCGCCGCGCCGGCGTGCGCCGGCGCCCCAATAGATTCTCGCTGAACCGGGTGCGCATGCCGAGCGGGCAATCGACCATGGTCTCGGCGACGAAGCTGCCGCGCCCCTGTTCGACGCGTACCAGTCCGCGCGCCTCGAGATCGGCGAGCGCGCGCCGCACCGTGTGGCGGTTGACCCGGAAGCGCGTGGCCAGCGCCGCCTCGGTCGGCAGGCGCTCGCCGGAACCCGGCGCCCCCGCCGCGATCTCGGCGGCGAGACGCTCCGCGATCTGGTGCCAGATGGTTTCTCCGGACCGCCGGCGCAGGTGACTCTCAGGCGTCATGGCCGCGTCATACGAGTGCCAATTGCACGTGAGAAGCAGTTGAGGTAGAAGCGTAATGCCAAATAACCTAGATGTCTATACAACATGTCTGGATTGTCTAGTTCTCCGGCTGCGGCCGGCGCCGGTGCCGGGCGCGACTGGAACCGGCGCGAATGGATGGCGGTACTGGTCCGCGCCAGCGCCGCCGAGCTCGACGCGGCGTTCATGGCACTATCGTCACCGCCTACCGCGCGCGCGGACTCCCCCTGGCCAGCCACGACGACGCCACCCTCGATCATGTGGACCAGGCAGCGGCGGACGGCATGGTGATCGCCGAGTTCCCAACCACCGAGGCCGCCGCCCGCGCCTCGCACGGGCATGGCCTGGCCGTGCTCATGGGCGCGCCCAACGTGGTGCGCGGCGGATCGCACTCCGGCAACATCGGCGCGTCGACGCTGGCCGGGGCCGGACTGCTCGATATCCTCTCCTCCGACTACGTGCCGGCCAGCTTGCTGATGGCCGCCTGCCAGCTCGCGCGCGAAGCCCCAGGCTGGGCGTTGCCGGCGGCGATCGCGGCGGTGACCGCGGCGCCGGCGGCGGCGGTCGGCCTCGATGAGCGGGGCGAGATCGCCCTTGAGCGCCGCGCCGACCTGGTCCGGGTCGACCACCGACACGGCACCCCGATTGTCCGCACCGTCTGGCGCGAAGGCCGCCGCATCGCCTGAGGAGCACCCCCATGGGACCGATCGACGCGATCTTCTCGCTGCTGCTGCGCGAAGGCGGACGGCGCTACGGCGAGGAATCCGTGAGCCAGCTCGCCCACGCCCTGCAGGCGGCGACCCTAGCCGAAGCCGCGGGCGCGCCGCCCGCGCTGATCACCGCCGCGCTGCTGCACGACCTCGGCCATCTGCTCGGCCTGGGCGATGAAGGGATGGCCGGGCGCGGCATCGACCAGCGCCACGAGCACGTGGCCGCCGATCACCTGGCGCGCGCCTTTGCGCCCGACGTGACCGAGCCGATCCGCCTCCACGTCGATGCCAAGCGCTATCTCTGCGCCGTCGATCCCGGATATTTCGGCACCCTCTCGCCGGCCTCTGTCACCAGCCTCGGGGTCCAGGGCGGCCCCTTCACCACCGCCGCGGCGGAAGCCTTCGCCCGCCGGCCCGAGGCGATCACCGCGACCCGGGTGCGGCGCTGGGACGAGGCGGCCAAGGATCCAGCGGCGCGCACCCCGGGGCTCGACCACTTCCGCGCGGCCCTCGCGGCCTGCCGCCGGCTCCATCCGGCGTGAGCGGCTGCCTCGTCCTCGTGGTCGGGGCCAGTGGAGTCGGCAAGGACTCCCTGATCGCGGGGGCGCGGGTGGCGATGGCGGGCGATCCCCGGTTCGTGTTTCCCCGCCGCGCCATCACCCGCGCCGCCGCCGCGGGCGGCGAGGGGCACGACCCTGTGACCCTATCCGAGTTCGAGCGTCGCCGGGCGGACGGTGCGTTTGCCCTGCATTGGCAGGCCTACGGCGCCGCCTACGGGATCGGGCGGGAGATTGCCGATGACCTCGTGCTCGGGCGGCATGTGGTCGCCAATGTCTCGCGCACCGTGACGGCGCCCGCCCGGGCGCGCTTCCCCCGCTCCCTGGTGGTCCTAGTGACGGCCGCGCCGGAAATCGTCGCCGCGCGGCTCAATGCCCGCGGCCGAGAGGACGCAACCGGGATCGCGGACCGCCTGGCACGGGCGCAGGCGGTCGCGGTGGCCGGTGACGACCGGTTCGAGATCGCCAACGACGGCCCCCTCGCCGAGGGCATCGCTCGCCTGGTCGCCAGGCTGCGCCTCCTCGACCCCGGCTGATGCAACCCGCTGGCCAGTGCCGCGCCCACTGGCATAATACCGGTCCAGCCTGGGAGTGGCGGGGCGATGGATCTCGGCATCAAGGGACGCGCGGCACTGGTCTGCGCGGCGAGCAAGGGCTTGGGGCGGGCGTGTGCGGTGTCGCTGGCGCGCGAGGGCGTGCGCCTCACCATCGTTGCCCGCACGGCCGGCGAGATCGAGCGCGCGGGGCGCGAGATCGCCGCCGACACCGGTGCCACCGTGACCCCCATCGCCGCCGACGTGACCACGGCCGAGGGTCGGAGCAAGGTTCTCGCCGCCTGTCCCGATCCCGACATCCTGGTGACCAACGCCGGCGGCCCGCCGCCCGGCGACTTCCGCAACTGGACCGAGGCCGACTGGCTGAAGGCGATCAACGCCAACATGTTGACCCCGATTGCGCTGGTCAAGGCGACGGTCGATGGCATGATCGCGCGCGCATTCGGCCGCATCGTCAATATCACCTCGGCGGCGGTGAAGTCGCCGATCCCGGTGCTCGGCCTCTCCAACGGCGCGCGCGCGGGCCTCACCGGCTTCATGGCCGGTCTCGCGCGCGAGACCGTGCGCCACAACGTCACCATCAACAACCTGCTGCCCGGCCCGTTCGAGACCGACCGCCTGCTGCGAGTCATGGGGGTCGAGGCGGAGAAGGCCGGCAAGGGCGCCGCCGGCTACCGCCGCGAGCAGGCGGCACTCAACCCCGCCGGGCGCTTCGGCCGCCCGGCCGAGTTCGGCGACGCTTGCGCCTACCTCTGCTCGGCCCAGGCCGGATTCATCACCGGGCAGAACCTGATGCTCGACGGCGGCGCCTTCCGCAGCACCTTTTGAACGAGAGCCCCATGACCGCGACCGACCGCACCGAGGCGACCGCCCGCCACTTCTTCGAGATCTACCGGACCCGGCGCCGGCTGCTGCCGACGCCGGCGGCGCTCCGCCCGCGCGACATCGACGAAGCCTACGCGGCGCAGCGCCGGTTCATCGAGCTCTGCCGTGCCGCCGACCGGGGCGAAGTCGCCGGTTACAAGATCGCCCTCACCTCGCCGGTGATGCGCAAGCTGGCGGGCATCGAGCAGCCCTGCATGGGCGCCATCTTCAGCCGCCAGGTGCACGCAAGCGGCACCAAGCTCGCCGCCGGCGCCTATTGCCGCTTCTCGGTCGAGTGCGAGATCGCGGTCCGCCTCGGCGCCGACCTGCCGGGCGGGGCGCACCCCTACGACCGGGAATCGGTCGCGGACGCGGTCGAGGCCCTGATGCCGGCGATCGAGGTGGTCGATGACTACCATGCCGACTACCAGAAACTGGACGCGCCGAGCCTGGTCGCATTCAACGCCTGGAGCGCGGGCTGTGTGCTGGGCGAGCCGGTCCGCGACTGGCGGCGCCTCGACCTGGCACGCCTCAGGGGCACCATGCGCATCGACGGCAAGGAGGTCGGCAGCGGCATCAGCGGCGATGTCATGGGCCACACGCTCTCCTCCCTCGCCTTCCTCGCCAATGCGCTCGCCGCCCAGGGCCGCCCCCTGCGTCGCGGCATGATCGCGATGACCGGCAGCATGGTTGTGACCCAGTGGCCGGAGCCGGGCTCGACCACCGAGATCACCATCGACGGCCTCGGCAAGTCTGTCGTCCACCTGATCTGAGGAGCGGAGCATGGGCCTGGCCATTCCGGCGTTGGGGCGCACCGTCGACAAGGGCATGGCGCTGCCGCCGCTGAACAAGGGACGCGTGACCCACGGGCACCTGATGCGCTGGTGCGCCGCGCAGCAGAATTGGGACAAGGTGCACTTCAATCAGGACTACGTGCGCACCAAGTCGCGCCTGCCCGACGTCTACGTGAACGGCGCCATCAAGCAGCAGTTCGTGACCCAGTTCCTGACCAACGCATTCGACGCCAAGGGCTGGATCTGGCGCATCGACTACCGCTTCCACGGCATCGACTTCGCCTGCGACGTGCTGCAGGTGGAGGGCAAGGTGACCGCGGTCGGCACCATCGGCCCCCATCTCGGCGTCGATATCGAGGTCGGCATCGTCAACCAGACCCAGGGCAAGCAGACCACGACCGGGGCGGCGACCGTGCTGTTCGACCCGGGCGGCCTGCCGCTCCTCGGCGTCGTTGGCGATGACCTTCCGCCCCCGCGCAGAGTACCGACGGGGATCGAGCCGGCGACGGAGCGCGTACTCCCCGCCATGGCGGCGGCGGTCGGTACGGTCCTGAATCGGGTCGATTCCTTCATCCCGACCGATCTCGGGCGGCTGCGCCTGTTCGCCGAGGCGATCATGGACGTCCACCCCATGCACTGGGACCCCGCGGTCGGGCGCCTGTCACCCTATGGCCGAGTGGTGGCGCCGCCGCTCTATCCGCTGCACGGCCTGGAGTCGCCGCCAGGCACGCGGCAACTGAGCCAGGACCCGGATGCCTTGGGGCGCGAAGGGGTCAACGACGTCGGCCGGCCCGACGGCAGCCAGTTCGGGATCGACCCTTCCGGCATCCTGAACGGTGGCTGCCGGGTCGAGGTGCAGTCGCTGCTCCGCGCCGGCGAGACTCTTTCGGCCGAGAGCACGGTGGCCAGCGCCGCCTACCGGGCGGAAACCCCGGCGGGCGGGCCGGGGCTCTACCTCGACACCTTGAACCGTTATTGGGAGTCCGGTGGCCGGCCGCTGCTGACCGAGCGGCAGACCATGATCTACCGCCTGCTCACTACCGACGGTTAGACTCACGTCTCTCGCCAGCCTCCACGCCTGAAGCGAAACACTTCATCCCGAGGCATCCCTATGCTCGACCATCAATGGGCCGTCGTTGTTCTTGAGGTCCCCACCCTCGATGATGCCCGCGCCATGGTGCAACTGCTGCCCCGCGCCGAATTCCATGAATTCCACAGCGGCGCCCATCGGATCCTCTTGGCGCACGGGCAATCCGTCTTCGTCGAAGATACGATCAGCAAATACTGCCTGGCCGTCGGCGATACTCGTCACTTTCCATCGCTGTCAACAGCAGACTCCAACGCCCCAAACCGCCACAGCACAATTTTTCAGGTCGGAAAAACAGACGGTGCAATTAAAATTATCACAGACAGAATAGGTCTCGATAAAGTATTCAAGCTATCAAACGAACACGGAATTGTATTTTCTACACACATTTCCATAATAAATACATCGTTATCTGAGCCACAGAAGACCGGTATATGGTTCGGACTATCAAATGGAGTATTGCTCAATAATCTGACATTGTATCGAGATATAAATATACTTGAACGAGAAACGATTCATAAAATTACCAAAGGAACTCACGAAAAAAATACTTATTGGAACTTCGGTTTTTCCTCGCCCGCTCCTTCTAGGAACTACAGAAATGACCTGAAAGACGCGTTAGTATCCTCCGTACGCGATGAAGTGGATGAACGGACAGTCCTTCTTTCCTTGAGCGGCGGCTTTGACTCAAGTGGTATTCTTGGGTTGATCACAAAGTTCGCTCGCCCTCGTGAGTTACAATCAGTCTCGTATGTCTCGGGCTCCGCCACGTCAGGCAGTGACGCTATGGTTGCCAAGAAGATGGCGTCAGAACTTAAGATTCCCCTCTCCATGGTACAAGCGTACGATGGAGATGTCGTGTCCGCAATTCAGCGCAATGCGAAGATCGGTCAAGGCATCACAAATTTCTGCGATGAAATAGACTTTTGGCATAAAATTGGAGAATCTAATTTTGGAAAATTGATGATTGTTGGAGATGAGGCATTTGGTTAGGTGAACAGGAAATTGGCAGACATATCTGACATAATGACGACTTTATCAATTCTAACTTTTGAGTCAGCGAGAGCATTAATTCCGTTTATTGATGCAAATATTTTCGAAGAAATTTCTGATAAAATATCGCAACAAATTGATTCAATTATTACGATAAACTCTCATAGAAATCTTCATAACATTAAAGATAGCCTATACTTGGACCAAAGAGTTCAATTTATGATCTTGCCTTGGAGACGGTTTGTTGTGGGAGCCAATCTGGACGTGGGGGCGCCGTTTCTCAGCACGGATATCTTAGGCGTAGTTCGGAATCTGTCGGAGGATGACCGCAAAGGCAAGTCTCTTTACCGATCTGTCGTTCAGGAGTTGGTTCCCGAAGTTTTTCAGATCCAGCGTGCGCTCTTTGGTCAAGAGAAACCTAATTGGCTGATGGAATT
This sequence comes from Alphaproteobacteria bacterium, assembly GCA_009693995.1. Lineage (GTDB taxonomy): Bacteria > Pseudomonadota > Alphaproteobacteria > SHWA01 > SHWA01 > SHWA01. The sequence continues at coordinate 6,682 of SHWA01000037.1, read as the reverse complement.
AGTTCACAGAAAGAACGATGTAATCCGGTCTCTGGACACTCCTTCTCGCCTTGACGATTATGTTGATAAATCAGCAATCGAAAAATTGCTTGCCAGCCCCCCCCTCCCCCGAAGCAGGGACCGACGTGGAAGCAGTTCATCCGTGCGCGATTGGGCGCGACGGCGCTGCGTCTTTTCGACGCGCGGACGCGGCCCCGAAAGCCGGTCGGGATCAGCACCGAAGTCTTGCTGCTTCGGCTTCTTACCATGCGCGAAGTGCTCAGCCGTTAGCACCGATAGAGACGTGCGCGGTTCGTCGCGAGTGTAGGCGTAGTTCTCTGCAGACAGAACTGGCGTTGCGACCATTGCGAAATGCTCGAACGCATTGGGTGGACGCTCAAGGAGCGGCGCGCAGGCGGAATGCGAGCGCCTCGTGCCCGCGTTCCTCCGCCAGCGCGGCGGCGTCCTGGCCGTTCGGCAGCCGGCGCAACTTATCGGCGCCGGCGCCGAGCAGCGCCTCGGCCGCCGCCGCCTGGCCGCGAAAGGCGGCGTGCATGAGGGGCGTCTCGCCGCCGGCATTGGTCACGTCCACGTCGGCGCCGGCGGCGAGCAGCAGGCCGATGGCACCGATCTGGCCGCGGGCGGCGGCGGCGTGCAGCGCGCCGAGACCGTTCCAGCCCGGCGCGTTCACCGCCGCGCCCGCCGCCAGCAGCCGCTCGAGCGCCGCGGCCTGACCGTAGAAGGCGGCCTCCATCAGGGCGCGGCGGCGGTTGCCGTCCTCGGCGTCGACATCGGCGACGCGGGCGATCACCACGCCCAGCAGATCGAGGCGGCCGCGCGCGGCGGCATGGGTGAGTGCGGTCCAGCCGCTGCTGCCGGGAGACTCCGGGCTGGCGCCGGCTTCGATCAGCCGCCGGGCCAGATCGGCGCGGCCGAGATCGACGGCGAGCCCGAGGGCGGTGGTGCCGAAGACGTCGGCCCGCTCCAGATCGGCCCTTGCCTCGATCAGGCATTCGAGGATCAGGCGCTCGCCGATGAGCACGGCGTTCATCAGGCCGGTGCGGCCGCCCTCGTCGGCCTGGTTCGGGTCGCTTCCCGCGGCGAGCAGGGCTTCGACCGCGGCCGCGTCGCGTTCCAGGACCAGGTCGGAGAGCGCCGCCGCGCCCGCGCCGAGGCCGAAGCCGACCAGCGCCAGAACCAGTACCCCGACCCGGGTTGCGCGGCCCATGGCGCCGCCTCAGAGATCCGGCGCCATGCGGTGCCAGCCGGTCTCGCGCTGATAGAGGTGGCCGAGGCGGAACAGCAGGTCCTCGGCGTAGGGCCGGCCAATGAGCTGGAAGCCGACGGGGAGACCATTGCCGGCGAAGCCGCAGGGCACGGCCAGGGACGGCAGGCCGAGGTAGTTCACCGGCCGGTTGCAGCGCGGAAAGGACGCCATGATCGCCGCCGCCCGCGCCGGGTCGTCGGGATTGGATTCGTCACGCCGCGGCACCGGCCGGGTGAAGACCGGGGCGTGCAGCACATCGACCCGGCCGAAGACCATCTCGCGGAACTCGGCCGCGAGGGGCCCGCGCAGGCGGGTCGCCTCGAGATAGCGAGGGGCGGGGATCAAGAGGCCGCTCTCCACCTCGGTGCGGACGCCGACGGAGTAGTCCTGGGCGCGGTCGCGCAGCCAGGGCTCGTGGATCGCGGCGGCCTCTGCCTTTAGCATGATCTGTGCCAGGGCGTAGACCAGATCGAGGTCCGGCATGGCAACGTCGACGATCACGGCACCGAGGGCGCGCATCACGTCGAGACTGGCGCGGATCGGTCCCTCCACGTCGGCGCTGATGCCGTCGTAGAAATAGCTGGTGGGCACGCCGACACGGAGCCCGCGCACCGAGTCCTCGATCCCCGCCTCGTAGGCGCCGACCCTGGCAGTCGCCGTTTCCGGGTCGGCGGCATCAGCACCGGCGATGACCGCGGTGAGACGCGCGCAGTCGCGCACCGTCCGCGCCAATGGCCCGATCGCGTCCGCCGTCCACGACCGCGGCATGGCGGCGAAGCGGCTGACCAGCCCATAGGTCGGCTTGAGGCCGACGATGCCGCACATGGCCGCAGGCGTGCGCACCGAGCCGCCGGTGTCGGAGCCAAGCGCACCATAGATCAGTCGCGCCGCGACCGCCGCGCCGGACCCGCTGGACGAGCCGCCGGTAATATGGTCCGTGTGCCAAGGATTGTGGCAGTCGCCATAGTGCGGATTGTGGCCGGTGCCAGCGGCGGCGAACTCGCCCATATTGAGAGTACCGAGGGAGACGGCCCCGGCTGATTCGAGTCGGCTGAGCACCGTCGCCGTGGTCTTGGGGCAGAAATCGCGCCTGAGCTTGGAGCCGCAGGTGCAGACCCGCCCCGCGCGGTAGAACATGTCCTTGTGGGCGAGCGGCACGCCGTGCAGAGGGCCTGGGGTGCGGCCGGCGGCGAGGGCCGCGTCGGCGGCCCGCGCCTCGGCCAGCGCCCGGTCCGGCTCGATGGCGATGAAGGCGTTCAGGCGCGGCTGCAGGCGCTGGGTGCGCGCCAGGCACGCCTCGGTCACCTCGACCGCCGACACGTCGCGCGAGCGGATCCGCTCGGCGACGGTGACCAGGTCGAGAGCGGTCAGCGCCTCACTCACGGCCGGCCCCGAACCTGAGCGTGGTCTTGAAGTCGGCGGGCTCGTCCTCGAAGCGGACGCGCAGAAGCGCCGCCCGCGCCGCCGCCATCAAGCCATCGGTCGTGCGCGCGATGACCCGCGCCCGCTCATGGTCCAGCGCGATGCCATAGTCGGCCGCAGCCCGCAGGGTCACTTCAGTCGCATCCGTCGCCATGCCGCCCTCGCGATTCCCTCTGCCCAGAATCGAAGACTACACCGCCAGCGCCTCCCGGTCAGCGCCGCACGCGCAAAGTGTCGATCTGGGCGTAGAGGACGCCGGCGATCATCAGCGCACCGCCCATCAAGTGCACCGCGGTCGGATAGCGACCGAAGGCGACCGCGATCAGCACCACCACCACCGGCACCAGATTGCGGTAGATCGAGGAGATCGCGATGCCGATGCGCTGCACGCCGTAATGCCAGAGCAGCAGGGCGAGGGAGACCGGCCCGGCGCCGAGATAGAGCAGCAGGCCGAGGATCGGCGGCGCGAGGTCGTAGGTCGGCCCGGTCATGCCGAGGACGGCCAGGACCGGCAGCACGGCCAGGCTGGTCAAGGTCGCCGTCAGCATGGTGTAGGCGCTGAGGCTGAGGAGCGAGAGCCCGCTCAGCCAGTGCCGCGACATCTCCGAGTACCAGACCCAGAGAATCATCGAGATCAGCATCAGCAGCTCACCGCCGCGCGCTTCGCCGAGGCCGCCCTCGGCGCTGCCGAGCGCCGCCAGGACGCCCCCGGCGACGGCCAGGGCGGCGCCGATCAAGACCGCCCGCGCGAGCGGCAGCCGGAACAAGAAGCGCGCCATGATCGCGGCGATGATCGGCATCAAGGCCGCGATCATAGCCGCCATCACCGCACCCGCGTGCTTCACGCCGACGGTCAGAAAGATGGTCGATACCCCGGCCCCGGCGCCACCCAGGATCCAGAGGCGGCCCCAGGGCAGATCTTGCGTGAACGCCGCCCGTCCCTCCCGGAGCGCCAGGAGAAAAAACAGGAAAACCACACTCACGCCCAGGCGGACGAATGCCAGCAGGTACGCATCCCAGACGGTGAGCAGGGCCTCGGTCACGGGAAAGTTGGTGGCCCAGACCACCATCGAGCCAAGGAGGGCCAGATTCGCACGCAGCCGACCGCCTGCGGGGGGCACCGCGGCCGTGGTCATACCACTCCCCGCCCGAGGTGGCGGGGAGACGCCAGGTCCACTACAGACAGAGGTGCAGTCCGCCCAGCTGGGCGTCGAGGAAGACCGGCAGAACCGCCGATTGCCACCAGTCGCCGAACCCGGCCCGGAGCGAATCGCCGAACAGCGCGAGCACCGCCGTCCCCATCACCACGCCGCCAGCCAACAGCAACGCCGTGACGGCGGGGTGGGAAGCAGCGGAGAGAGCCGGGCTCACAACAGTCATCGTCATTCACGCACGCGATACAGTTCGCACCACCCATTCATCATAGCACGGCAGGCTGAAATTGCATGAACCGCGCTCGGCGTGACCCGGGTCACTGCGCCGCCAGCCAGATGCTGTCAGGTTCTCATCCAGAGTTTTGGCGCGAAATTCTTTAACCACTTTAGGCCCGAGCGGCTGAACGGTTCTGTCCTCCCTGCCTCCCTGACTTGGCCCCGTCCTCCCGGACGGGGCCATTTTTCTGCCGCACGCACCGCCGGAAGAACCAGGATCGGGTCGGCTGAAAAACGTTACTATATAACATATAGTGACAGCGGACGCTCCCCCTGCTATCAGAGATCACCGCGGTGGCCCCGACCCAAACCGGGAGACAGTGCCGCGGATTCCCATCATAGATCAACACGCGAGCGACCAACCGCTGACGGTTCGCGCCGCTCGCCCCGGCACGACGGCTCAATTGCCTGTCGTCAGGGAATAAAGCACGAGGGAATCATGCGCACGATCACTGTCATCGCTTTTACCGCGCTTGTCTTGGGTTCGGCATCCCTGGCGGCGGAGCGGCCGAAGATCACCGTGGGCCAGACCTTCATCACCACCGCGCTGGACCCCAGCCAAGGGCAGCGCCGCCTGGGCGCTGAGCAGCCACGGCGTCGCCGAGACACTGTTCACGGTCGATCGGGAAGGCGCCATCGCCCCCTTGCTCGCCGAGGAGGCCTGGCGCGAGGGCCCGCGCCGCTTCCGGGTCAGGATCAAGGACGGCATCCGGTTCTCCGACGGCACTCCACTGACGGCGGACGATGTCGCCCGGGCGCTCAACCGGAACAGTGAGATCAACCCGGCGGCCCAGGCCTCCGCCGGCCGCCTCGCGGCGAGCGCGGTCAACGGCCGCAATCTGGTCATCGCGACCGAGCGCCCGGTCGCGGCGATCCAGCCCCTCTTGGCCGAGTGGCCAATGGCGCTCTATCGGCAAGACGGCGACCTGACACTCTTCACCGGTCCGTACCGCGTCACGGCGTTCCGGCCCGACGCCGAGATCGCGCTCGAACCCAATCTCTACTACCCCGGCGCCGAACGACGGCCCGACGTCCGCCTGCGGCGTTTCGCCGACGCCCAGGCGCTCGCCCTCGCCTTCGAAGGCGGCGCCATCGATCTCGCCTTCAATCTGCCAACGGAGTCCCTTCCCCGGCTGAAGCGGCTGCCCGACCGCGTCGTGAAGTCCTTTCAGGTCTCCTACCAGTACATGCTGTGGTTGAACACCGAGCGCGCCCCGCTCGACGATGCGCGCGTGCGGCAGGCGATCGACGCGGCGATCGACCGCGACCAGTTGGTGCGTGGGATCAACGGCGGCGCCCCGGCCACCGGAGCCTTCGTGCGCTTCTACCCCTTCGCCTATCCGACCGCGCGCCCCTACGATCCGGTACTCGCCCATCGGCTGCTCGACGAGGCCGGCCTGACGAAGGGTCAGGACGGCCTTCGCCACAGGGGCGAGAAGCCGCTGACGCTTCGCCTGCACGCCTATCCCCGGCGACCTGACCTGGTGACCCTGCAGCCGATCCTGAAATCCCTGCTGGCGGCGGTCGGGATCCAGACCAAAACCTTGTTGAGCGACGGAGTGAGTGCCCTCGCCAAGTCGAGCGACTTCGACCTGCTGCTCTGGGCTCAACACACCGCGCCGGCCGGCGAGCCGGGGTTCTTCCTGAACGCCTTCTTCCGCAGCGGCGCCGGGAACAACCATTCCCGCTTCCGTTCGCCGGAACTCGATGCCCTGCTCGACCGCCTGGCGGCGACCGAGGACCCGGCACAGCAGGCCGACATCGCGCGCGCGGCGCAGGAATTGATCTTCGCCGCCGCGCCGGTCGCGTTCCTGCTCACGCCGGAGTGGCACGTGGGACTCTCCAGGCGGCTGCAACACTATGAACCCTGGGGGTCTGACTACTACATCCTTCGCGCCGACCTGACGGTCGGCGGCTAGGGCGCTCCTGATCGGGGTAGTACTTGCGGGCCTCGTCTCTGCACGCGAAGAATGGCGTCGGGTCCCGTCCCGAGGCCGGTTCCCGGCCGTCGTTACGGTCCGACGCAGCGAGACGGTGGCGCCGCCGCCTGGGTGTCGCCTGCCGCCTGATCGGCGCCCGGATCGCACTCTTCCTGCTGGTCACGGTCCTGGCGTTCGCCATCCTGCGGGCCATGCCGGCCGACCCGGTGCTCATCACGCTGGCCGAGCGGAACCTCCCGGCGACGCCCGAGGCGGTCGCCGTCCTCACGCGTCACTTCGGCCTCGACCGGCCGATCCCCGAGCAATACGCGCGCTGGCTGGTCCGATTCCTGTCTGGCGATTGGAGTGTCTCGCTCCGCACGGATCTGCCCGTCCGCGCCGAGATCTCGGCTCGAGCGCCGCTGTCGCTCGCCATCGGCGGCGGTGGCCTCGCCGTGGCGATCCTGCTCGCGGTGCCGCTCGGGTTCGCGGCGAGTGCGCGCCCGCGCGGGCTCGCCGACCGGCTGTCGCGCCTGCTGGCGGTTGCGGCCCAGGCGGTGCCCGTCTTCTGGGTGGGGTTGATGCTGCTGTGGCTGCTCGGCGTGCACCTGCGTCTCTTCCAGCCCTATGGCAGCGACGGGGCAACCCGACTGTTGCTCTCCGTC
>SHWA01000036.1 GCA_009693995.1 Alphaproteobacteria bacterium | reverse complement strand
CCATGCGGTCCCTCGCCCGCGTGGTGGACGTGTCGCCGAACACGGTGGACAAGCTCCTGATCGAGGCCGGCAAGGCGTGCGCCACCCTGCATGATGAGAAGGTGCGGAACGTGACCGCGCGGCGTGTGGAGGTCGACGAAATCTGGAGCTTCACCTACGCCAAGCAGCGCAACGTGCCGCTGGCGAAGGCCGCCCCGGAAGGCGCGGGCGACACGTGGACGTGGACGGCGCTCGACAGTGAGACGAAGCTGCTCATCGGCTATCTGGTCGGCGGGCGCGATGGCGAATACGCCATCGCGTTCATGGACGATCTGCGGGCGCGGCTCGCCAACCGGGTGCAGATCACGTCAGATGGCCACAAGGCATACCTGGAAGCGGTCGAAGCTGCGTTCGGCGGCGGCGTGGACTACGCGCAATTGGTGAAGCTCTATGGTGCCGTCCCCGAGACCGCCAAGGGCCGCTACAGCCCAGCGGAGTGTATCGGCGCCCGCAATACGGTGGTCGAAGGCAATCCCGATCCTCGCCACGTCAGCACCAGCCATGCCGAGCGCCAGAACCTCACCATTCGCATGCAGATGCGGCGCTTCACGCGGCTCACCAATGGGTTCTCCAAGAAGTTCGAAAACCACGCGCACATGGTCGCGCTCTACACCGTCTGGTACAACTTCGTGCGCATGCACAAGACGCTGCGCATGACGCCCGCTATGGCCGCTGGGCTTACCGATCGGCTGTGGGCGATGGAGGACATCATCGCTGCGATGGATGCCGTGGCACCAAGGCCAGGCCGGCGCGGCTCCTACCGGCCTCGCAATTCAAACTGAGGCACTACCCTCGGGTGCCCCCGCTGGCGCAATCCGGTGCGAGCCGCTATAGGTGATCAGTTCCATCACCCCGCGAGCCATCCGATGCGCCCCCTGCCGTTCGTCAAGATGCATGGCCTGGGCAACGATTTCGTGGTCGTGGATGTGCGCAACCTTGGCGCCTCCCTCGATGCCCAGTCCTGCCGCGCCCTCGCCGACCGGCATACCGGCATCGGCTGTGACCAGGTGATCGCCATCGAGCCCTCGACGCGGGCCGATGCCTTCATGCGCATCCTGAACGCCGACGGCTCCGAGGCGGGGGCCTGCGGCAATGCCGCCCGCTGCGTCGCCTCGCTCCTGATGCGCGAAAAAGAATCCGAAAATGCTACTTTGGAGACGTTGGCCGGGGTCCTCCCCTGCCACCGCGAGGGCAGCAACCTGATCACCGTCGACATGGGGCCGGCGCGCCTGGACTGGCGCGAGATTCCCTTGGCCGGGCCGATGGATACCCTGCACCTGCCCGTGGCCGAGGGACCCCTCGCCGACCCCGTCGCGGTGAACATGGGCAACCCGCACGCGGTGTTCTTCGTCGCCGACGCGGCGGCAATCGACCTCGCCAGCCTCGGGCCGCTGCTCGAGCACGCACCCCTGTTCCCGGAGCGGGCCAACATCGAGGTGGCCGAAGTGGTCTCGCGCCGCGCGATCCGGCTCCGGGTGTGGGAGCGCGGTGTCGGCATCACCCTCGCCTGCGGCAGCGGCGCCTGCGCCACCCTGGTCGCCGCGGTACGCCGCGGGCTGACCGAACGCCAGGCCGCGATCCAGGTCGATGGCGGCCGGCTCGACATCGAGTGGCGGCAGGACGGCCATGTGTTGATGACTGGCCCCTACGCCGAGAGCTTTCGCGGGCTGACCGGCCCGCACCTGCTGCCATGACCGCCCTCGCCCCGCCCGGGCCGCTCGTGGTCACCTTCGGCTGCCGGCTGAACGCTTACGAGTCCGAGGTGATCCGAAGCCGCCTGGTCGCCGCCGGCATCCAGGACACGGTGGTGGTCAATAGTTGCGCGGTCACGGCCGAAGCCGAGCGCCAGGCGCGCCAGGCGATTCGCCGCCTGCGTCGCGAACGCCCCGCGGCGCGGATCGTGGTCACCGGCTGCGCGGCCCAACTGGATCCCGCCCGGTTCGCGGCCATGCCGGAAGTCGATGTCGTGCTCGGCAACACGGAGAAGCTGGACCCGGTGTCGCACCTGGCGCGGGGTGACACCAGTGCCGTCGCCGACATCATGACGGTGAGCGAGACCGCGCTGCACCTGATCGACGGTTTCGACGGGCGCGCCCGCGCATTCATCCAGGTGCAACAGGGCTGCGACCATCGCTGCACCTTCTGCATCATCCCCTTCGCCCGCGGCAACAACCGGAGCGTGGCGCCGGGGTCCGTGGTCACCCAGGTGGCGCGCCTGGTGGACCGGGGCTTCGCCGAGGTGGTGCTGGCCGGCGTCGACATCGGCGACTACGGGCGCGACCTGCCGGGCCGGCCGACGCTCGCCGCCCTGGTGCGCGCCATCCTGGCGGAGGTGCCGGGACTGCCCCGGCTCCGCCTTTCCTCCATCGATCCGGTCGAGGTGGACGGCGCGCTGTTCGCCCTGCTTGCCACCGAGCCGCGCCTGATGCCGCACCTGCACCTTTCGGTGCAGGCCGGGGACGACCTGACCCTGAAGCGCATGAAGCGCCGCCACTCCTGCGCCGACGTGACCCGGCTGTGCCGGGACTTGCGCCAGGCGCGGCCCGAGTTCGTGTTCGGCGCCGACCTGATCGCCGGCTTCCCGACCGAGACGCCGGCCATGTTCGCCGCCACGCGCGCTCTGGTCGCGGCAGCGGACCTCACCTATCTGCACGTCTTTCCCTACTCGCCCCGCCCGGGGACACCGGCGGCGCGCATGCCCCCGGTCGCCCCGGCGGAGGTGAAGGCCAGGGCCGCGCGGCTGCGGGCGGACGGCGCGGACCGGCTCGGCCGCTTCCTCGCCACGCGCGACGGCGCCGAGGAGCGGGTGTTGGTGGAGCGGCCGGGCTTTGGCCGCAGCGAGCACTATGCCCCCGTCGCCTGGCCGGGCGGTGGCGAGCCTGGGTCCATCCTCACCCTGACCGTGGTCGGCAGCGACGGCCGCCAGCTTTTCGCCCGGCCCCCCGCTTGATGGCACGCGGCTGATGGCCCTCGGCTGGCTGACGCGCCTGAAGGAGGGCCTGACCCGTTCCTCGACCCGGCTGGCCGAGGGCATCGCCGAGATCGTCACCAAGCGCGCCTTCGATCCGGCGGCCATCGACCAGATCGAGGAGCTGCTGGTCGGCGCCGATCTTGGCGTCCAGGTCGCCGCCCGCCTTGCCGAGTCGCTGCGCCGGCGGCGTTTCGACAAGGGCACCACCGCCGACCACGTGCGCGAGGCCCTGGCCGAGGAGATCGCCGCCGTTCTCGCCCCCGTGGCCCGGCCGCTCGCCCTGGCCGGCGGCCATCGGCCCCAGGTGATCCTGGTGGTCGGCGTCAATGGCAACGGCAAGACCACCACCATTGGCAAGCTCGCCAAGCAGTTCCAGGACGCCGGCAAGTCGGTGCTGATCGCGGCCGGCGACACCTTCCGCGCCGCCGCCATCGACCAGTTGCGCATCTGGGGCGAGCGCGCTGGCACGCCGGTGATCGCGGGTGAGCCAGGGGCGGATGCCTCCGGCCTCGCCTACGACGCCCTCGCCCAGGCGCGGAGCCGGGGCGCCGACGTGCTGCTGATCGACACCGCCGGGCGCCTGCAGAACAAGGCGGGCCTGATGGCGGAACTGCAGAAGATGGTGCGGGTGCTGGCCAAACTGGACGCGACCGCTCCGCACAACTGCGTCCTGGTCCTGGATGCGACCACGGGTCAGAACGCCCACAGCCAGGTGGAGACCTTCCAGTCCATGGTCGGGGTGAACGGCCTGATCCTGACCAAGCTGGATGGCACCGCCCGCGGCGGGGTGGTGGTGGCGCTGGCCGAGCGCTTCAAGCTGCCAATCCATGCGGTCGGCGTCGGCGAGGGGATCGAGGATCTGCGCCCCTTCGCCGCGCGCGACTTCGCCCGCGCCCTCCTCGGCCTCAAAGCGTGAGGCGTCAGTAGCGCCCGTCTTCCTCGGGCGGATTGCCGCGCGGGGCGAAGGCGGCGAGGCCCCGCACCTCGCGCTCCTGGTGGAGTGCCCAGCGTACCGAGGGGAAGGCGAGCTGGCCCCACGGCACCTGGTCCCAGGTGAACAGGCCGACTTCGAGCGATTCCTCCCCCGGCCGCGCCTCCGAGAGCAGGTCGGCCTGGTAGATCAGCTGCACCTGGCTGAGGCGGGGAATGTTGTAGACGGCGAGCAGGGCGCGGATGCGAATCTCGGCGCAGGCCTCCTCGAAGGCCTCGCGCCGGGCGCCGGCCTCGGTCGATTCGTGCAATTCCAGGAAGCCCGCGGGCAGGGTCCAGAAGCCCTTGCGCGGGTTGATCGCGCGCCGGCAGAGCAGCACCCGGTCGCCGCGCCGCACCACCGCGCCGACCACGATCTTCGGGTTGTCGTACTCGACATAGCCGCAGGCGTCGCAGACCAGGCGCTCGCGGTTGTCGCCGACAGGCACGCGGGTAACGATCGGGCCGCCGCTGTTCGGGTAGCTGGCCATGGGGGAAAGTATGGAATGGCGGCGGGGCCGGGTAAAGCCGGCGGGGCCGCTCAGGCAGTCACGTCGACGATCGAGCCCGGGCGCAGGTGCTGCAGGTCGGCGTGGGGGGGAAGGGTCTCATCCTGGAAACGCCGCTGCAGCGCTGTCCGCGCCTGCTGGTCGGCCTGGCGCGCCTGCAGGAACGCGGCGGCCCGGTTGGGGGCCTGCTCCGCCGCCGCCGGTTTGGGCCCGGGTGTCGCCCGCGCGGTCTCGCTCGCCTGCGCTTTGGCGATGACGTGGAGCGTCTGGGCGGTCGGCCACAGGTTGATGGGCATGCCTCGTCCGCAGTGGGCCTCACAAGGGGGGGCGATCCTAACCAGCGGGCCGTTAACTTCCCGCTAACGCGCCCCTCTCAGCACCTGCTCGCGCACCCAGTTGCCGACTTCGCAGAGGCGCTCATCGGCATCGAGCACGTCGGCGTCGAGGCCGTAGCGCCACGCCAGGTCGCTTCGGCTCGGGTCCTGGTGCAGGGCCTCGAAATCGGCGATCACGCGCATCCCCGCCCCGCGGTCGGCGAAGAAGCCCTGGCCCACCAGCCGGTCGAGGCGGAAGAACATCAGGCGGGCGATCTCGCGCAGGTCGAACTCGGGGTGGTATTGCACGCCCCAGAAACAGCCCGCCCCAAAGCGAATCTCGACCGCCTGGATGCGCGAAAGGGCGTTGCCGGCGAGCACCGACGCCCCGTGCGGCAGATGGGTGATCTCGTCCTCGTGGCTGGCGAAGCTGTCGAACACCCCGGGCTTGCCCTGGTAGAGCGGATGCGCGCGCCCCGCTATGGTGAGCACCACCTTGCGCGCCAGCCCGACCTCGCGCCCCAACGGGTTGCGGGCGACCACGCCACCGGCGGCCGCCGCGTTCACCTGCACCGCCCAGCAACTGCCGAAGCTCGGCACCCCGCAATCGAACACGGCGCGCGCGAGTTCGATCTGGCGATCGACCTCGGGCGTGCCTGCGTCGCAGACGCTCAAGGTCGAGCCGGTCCAGGCGATCCCGTCATAGTCGCCGAGCGTCACCCCGGCCGGCAGGGTGCTGTCGGCATCGGCTGCATAATGGATGTCGATGGTGGCGGTGGGCACGAAACGGCGCAGGGTCCTGGCGTAAAGCTCGCCGGCGATGCTCACGCCGGCCGCAACCAGACCCTCCCGTGTCGCGCGCGGATAGCCGTCCATCACCAGGAGTTTCGGTCCGCCCATGCACCGCCCTTTCCAGGCCCGCCGAATGGCGGCATGGTAGCGCGCCATGACCGCCCCCGTCACCGCGGCGATGATCGCCCTGGCCGATGAGCTGGCCGAGGCCGCCGCCGCCATCGCCCGCCGCTATTTCCGCACCCCCGTCACGGTCGATACCAAGGCCGACGCGTCCCCGGTCTCGATCGCCGACCGCGAGGCGGAGCGCGCCATGCGGGCCCTGATCGAGGCGCGCTTCCCCGACCACGGCATCTGGGGCGAGGAGTTCGGGCGGGTGCGCGAGGGCGCCGACTTCGTCTGGGTGCTGGACCCGATCGACGGCACCAAGGCGTTTCTCGCCGGCAAGCCGACCTTCGGCGTCCTGGTCGGCCTGGTCTGGCGCAACCGCCCGGTCTATGGCGTGATCGAGCAGCCGCACCTGCGCGAGCGCTGGGCCGGCGGCGCCGGCCACGCCACCACGCTGAACGGCCAGCCGGTACGGACCCGGCTCTGTCCGGCACTGGCGCAAGCGACGCTCTTCGCCACCTCGCCGGAGATGTTCGGCGCCAATCTGCCGGCGTTCGAGCGGGTGCGCTCGCGGGTGCGCTATCCGGTCTGGGGCTGCGACTGCTACGCCTTTGGCCTAGTCGCCAGCGGCTTCGCCGACCTGGCGATCGAGGCCGGGCTCAGCGCCTACGACTGGTGTGCCCTCGTCCCCGTGGTGGAAGCGGCGGGCGGCGTCATCACCGACTGGCAGGGCCAGCCGCTGACGCCCGACTCCGACGGGCGGGTGGTGGCTGCCGGGGATTCGCACCTGCACGGCGAGGTGCTGCGCCTGCTCGCCGATGGTTGAGGCGGCACCGGCTTTGCGGACAGCCGAATCCGGGTCATGGTCGGTGTGGTCACGGTCCCTGCGCCCCGGAGAGTGCTGATGCGCCTGCTGGCCACCCTCGCCGCCGCCCTGCTTCTCGCCGCCACGCCGGCCGCGCGCGCGAGCGCGGAGCCGCAACACGGGCTCGCCATGCACGGCGACCTCAAGTATCCGCCGACCTTCAAGCATTTCGACTATGTCGAGCCGGGGGCGCCCAAGGGTGGCAGCGTGCGGCTCGCCGCCGTCGGCACCTTCGACACCCTCAACCCCTACATCCTCAAGGGTACGGCGGCGGCCGGCATCGGCCTCACCTTCGAGACCTTGATGGAACCCTCGTCCGACGAGGCCTTTTCCATGTACGGCCTGATCGCGGAGAGCGCGGAGATGCCGCCCGATCGCGCCTGGGTCGCGTTCCACCTGCGCGCCATCGCGCGCTGGCACGACGGGTCACCGATCGAGCCGGAGGACGTGATCTTCTCCCTCGAGACCTTGAAGACCAAGGGCCACCCGTTCTACCGCGCTTACTACAAGGACGTGACCAAGGTGGAAAAGACCGGCACCCGCACGGTCCGCTTCACCTTCGCCCCCGGCGTCAACCGCGAGCTGCCGCTCATCATCGGCAACGGCCTGCCGATCCTGCCGCGCAAGTATTTCCAGGGGCGCGAATTCGAGCAGACGACCCTGGAGCCGATCCTCGCCTCCGGCCCCTACCGCGTCGCCACCGTCGATGCCGGTCGGTCGATCGCGTTCGCGCGCGTGCCCGACTATTGGGGCCGCGATCTGCCGGTGAATGTGGGGCGGCACAACTTCGGGGAGATGCGCTACGAGTACTACCGCGACTCCAACGTCGCGATCGAGGCGTTGAAAGCGCGCCAGTTCGACTTCCGCCAGGAGAACCAGGCCAAGACCTGGGCCACCGCCTACGACATCGCCCAGGTCAAGGACGGCCGCATGGTCAAGGAGGAGATCGGCCACGAACTGCCGACCGGCATGCAGGCCTTCGCCTTCAACCTGCGCCGCGACAAGTTCCAGGACCGGCGCGTGCGCCAGGCCCTCGGCTATGCCTTCGACTTCGAGTGGACCAACAAGAACCTGTTCTTCGGCCAGTACACCCGCACGCGGAGCTTCTTCTCCAACTCGGAACTCGCTTCCTCGGGACTGCCGTCAAAGGAGGAGCTGGTGTTGCTCGAACCCTTCCGCAAGCAGCTCCCCGAGGAGGTCTTCGTGCGCGAGTACGTCCCGCCCGCGACGGACGGCAGCGGCAACAACCGCGAGCAGCTACGCGAGGCGCGGCGCCTCCTGGAGGAGGCGGGCTGGAAGGTGAAGGACGGCAAGCTCGCCGGACCCAAGGGCGAGCCCATGGCGATCGAGTTCCTGATCGCCGAGCAGGCGTTCGAGCGCATCATTGCGCCGGTCAAGCAGAACCTGGGGCGCCTGGGCATCGAGGCCAGCATCCGCGTGGTCGATACCGCCCAGTTCCAGCGGCGCTCCGACACCTTCGATTTCGACGTCGTGGTCGAGACCTTCGGCCAGTCGCTTTCCCCCGGCAACGAGCAGCACGACTTCTGGTCGTCCGAGGTGGCCGACGTCGAGGGCAGCCGCAACACCATCGGCATCGGAGACCCGGTGGTGGACGCCCTGGTCGCCAAGGTGATCGCGGCGCCGACCCGCCCCGAACTCATCACCGCCACCCGCGCGCTCGACCGGGTGCTGCTGTGGGGCCATTACTTGATCCCGCAGTTCCACATCCGCACCTTCCGCCTGATCTACTGGAACCGCTTCGGCCGCCCCGCGCGCGTGCCGAAATACAGCCTTGGCTTCGACGGCTGGTGGGTGGACGCGGCCCGCGATCAGGCCCTCGCGCGCGGCGAGGGCACGGCCCGGTAGGCGGCTGCGGTCATGCTCGCCTACGTCATCCGCCGGCTGCTGCTGATGATCCCGACGCTGATCGGGATCATGCTGGTGAACTTCGCCGTCATCCAGGTCGTCCCCGGCGGGCCCGTCGAGCGCATGATCGCCGAACTCCAGGGAACCGCGGTCGGCGCGACCGAGCGCATTGCCGGATCGGCCGGCGGCGAACTGCGTCAGCAGCAGCCCCGCGGTGGCGGCGAGCAGCAAAGCACCTATCGCGGCGCCCGCGGCCTGGACCCCGAATTCATCAAGGAGCTCGAGCGCATGTTCGAGCTGGACAAGCCCGTGCACGAGCGCTTCTTCACCATGATGGTGCGCTATCTGCGCTTCGACTTCGGCCAGAGCTTCTACCGCGACCAGAGCGTGATCACGCTGGTGCTGCAGAAGATGCCGGTCTCGATCTCGCTCGGCCTCTGGACCACGCTCCTCGTCTACTTGATCTCGATTCCCCTCGGCATCGCCAAGGCGGTGCGCGACGGCAGCAGGTTCGACGCGGCGACCAGCGCAGTCGTGATCATCGGCAACGCGATTCCGGGATTCCTGTTCGCGATCCTCCTGATCGTGCTGTTCGCGGGGGGCAGCTTCTGGAGCGTCTTTCCGCTACGCGGCCTGGTCTCGGAGAATTGGGCCGAGCTCGCCTGGGGCGCGCGCATCGCCGATTACTTCTGGCACATGGCATTGCCGATCTTCGCGCTGGTGATCGGCGGCTTCGCCGGGCTCACCCTCCTCACCAAGAACTCGTTCCTGGAGGAGATCAACAAGCAGTACGTGATGACCGCCAGGGCCAAGGGCCTGGACGAGCGCCGCGTGCTCTACGGCCACGTCTTTCGCAACGCCATGCTGATCGTGATCGCCGGCTTCCCCGGCGCCTTCGTCGGCGTCCTCTTTACCGGCGCGCTCATCACCGAGATCATTTTCTCCCTCGACGGGCTCGGGCTGCTCGGCTTCGAGGCGGCGATCAACCGTGACTACCCGATCATGCTGGCTTCGCTTTATTTCTTCACCCTGCTCGGCCTGCTGATGAACCTGCTCGGCGATCTGATGTACGTCCTGATCGACCCGCGCATCGATTTCGAACGGCGCGCCGCCTGACCATGCCACGCGCGCTCCGCCTGACGCCGCTCGGCCGCCGCCGGCTCTACAACTTCCGCCGCAACCAGCGAGCATTCTGGTCGCTGTGGGCGTTCCTGGCGCTGTTCATACTCACGCTCGGGGCCGAGTTCCTGGCCAACGACCGGCCGCTCCTGATTCGCTTCGACGGCCGCCTCTACGTCCCGGTACTGGTCAGCTATCCCGAGACCGCCTTCGGCGGCGATTTCGAGACCGAGACCGCCTACCACGACCCCTTTGTGCAAGAGTTGATCGCGGCCAAGGGTTGGATCCTGTGGCCGCCGATCCCGTACCGCTACGACACCATCATCAAGGATCTGCCCACTCCCGCCCCCTCGGCGCCGAGCGTCGCCAACTGGCTGGGCACCGACGACCAGGGACGCGACGTGGTGGCGCGTCTGATCTACGGATTCCGCATCTCGGTGCTGTTCGGCCTGGTCCTGACCATCCTGAGTTCGATCGTGGGCATCGCCGCCGGCGCCGTGCAGGGATATTTCGGCGGCCTGGTGGACCTGCTGTTCCAGCGCTTCATCGAGATCTGGTCGGGACTGCCGGTGCTCTACATGCTGATCATCCTGGCCAGCGTGATCACGCCCGACTTCTGGTGGCTGCTCGGCTTGATGCTGCTGTTCAGCTGGATGGGGCTGGTGGGCGTGGTCCGAGCCGAGTTCCTGCGCGCGCGCAACTTCGACTATGTGCGGGCGGCGCGCGCGCTCGGCGTCGGCGACGGCACAATCATGCGCCGCCATCTGCTGCCCAACGCCATGGTCGCCACCCTGACTTTCCTGCCCTTCATCCTGAACGGCTCGATCACCACGCTGACCTCCCTCGACTTCCTCGGCTTCGGCCTGCCACCCGGCTCGCCCTCCCTCGGCGAGCTCCTGGCCCAGGGCAAGAACAACCTGCAGGCTCCCTGGCTTGGATTTTCCGGATTCTTTTCGCTCGCCGTAATGCTGACCTTGCTGGTGTTCATCGGCGAGGGCGTGCGGGACGCCTTCGATCCGAGGAAGACCCTGGCATGAGCCTGCTGGAGGTCCGGGATCTCGGCGTCGACTTCCGCGTGCAGGGGCGCATGCTGCCCGCGGTGCGCGGGGTGTCGTTCGCGATCGACCGCGGCGAGACGGTGGCACTGGTCGGCGAATCGGGTTCGGGCAAGACGGTGACGGCGCTCTCGGTGCTACAGCTCCTGCCCTACCCGCAGGCGCGCCACCCGACGGGGAGCATCCGCGTCGACGGCCAGGAAATGATCGGCGCCCTGCCTGACGTCCTGGCCCGCGTGCGCGGCGACCGCGTCGCCATGGTGTTCCAGGAGCCGATGACCTCGCTCAACCCGCTGCACACGCTCGAGCAGCAGATCACCGAGGTGATCCATCTGCACCGCCCGGTCACGCGCCGCGCGGCGCGGGAGCGCACGCTGGAATTGTTGCACCTGGTCGGCCTCCAGGATGCGGCATCCCGGCTCGACGCCTACCCGCATCAGCTTTCCGGCGGGCAGCGCCAGCGGGTGATGATCGCCATGGCGCTGGCCAACGAGCCGGCCCTTCTGATCGCCGATGAGCCCACCACTGCCCTCGACGTGACCATCCAGGCCCAGATTCTGGCGCTCCTGCGCGATCTCCGGCAGCGGTTCGGGATGGCGCTGCTGCTGATCACCCACGACCTCGGCATCGTGCGCAAGATGGCCGATCGGGTGTGCGTGATGACCAAGGGCGAGATCGTCGAGCAAGGGTCGGTCGCGAACCTCTTCGCTAGACCCGAGCATCCCTATACCCGGCATCTGCTGGCGGCCGAGCCCCGGGTCAGCCCGCCCGCGCCCGAGACACCGGGCGAGGCGATGATGGCGGCCGAGGGGTTGAAGGTGCATTTCCCGATCAAGGCCGGCGTCTTCCGCCGCACCATCGGCCAGGTGCGCGCGGTGGATGGTGTGGACGTGACCTTGCGCGCCGGGGAGACGCTCGGCGTGGTCGGCGAATCGGGCTCCGGCAAGTCGACCTTGGCCTACGCGCTTCTCCGTCTCGAGCGCAGCGAAGGGCGCATCCGCTTCCAGGGCGCCGACATCCAGGGCTTGAGCTTCCGCCGGCTCCGCCCCCTCCGGCGCGAGATGCAGATCGTGTTCCAGGACCCGTTCTCCTCCCTCAGCCCGCGCATGTCGGTCGGCGAGATCGTCGGCGAGGGGTTGCAGGTGCACGGCCTCGCGCCCGACTACGACCGGCGGCGCGCGCGCATCAGCCAGGCCCTGGTCGAGGTCGGCCTCGACCCCGAGACGCAGGACCGCTACCCGCACGAATTCTCAGGGGGACAGCGTCAGCGGATCGCCATCGCCCGGGCGCTCGTCCTCAAGCCGCGTGTGATGGTGCTGGACGAGCCGACCTCCGCCCTCGACATGTCGGTACAGGCGCAGATCGTGGAGCTATTGCGCAGCCTGCAACTGCGCCATAACCTCGCCTACATGTTCATCAGCCACGACCTGCGCGTGGTGCGCGCCCTGGCCAATACGGTCATCGTCATGCGCCAGGGCCGCGTGGTCGAGGCCGGACCCGCCGCGCAGATCTTCCGCGCGCCACAGACCGCCTACACCCGCGCGCTGATCTCCGCCGCCTTCGATCTCGAGGTGGCCGAGGGCGACGCGGTGGCGCACTGAGCCATGACGCTCCTGATCCTGCGCCGCGGCGGAGGGCGCAACTGGTCAGAGGCGCTGGCCCGGGCCGCCCCCGACCTCGCCTTCCGCGTCTGGCCCGACACCGGACCGGTCGCGGCGATCGACTCTGCCCTGGTCTGGAACCCGCCGCCGGGAGAGCTCAAGCGCCTGCCTAATCTGAAGGTGATCATCTCCATGGGTGCGGGGGTGGATCATTTGCTGGGTGATCCCGCCCTGCCGCCAGAGGTGCCGATCGTGCGGCTGGTGGACCCGACGCTCGCCGAGCCCATGGCGGAATCTGCCCTCCTCGCCGTGCTGCGCTTCCACCGCCAGGCGTTCGAATACGCCCGGCTGCAGGCGGAGCGGCGCTGGGAGGCGCTGCCCATGACGCGCACGCGCGATCTCACCGTCGGCGTGCTGGGCCTGGGCGCCATCGGCGGCGACGTAGCCGCCAAGTTCCTGCACCTCGGCTTTCCGGTCCGCGGCTGGAGCCGCACGCGGCGCAGCCTGTCCGGAATCCAGTGTTTCGCCGGCAGCGAGGAACTGCTGCCCTTCCTCGCCGGCTGCCGGGTGCTGGTCTGCGTGCTGCCGTTGACGGCGGAGACCCGCGATCTGCTGAACGCACGCACCCTGGGAGCGCTGCCAAGGGGCGCCTATTTCGTCAACATCGCCCGCGGTGCGCTGGTGGTGGAGGAGGACCTGCTCGCGCTGCTCGACTCCGGGCATCTTGCGGGGGCGGCCCTCGACGTCTTCCACGCGGAGCCGCTGCCGGAGACCAGCCGCTTCTGGAGCCTTCCCAACGTGGTGGTGACGCCCCACATCGCCGCCATCACCGATGCCGAGGCCTGCGTGCACCAGGTGGTGGATGCCGTGCGCCGGGTACGCAGCGGCTCGCCCCTGTTCAATCTGGTCGAGCGCGCCCGCGGCTATTGAGCGGTCGGCGCTATTCCTGTGCCGGGCGCCACCGCACCAGTCGGTGCTCCAGCAACAGCAGCCCGCGGTTGATGGTGTAACCCACGACCCCGAGCGCGATCACGCCGACCATGATCTGGTCGGTGAAGAAGTGCTCGCGCGCGTCCATGATCAGCCAGCCGAGCCCGGCGGTCGACCCGAGCAGCTCGGCCGCCACCAGCACGAAGATCGCCATGCCCGCGCCGAGCCGGAGCCCGGTCACCACGCTCGGCACCGCCGCCGGCAGGACCACCAGACGGAAGATCTGCCGCTCCGAGGCACCGAGGGCGCGCGCGGCCCGGATCAGTGAGTTCTCGACCGAGCGCACCCCGTGCACGGTGTTGACCAGGATCGGGAACAGGGCGCCGTAAAAGACGACCACCAGCTTGGAAGTCTCGCCGATGCCGAACCACAAGACCACCAAGGGCAGGACCGCGATCGGCGGCACCGGGCGCATGAGCTGAATCCACGGATCGATGATGGCGTGGGCACGCGCCGAGCGGCCGATCAGGATGCCGAGCGGCACCCCGATCACAGTGCCGAGCACGAAGCCGCCGAGACCGCGGGACATGCTGACGCCGATGTGAATCGCGAGGGTCCCGTCGGATGTGAGCTCGATGATCGCCTTGAGCACCTTGCCGGGCGGCGGCATCAGCACCGGGTTCGCCATGCCACTCGCCACCGCCGCCCACCACAGGCCGATACCCGCGACCAGGGAGAGCACCGTCAGCTCCACATAGCTGCGCCTGCGGCGCGGGCCGGCTCGCCTGCTGGTGGTTCCGATGCTGACGTCAGCTTGGGCCATGGGTTCCCGCGTTAGGGTCGGATGTCGTCCGCCGCCGGCGGACGGCGCGCTTATACTATACCAGCACCGTCGCTCACCGTCGCGGCTCCTCCTTGAGCTGCGGGGCGATCAGCTGGCGGATCTCGCGCACGTACTCCGTGACCTCGGCCGAGGTCCGGTCGCGCGGATGGGGCAAGGATATCGTGATGTCCGCCATGATGCGCCCTGGCCGGGCCGACATCACCACGATCCGGTCGGCCAGGAACACGGCCTCCAGCACGCTGTGAGTCACGAACACCACCAGCTTGGGTTCCTTGGTCGTCAAGACCAGCAATTCGTCCTGCATGGTCTCGCGGGTCATGGCGTCGAGGGCACCGAACGGCTCATCGAGGAGCAGGATGCTCGGGTGGTTCGCGAGCGCCCGGGCGATCGCCACGCGCTGCTTCATGCCCCCCGACAGCTCGTGGGGATAGCGATTTTCGAACTCGCTCAGGCCGACCATGGCGAGATACTTGTCGGCGAGCGCCCGCTGTTCGGCCTGCGATCGTCCCTGGACCCGCGGCCCGAACTGCACGTTCAGCCGCACGGTCAACCAGGGGAACAACGCGTAGTCCTGGAACACCACGCCGCGATCGGCATGGGCGCCGGTCACCAACTGGCCATCGACCCGGACTTCGCCCTCGGTCGGATCGAGGAAGCCGGCGACCAGGTTGAGCAGCGTGGTCTTGCCGCAGCCGCTGACCCCGAGCAGGCAGATGAACGTCCGGCTGGGCGCCTGCAACGAGACGTCCTGGAGGGCCACGATCTCCTGATCCGCGTTCGGCGAGATGAATCGCTTGGTAACGTGGGTGATGGAGAGTTTCGGCTGCGCGGTCGCCGCGCTGTTTCCTCGAGCAGGCACAGTCATCACCAGTGATCTCGGCGCGCCGGCCGCGCGATGCCGATTTCCGTGGTCAGGAATGCTCGCCGGCTACCACAATGCTTATGTGATTGCGAATTGATCGCCGCTCGCCTGCCGCCGGACCTTGGGTCCACGGCAAGAGGGACGCCGAGCGCGGCTGAGCCGACCATGACGGCGGTCCCGAGGCGCGCCCGGCGTACCCGATCCTCGCCAGGGTCAGCGCGTGAAGGTCATCGCCGCGGGCTTGATGTTCTTGAGCGGCGCTTCGGCGATCACCGCCTTGGCGACGTCAATCGGCTCCTTGATCAGCTTCTCCCCCAGCAGCAGGTCGACAGCCCCCTGAACGTCCTTCACCAGGTCGTTGCTGATCGCCAATTCATACTTGATCGAGCTGACCAGCTTATCCATGTCGGCGTCGCTCTGTTTGAACTCAGCCCCGAGGATCTTGACCGCCTCGGTCTTGTTGGTCCTGATGAAATTGATCGCCTTGTCGAGGGCGCGCAGCACCGCCTCGACGGTGCGTGGGTTCTTCTCCAGGAACGCCGGATTGAAGTACAGGACTCCATACGCGTTGTGGATCTTCCTCGGCCCCTCGGCCCCGGCCAGGTATGAGACGTTCGAGTAGTGCACCCAGTGGGCGCCCTTGTCCTTGCCGGCTTCCAGCGCCCGGTTCAGGAACGGCTGCCAGGCGGCGAACGCGTCGATGTTGCCGGTGGCGAGCGCCGTGACGGCCTCTGGCGGTGGCATGTTCAGGATTTTGACCTTGGTAATGTCGCACCCGAAGGTCTTGCAGAGGTTGCGCGTGTACCATTCCGCCGTGCTTCCCTTCTGCAACCCGACGGATCTCCCTTCCAGATCCTTCGCTGACTTGATCGCGGCGCTGCCGACCATGCCGTGGACGCCGGTCAGGTCGGAATAGACGCCAACCAATTTCAGCGGCACGCCGCCGGCCGCCTGGGTGAGCATCGCCTGCTCGGAAGAGGTCATTCCCTGCACGCCACCCGACGCGAACACCGGGAACGCCGCGGGCCCCGACGGAAAGATCTGAATCTGGCCCTCGGAGAGTCCTTCGGCTGCCAGCAGGCCCTTCTCGCGGGCAATCACCCACGGGCCACCAACCTGCGGATCGGCCGTGGTCGCGACCGCGACCGCCTTGGCCTCGGGCCCGGCGGCGGATTGGGCGAACGCAACCTGTGGAGCCACGGCCAAGAACGCCACCGTGCCCAGAAATGCGGCCCAGCGGGCGGGCGCAATGCTCCGAATATCCATGGACTTTCCTCCCCTTTGCCGTCCCTTCGGCAGCATAGTGCGCCCGGGAACGATTCGCTACGGTCCGGCCCAGACCCGCGCGCAGCCGAGACCGCCAAGACGGCGGTTCCGGCACTTCTTAAAGCTAACGCGTGAAGGTCACCGCCGCGGGCTTGACGTTCTTGAGCGGCGCCTCGGCGATCACTGTCTTGGCGACGTCCATGGGCTCCTTGATCAGCTTCTCCCCCAGCAGAATGTCGGCGGCCCCCTGAATGTCCTTCACCAGGTCGTTGCTGAGTGCCAATTCATACTTGATCGAGCTGACCAGCTTATCCATGTCGGGTTCACTCTGCTTCAGCTCAGCCGCGAGAATCTTCACCGCTTCGGCCTTGTTGGTCTTGATCAAGTTGATCGACTTGTCGAGGGCGCGCAGCACGGCTTCGACGGTGCGTGGATTCTTCTCCAGGAACGCCGGCGCGAAGTACAGGACTCCATACGAGTTGTGGATCTTCCTCGGGCCCTCGGCCCCGGCGAGATACGAGACGTTCGAGTAGTGCACCCAGTGCGTGCCCTTGTCCTTGCCGGCTTCCAGCGCCCGGTTCAGGAACGGCTGCCACGCGGCGAAGGCGTCGATGCTGCCGGTGGCGAGCGCCGTGACGGCCTCCGGCGGCGGCATGTTCAGGATCTTGACCTTGGTGATGTCGCAACCGAAGACCTTGCACAGGTTGCGCGTATACCATTCCGCGGAACTGCCCTTCTGCAACCCGACGGATCTCCCTTCCAGATCCTTCGCCGACTTGATGTCGGCGCTGCCGACCATGCCATGGACGCCGGTGAGATCGGAGAAGACGGCGACCAGCTTGAGCGCAACGCCGCCGGCCGCCAGGGTGAGCATCGCCTGTTCGGAAGACGTCATTCCCTGCAGGGCACCCGACGCGAATGCCGGAAAAGCCGCGGGCCCCGACGGGAACAGTTGGATCTGGCCTTCGGAGAGACCTTCGGCAGCAAAGAGACCCTTTTCCCGGGCGATGATCCACGGACCGCCGTTCTGTGGATCGACCGTGCTCGCGACGACGACCGCCTTCGTCTCTGGTCCGGCGCCCTGGGCAAACGCGGGCTGCTGCCCCATGGCCAAGAACGCCACCGTGCCCAGAAGGGCGACCCAGTGGGCGCGCGCATATGTCCGAATTTCCATGATCTTTCCTCCCCTTTGCCGTCCGTTCACCGGCCGCCAGCAGCGCCGTATTGCAAATCCCGCAACACGTCCCGACCGATGACCAACGACGGCGACGTTTCACGCCGCCAAACAGCCCGGCGTCGAGACGTAGCATAGTTCGCCCCGGAAGGATTTGCTACTGCCCCTGATGCCCTAACGCGCGGCTTCAGCCGCCGTAGCGCTCCGCAAGCAGGGCGAACACGGCGCGCAGGCCCATGGCCTCGCCGCCCTTGGGCCGCCCGGGCCGCGCCTTCGGATTCCACGCCATGATATCGAAGTGTGCCCAGGCTCCCGCCCCAGCGACGAACTCGGAGAGATAAAGCGCGGCCGTGATCGCCCCGGCATGGCTTCCTTCGGAGACGTTATTGAGATCGGCCACCTCGCTCTTCAGCAGCTCCCGGTACGGGCGGAAGAGCGGCATGCGCCAGACCGGATCGGCGAGCGCCAACCCGTGGCGCGCCAAGTCGGCGGCGAGGGCGTCGTCGTCGGTGAAGAGGGCCGGCAAGTCGGGGCCGAGCGCCACCCGGGCAGCGCCCGTGAGGGTGGCGAAGTCGATCAGCAGTTCGGGCTTCTCGCTCGCCGCCTCGGCCAGGGCGTCGCAGAGAATCACCCGTCCCTCGGCGTCGGTGTTGCCGATCTCCACCGTCAGCCCCTTGCGCGTGCGGATCACGTCGAGCGGGCGGAGCGCGTTGCCGGCGACCGCGTTCTCGACCGCCGGCACCAGCACGCGCAGACGCAGCTTGAGCTCGCGCCGCATGATCATGTCGGCGAGGGCGATCACATAGGCGGCGCCGCCCATGTCCTTCTTCATCAGCAGCATGCCGGACGACGGCTTGAGGTCGAGGCCGCCGGTGTCGAAGCAGACCCCCTTGCCGACCAGCGTCACCCGTGGCGCCGCCTCGTCACCCCAGCGCAAGTCGATCAGGCGGGGCGCCCGGGTGCTCGCGCGGCCGACCGCGTGGATGGCGGGGTAGTTCGCTTCCAGCAGCGCCTCGCCGACCAGGGAGCGCAACTGCGCCCCGTGCCGGGCGGCGACGGCCCCAGCCACCTCGGTCAGTTCCGCCGGCCCCATGTCGGACGCCGGCGTGTTGATCAGGTCGCGGGCGAGGGCGATCCCTTCCGCGATGGTCTCCACCCGGCCGCGCCGAACCGCCGGCGGCAGCACCAACTGGGCGACACCGCCCGCGATCTCCTTGTAGCGGCCGAAGGCGTAAGCGCCGATCGCCCAGCCGATCGCCGCCTGCTCGGCCAGCGGCGCCGCGGGTTCGGGAGCGAAGAAATAGCTGCCCGCCGGCAAGGACCGCGACAGACCGGCGAAGGTCCAGAGGTCCGGGTTCGTGCCGAGGCCGAGCAGCACCTCTGCCAGGTCGCCGTCGAGTCCGGGCACCAGGCAGGTCTTGCCGGCATCCGCCTCGAAGCCGAGTCGCCGCGCCCAGGCCGCCGCCCGGCCCTCGCCCTGGCTCCAGGTCGTGAAATCCCCCGGACGCATCGAGCGGACGGGCACGCTGTCGGCTTGGCGGCTCTCGAGCAGGAACGACAGCACGGCCTTCTCCCAGCGCTCCCCCGGCGGCCTGCGATCTATAGCAGCACCGGGTTAGACGACAAAGTCCGCCAGCGCGACATGGCCCTCGCGCACCGTCAGGAGCTGCCCTTCCGGCACCTCGATCCAGCGTTCGGTGACGTCGTCGAGGGGCTCCGAGAGCACCAGCACCGCGCCCGGGGCGATGGCGTAGCCGTCGGGGTCGTCGGGATGACCCGCGCCACCGATCGTGTAGTAAAGCGTCGGCGACTGGGTGTCGGACGAGTAGCGGACGCCATAGAGCGTCTCGCCGTCGGTAGTCGCGACCGAGAGGCGGAGCGGGCGTTCGGCCCCGTTCCGCTGCATCAGGTCACGGACGGTCTCGACCATTTGCCGCAGCGCCGCGGCCGGCTGGTGGTCGAGACCGAAGGTGAGCGCCAGCAGGAACATCGCCTCGGTGTCCGTGGTACCGGCGCGCTGGCTGTAGAGCTCGGGCGCGATCAGGTAGTCGAGATCGCGGCGGATGCGCTCGTACTCGCCGATCACCCCGTTGTGCATGAACAACCAGCGACCATGGCGGAAGGGATGGCAGTTGTGCCGCGTGGTAGCGGTTCCGGTCGAGGCGCGCACATGGGCGAAGAACAGCCCGGCCTGGATCTGCTGCGCCAGGTTGCGCAGATTGTCGTCGTTCCAGGCGGGGAGTACGTCGCGGAACAGCCCCGGCTGGATCCGGGTGCCGTACCAGCCCACCCCGAAACCATCGCCGTTGGTCGGCACGATGCTGCGCTTGGCCGCCAGGCTCTGTCGGATCAGCGAGTTCGACGGGCGAAACAGCAGCGTGTCCAGATAGACGGGAGCGCCAGAATAGGCGAGCCAGCGGCACATGCATGACCTCCTGCAGGACGGACCGGATCACTTGAGCAGGCCCTGCTCGCGGTAGAACCGCTCGGCGCCGGGATGCAACGGTATGGCGATGCCGATGAGCGCCCTCTCGGGGGACAGGAATCCGGCCCGCTTGTGAATTGACGCCGGGGCGCTCAGCGACAGAGGATTCCAGAGCGCCGCCGTGATTTCGTAGATGAGGTCGGCGTCCACCTGGGCGCCGACGATCCACTGCGCGCCGACGCCGATGGAAGCGACCGTCTCGATTCCGTCGTAGGTGTCCGCCGGGATCGTGGTCGCCCGGAAGAAGGGCTGCTTCGCGATCACGGCTTCGGCCGGGGCGCCGATGATCGGCACGAGCTCGATCAGCCCGGTGTTGGCGGCCAAATCCGCGACCGTGCGGACCGGCGCGCCGGCCACCAGGAAGAAGGCGTCGAGCTCGTTCCGGACGAGCTTGTCGGCGGCGACTGCCGCCGCGATGTACTCGGCCTTGACGTCGGACTCCTTCAGGCCGAAGGCGGTCAGCACCACGCGCGCGTTCACCAGGGTTCCCGAGCCCGGCTGGTCGAGGGAGACGCGCCGCCCGCGCAAATCGACAACCGATCGAACGCGTGCGTCCCGGCGCACCACCAGATGCATGCTCTCCGGGAACAGATTGGCCACCGCGCGCAGATTGGCCAGCGGCGGTTGCCCATCGAAGATGCCGGTGCCCCTGAACGCCCAATAGGTGATGTCGGCTTGGGCGAAGGCGGACTCGATCAGGGCGTCGTTCACCGCGCGCACGTTCTCGACCGAGCCCGCCGAGGTCACGGCCACGGCGGTCAGGCCCTTGACGCCACAGATCACGTCGGTCTTCGGGCAGCGCGCTTCGCCAGACGGATTGCTGATGGCGTTGGCAATCATCCCGCCGATCGGATAGTAAGTGCCGCCGGTGGCGCCGGTACCGATCCGGAAGCGTTCGCGGACATCGGCATGGGAGAGGCCGAAGAGCGCACTGGCGCCGAGGGCGATCAGGCCCAGGAGCACCTGGCCGATGCGCATGGCGAGATCCCTTTTTGGCGAGAGTGGAGCGACGGGCGCGGGCGGTTGCGGCATTATGCCCCGTGCCGCCCGCCCGGAGCAACGCGTGCCGCGCGCGGGCTGCGGCGCCGGGTGTCGGTCGGGACCAAATCTGCTAGTCTTGAACCATGAGAGGTCCACCGGGCTGCCGACTGCCCGCCACGGGTCAGAACCTGGCATGACGGCGCCAGAAGTCGCGGCTTGCGCCCTGGCATGGTGAGTCATGGACTGGGCGACACCAACCGGCGCCAGCGCCGCCAGCGGCGCTGGCGGCTGGTGCGTATCTTCCTTTATCTGATCGCGATCTTCGCGCTCGTCTTCTATGCCGTTGATCTCGGCGAGCAGCGCGCGGCCGAAGAGGTGGCTCGTCTGCAGCAGTTGCTGGTGGCCGAGCAGGCCCGGGCGAAGGCGCTGGCCCGGGACGGCGCGACCGCGGAGGCCCGGCTCGCCGCCGCGGTCGCGCGCGGCAGAGAGCTGGAGGCCCGGCACGCAGAGGAGGCCCCGCAGGGCGTCGAGAAGGACCTCTTGCGCCTGGTTCGCGAACGGCTCGCCGCCAAGGTCGGCGCGGAACGGCTGGCCACCATCGTCGCCCTGGCCCGCAATGAAAGCCGCTGCGACGAGGCGCCCGTCACCCGGCGATTCCTGGTGCAGACACCCCTTTCCCAGGGTCCGGCCTCCTCGGTCAGCTTCGCCAACGGGCTGATCTACGTCGCCGGCGACGGCACCTCGGCCAGGGACGAGGGCGGCAATCCCGAGGCCTGGTACGACCCCGCGCAGCCGGTCACCCTCCGCTTCACCGCCGTTGGCGGCGAGGCGCAGAGGATCGCCGGCCTGCTGCCGCTGCACCATTCGGTGGTCGTCGGCAGCGCCGAGCTGCGCTTCAGCGTGGTCGCCGGTGCCCGCGGGTTTGCCCAGGTGGCCGCCGACTCCTGCCGCTACCCCTAGGTGTTCAGTCCCGGCATTTGATGGATTGGATTTAGGCTGAACCTCTTCGGCTCTGACGTCCAGCGGCTGCAGATGAACTCGTAGGGCGTGAGGCCCATGAGCGTCTTGAGGCGCCGTCCGAAGTTGTAAGCGGCGACGAAGTCATCGAGATGCTGCCGCAGCTGATCATGGTTGTCGTAGTGGTAGCGTTGGACGGTCGCTTCCTTGATGGTCCGGTTCATGCGCTCGACCTGACCGTTGGTCCATGGATGGTTGGGCTTGGTGAGGCGATGCTCGATCCCATGCTGCCGACAGGCGCGATCGAAGGGATGGCCACGCCACATGGCGGTCGGGCCTGATCTGTTTTTCGCCAGATCGGCGAACTGAATGCCGTTGTCGGTCAGCACGATCTCAATCTTGTAGGGAACGGCGGCCACGAGGGCGTCCAGGAAGGCGCGGGCGGTCACTGTATTGGCCTTCTCGACCAACTGCACGAAGGCGAACTTCGATGTGCGGTCGATCGCAACGTACAGATACAGCTTGCCTTCCTCGGTCCGCACTTCGGCAAGGTCGATGTGGAAGAAGCCGATCGGATAGCTCTTGAACTTCTTCTTCTCAGGCTTGCCGCCGCTGGCGTCCGGCAGGCGGCCGATACCGTGACGCTGCAAGAAACGGTACAGCGACGAGCGTGTCAGGTGCGGGATCGTCGGTTGGAGCGCGTAGAGACAGTCATCCGGCGGCAGCGGCGTGTGCCGTCTGAAGGCGACGATGATCGCCTCTTCCTCAACCGAAAGAACCGTCGATCTTGCTTCCCTCGGCCCAGTCGGCAGATCGGCAACGAAGGCGCGCTTCTTCCACTTGGCGACGGTCTTCTGATTGATGCCGTAGTGCTTGGCCAGAGCCTTCAGGCTCGCTTCACTATGCCGTATCGCTCGATGGATCGCCTCTGTCGTCGTGGCGCCGCCGTGAAGAACCTGGCCCATAGTGCCTCCTTCCACTCGCCGGAAAAGATTGCACCATCAAAGTCCGGGATCAAACACACCTAGAGTCTTGGAATTAAGTATTGTGTCCCTGAATCTCCCCTGGTGATCGACGGGCCGATCAACGGCGCCTGGTTCCTGGCCTGGGTCGAGCAGGCGCTCGTTCCCACGCTCCGACCCGGTGACGTGGTCGTGCTCGACAATCTGGGGAGCCACAAGGGCAAGGCCGTGCGCCGCGCCATCCGCCA
>SHWA01000035.1 GCA_009693995.1 Alphaproteobacteria bacterium | reverse complement strand
CTCCAATAGATCCTCAAAGCGCACCATCCGGATCTCCCAAAGCCCCCGAGCCCGGCCCATCAATCGCTCCTCCCGCAAAACCTGGAGCGATTCCAGAACCGGACACTTCGTGCGCTACCTATTCCGGACAAATCACACGCTACCTACAGATTGCCACCCGCAGGTTGACCGGGCGCGCGGATTCACGTTCTACTTAGTCCAGTTAACCGAGAACCGTCCTGTCGGGAGGAACGAACCGTGTGGTTTGGTCTGCGCGCCGCCGCGATTGGCGCCACATCTGCGGTGACTCTGCTGGTGAGCGCGGGTGGCGCCTCCGCCCAGGGCCAGATCACGGTCTACTGCTCCGTGCAGGAGGAGTGGTGCCGGCCGATGGTGGACGCCTTCGAGAAGGAGACCGGCATCAAGGTCGCCATGACCCGCAAGAGTTCGGGCGAGACCTACGCACAGATCAAGGCGGAGGCCGCCAATCCCAAGGGCGACATCTGGTGGGGCGGCACCGGCGACCCGCACATGCAGGCGGCCGAGGAAGGACTGAGCGAGGAATACAAGTCGCCGGCGATGGCGCAGCTGCACGACTGGGCCGTGCGCCAATGGACCCAATCCAAGGGTCGCACCGTCGGCATCTACTCGGGCGCCCTCGGCTTTGCGTACAACACCAAGCAACTGGCCCAGAAGGGACTGGCCGCGCCCAAATGCTGGGCCGACCTCCTCAGCCCGAAGCTGAAGGACGAGGTGCAGGTCGCCGACCCCAATTCCTCCGGCACCGCCTACACGCTGCTTGCGACGATTGTCCAGATCATGGGCGAAGACAAAGGCTTCGACTATCTCAAGGCCCTGCATAAGAACATCAACCAGTACACCAAGTCCGGGGCAGCGCCGGCCAAGGCGACCAGCCTGGGTGAGACCACCGTCGGCATCACCTTCATGCACGACCAGGTGACCATGATCGTCGATGGCGCGCCGATGAAGGCGGTAGCGCCCTGCGAGGGCACCGGCTACGAGATCGGCTCGATGTCGATCATCAAGGGCACCAAGAACCTGGAGGGCGCGAAGAAGTGGTACGACTTCGCGCTCTCGGCCAAGGCCCAGGCGATCGGTGGCCAGGCCAAGAGCTTCCAGGTGCCGTCCAACAAGAGCACGCCGATCCCGCCCGAATCGCCGAATCTGGCTGAAATCAAGCTGATCGATTTCGATTTTGCCAAGTACGGCTCCTCGGCCGAGCGCAAGCGTCTGCTCGCCAAATGGGACGCCGAGGTGAAAAACCTGCCCAAGTAGGCCGCCCCGCACGGGCGGAAGACCCGTGAAACGGAGCCTCGCAACGGCTGTGGCTGGCGGGTGGCTGGCCGCAGGGTGGGTGGCGTTCGCGCTGCTGCCCTGGTACTGGCTCGACCTGTCGCGCGGCCTGCAGGACTTTGTCGACTTTCCCCTCGGCGTCGGCGGCTCGGCCTTGGCTCTCGGCGTGGCGGGCGACCGCCCCTGGCTGCTGCTCCTGGCATTCCCGCTCTTGCTCGCGACCCTGGCGCTCGTCCTGCCGTTGGCGCGCGGGCCCGGTGGCGCCCTGCTGACGCTGGGCGGGGTCCTGGGCGGGCTCTATCTCCTGGCCCAGGGCTTCGCAATCGGCCTCAAGGGGTGGGATTGGGGCTGGCTTGGGGCGGCCTTCGGCGGCACCCCGCGCCAGGAGGGCCTCGGCCCGGGCGGCACGCTTCTGCTGCTCGCGTTCTTGCTGCTCACCTGCCAGGGGCTCGCCCGGCGCGGCTGGTGCCGGGGCGATGCCTTCGTGGTCTCCGCCATCGGCACGGTGGTGGCGCTGATCGCGCTGTTCGTCTTCTTTCCCGTGGCCAGGGTACTGGCGCACGCCGTCATCGACCCCTCGGGCGCATTCGCGCTCGCCGGCTTCGTCGCCCGGATCAGCGACCATTCCATCTGGGGGCTCGACTGCCTGGCCGGCCCGCTCCGCTGCGGCGTGGCCTGGAACACGCTCTTACTCGCCAGCCTGGTCGGCGTAGGCAGCACGCTCCTCGGCCTCGCCTTCGCCCTGGTCGCGACCCGGTCGAATTCACGCTTCAAGGGCGTGCTCCGCATCCTCTCGGTACTGCCGATCATCACGCCGCCCTTCGTGATCGGCTTGGCCTTGATTCTGATTTTCGGCCGGTCGGGGATCGCCTCCACCCTGCTCGCCGAATGGCTCGATGTGCCCCGGTCGCGCTGGATCTACGGGCTGCCCGGCATCCTCCTGGCGCAGCTCCTGGCCTTCACGCCGATCGCCTTCATGATCCTGATCGGCGTGGTGCAGGGCATCAGCCCGGCGCTCGAGGAGGCGGCGACGACCTTGCGCGCCGGCCGCTGGACCACCTTTCGCACCATCACCTTTCCGCTGCTGCGCCCGGGCCTCGCCAACGCGTTCCTGGTCGGTTTCGTCGAGAGCATGGCCGACTTCGGCAACCCGCTCGTCCTCGGCGGCAACTACGATGTGC
Organism: Alphaproteobacteria bacterium; assembly: GCA_009693995.1. GTDB lineage: Bacteria > Pseudomonadota > Alphaproteobacteria > SHWA01 > SHWA01 > SHWA01. The sequence goes on along the minus strand of SHWA01000035.1, from coordinate 20,496 downwards.
TGTCGACCAAGATCTTCTTCGCCGTGGTGGGCGCGGCGGTCGACGAGAGTCGGGCGGCGGTGCTAGCCATCGTGCTGCTGAGCTTCACCCTGCTCGCGTTCTTCGTCCAGCAGGCGTGGCTCGGGAAGAAGGTCTATACCACCGTGGCCGGCAAGGGCGACGGCGGGCTGCCCGCCCCGCTGCCGCGCCGCGTCGCGCTGCTCGCGGCGGCCGTGGTCGCCCCCTGGAGCGTCTTCATGATATCGGTCTACGGCATCATCATGGTCGGCGGGTTCGTCAAGAGCCTGGGCCGCGACTACACCCCGACCCTCGTTCACCTGAGCACCGCCTTCCGCATCGACTGGGGCAACCACGGCCTGCGCTTCGCGGGCAGCGCCTGGGATTCCTTTTTCGCCACCATTCAGGTGGCGGCGGTCGCGGCGCCGCTGACCGCCGCGCTCGGGCTCCTGACCGGCTATCTGCTCACGCGCCAGAGCTTCGCCGGCAAGCGCGCGTTCGAGTTCGGAACCCTCCTCAGCTTCGCCATTCCAGGCACGGTGATCGGCGTCAGCTACATCGTCGCCTTCAACGTGCCGCCGTTCGAACTCACCGGCACCGGCCTGATCCTGGTGCTCTGCTTCGTGTTCCGCAACATGCCGGTCGGCGTGCGCGCCGGGGTCGCCACCCTCAGCCAGATCGACCGCTCCCTCGATGAGGCCTCCCTCACCCTCGGCGCCAGCTCCGCCACCACGGTCCGCCGGGTGGTGATGCCGCTGCTGCGCCCGGCGCTGATCGCCGCCCTGGTCTATTCCTTCGTCCGCGCCATGACCTCGGTGAGCGCGGTGATTTTCCTGGTCTCGGCCAAGTACAACATGGCGACGACCTACATCGTCGGCCGGGTCGAGGCCGGCGAGTTCGGCCTCGCCATCGCCTATTCGGCCACCCTGATCGTGGTGATGCTGCTCGCCATCGTCGGCATCCAGCTCGCCGTCGGCGAGCGCAAGCTCGGCCGCCGCGCCGCCCCGCAACCGACTGGACGCACCCTATGAAGACCCCGCATTCCGGCACCCGACGGTCGCCCGCGGCGGCGGCGCGGGCCTCGGTCGAGTTCCGCGCCGTGACCAAGCGGTACGGTTCGGTGATGGCGGTCGATGCCGTGTCCTTCACCATCGAGCCGGGCACGCTGGTGACCCTGCTCGGCCCCTCGGGCTGCGGCAAGACCACGACGCTGCGCCTGATCGCCGGGCTCGAGATGGCGACGGCAGGGCGCATCTTGATCGGCGGCGAGGACGTGACGGCGCGCTCCGCGACCGACCGTGACGTCAGCATGGTGTTCCAGTCCTACGCGCTCTTCCCGCACATGAGTGTGATCGAGAACGTGGCCTATGGCCCGAGCGTGCAAGGGGTGCGCAAGGCGGACGCGGAGGCCATGGCCGCCGAGACGCTGGCCCTGGTCGGCCTGCGCGGACTGGAGCAGCGCTCGACATCGGAGCTGTCCGGGGGCCAACAGCAGCGCGTGGCGGTGGCGCGCGCGCTCGTGCTGGAGCCGCAGGTGCTGCTGTTCGACGAGCCGCTCTCCAACCTCGACGCCAAGCTGCGCCGCCGGGTGCGCGAGGACATCCGCGACCTGCAGCAGCGCCTGAACCTGACCGTCGCCTACGTCACCCACGACCAGGAGGAGGCGCTCGCCGTCTCGGACCGGATCATCGTGATGGCGCACGCGCAGGTGGCCCAGGAGGGCTCGCCGCGCGAGCTGTACGAGGCGCCGGCCAGCCTGTTCGTCGCCGAGTTCATCGGCGACGCCAACATCGTGGCGGCCGAGGTCGGCGCCATCGTCGGCGCAGAAGCGACGGTCAGGCTCGCGGATCTCGAACTGCGACTGCCGCATCGGGGGGCCCGGCCGGGTGCGGTCCGGCTCGCGATCCGGCCCGATGCCATCAGCCTGGCCGAGACCGGCGGCCTCGCCGGCACCATCCTCAAGGCGTCCTACCTCGGCAAGGTGCGTGAATACACCGTCCGGACCGCCATCGGCGACCTGTTCGTCACCGTGCCCGGCCGCGCCGAAGCCTTGGTTCCGGGCCGCGCGGTCGGGGTCGGGTTCACCGCGGATGGAATCGTCGTCCTGCCCGAATGATCTCAGGCGAGACCCGCCTGCTGCAGCGCCTGGCGAACCTGGGCGAACCCCTTCTTGGCATAGGCGAGGGGCGGTGCCTTGCTCGGGTCCTGCTCCGCCTCCACCACCACCCAGCCATCGTAGCCGGGTAACTCCTTGAAGATCGCCGCGAAGTCCACCATGCCATCGCCGGGCACGGTGAAGACCCCGAGTTCGTCACCGGGGCCGAGCACGGCGTCGAGGAAGCTCCAGTCGCCCGCGCGCGCACCGTGCAGCGCGGGCGCACGCGCGTCTTTCGCGTGCAGATGGGCGATGCGGCGCCGGTGGCGGCGGGCGAGCGCCACCGGGTCCGCCCCGGCGAAGACCGCGTGCCCGCTGTCGAGCAGCAGGCCGACCGCGGGCCCGGTCGCCGCCATGAGCACGTCGATGTCGGCCGCCGACTCGACGATGGTGCCCATGTGGTGGTGGTAGACCAGCCGGAGGCCGCGCGCGAGCAGCCGGTCGGCGAGCGCCGTCAACCGCGCCCCGTATCCGGCCCAGTCACCGGCCGCCAGGCGCGGCCGGCGCGACAGCGGAACGGCCGGATCGCCATGGATGGCATTCGAGGTCTCGGCGGCGATGAACACGGTCGCGCCCATGGCGAGCAGGAGATCGACATGGGCCTGGGCCGCCACCAGTTCCGCCGCCGCCGAGCGCGTGAGCAGGGAAAGCGAGTACCAGCCGCCGATGCAGGCGAGGCCGAAGGGTGCGAGCGCCGCCTTGAGGGCGGCCGGTTCGCGCGGGAACTTGTGGCCGAGCTCCATGCCCGCGAACCCGGCCGCGCTGGCCTCGGCCAGACACGTCGCGAGCGGGGTCGCGCCGCCGATCTCCGGCAAGTCGTCGTTGGACCAGGCGATCGGATTGGCGCCGATGCGGATGGCCACGTGTCTGCCCTCGCGTCAGTCGGCCAGGCGCTGGGAGCGCCGCGCGTGCTGATAGGATCGGTGCGCGGCGGCGACCTCGGGCCGCTCCGACACCTCGGGCACGGCCACGTCCCACCAATGCCCGCCGGCGTCCGTGGCGAGGGCTGGGTCGGTCTCGATCACGATCACCTGGGTTCCCGGGTCCGCCCGCGCCTCCGCCAGTCGCCGTTCCAACTCGGCAATGCCGGAGACCTTGTTGGCGACCGCGCCGAGCGCGGCGGCGTGGGCGGCGAAATCGATCGCGGGCACGACTGTGTGGCGTGCATCGCGCAGCAGATTGTTGAACGATTCACCGCCGGTCGCCCGTTGCAGCCGGTCGATGCAGCCGAATCCGCGGTTGTCGAGCACCACGATGATCAATTTCAGGCCGAGCATCACCGCGGTCGCGATCTCGGAGTTCATCATCAGGTAGGAACCGTCGCCGACCAGCACGATGACCTCGCGCTCGGGCGTGGCCATTTTGACGCCGAGGCCGCCAGCGATCTCATAACCCATGCAGGAATAGCCGTATTCCAGGTGATAGCCGCCGCGTTCCGTGGTCCGCCACAGCTTGTGCAGTTCCCCCGGCAGCCCGCCCGCGGCAGAGACCACGACATCATTTGGCCGTGCCTGGCGCTGGACCGCGCCGATGACTTGGGCGTCCGCCGGCAGGGCAGCGTCGGTCGCCGCGGTATAGCCCGCGGCCGTCGCCTCCCACTCGGCCTTCGCGCGACCCGCCCGCGCCGTCCATTCGGCGGGCGCGCGCCGGCCGGCGAGCGCGGCGGTGAGTGCGGCCAGCCCGACTCCCGCATCGGCGACCAGTGGCAGGGCGCGGTGCTTGAGCGCGTCGAATGGCTGAACGTTGAGGCCGATAAGAACGCGCCCCGGGTCCTTGAACAACGCCCAGGAGCCGGTGGTGAAGTCCAGCAACCGGGTGCCGACCGCCAGGATCGCGTCCGCCTGCTCGGCGAGGGCGTTCGCCGCCCCGGTCCCGGTGACGCCAATCCCGCCCATGGCGAGCGGGTGATCGGCGGCGAGGCTGCCCTTGCCGGCTTGCGTCTCGCCGACCGGGATACCATGAGCCGCGGCGAAGGCGCTGAGCGCCGCCTCCGCCTCGCCGTAGAGGACCCCGCCGCCGGCGATCAGGAAGGGCCTTTTGGCGGCACCGAGGGCGGTGGCCGCGGCGGCCAGTTCACCGGCATCCGGCGCCGGGCGGCGCGGGGTCCAGAGACGCGGTTCGAGAAAGCTCTCCGGACAGTCGAAGGCCTCGGCCTGCACGTCCTGGCAGAGGGCGAGGGTGACCGGGCCGCAGTCGGCGGGATCAGTGAGCACCGCCATGGCGCGGTCGAAGGCGGGAATGATTTGCTCGGGCCGCGTGATGCGGTCGAAATAGCGCGTGACGGGGCGGAAGCAGTCGTTGGCCGAGACCGTGCCGTCGGCGAACGACTCGACCTGCTGCAGGACCGGATCGGGGCGGCGGCTGGCGAACACGTCGCCCGGCAGCAGCAGCACCGGCAGGCGGTTGACGTGGGCGACGGCCGCCGCCGTCACCATGTTGGTGGCGCCCGGGCCGATGGAGGTTGTCGCCGCCATCATCCGCCGCCGCCGCGCGGCCTTGGCAAAGGCGATCGCCGCGTGCGCCATGGCCTGCTCGTTGTGGGCGCGGAAGGTGGGCAGGCGCGCGCGCTCGGCGTGGAGCGCCTCGCCCATGCCCGCCACATTGCCATGGCCGAAGATCGCCCACACGCCGCCGAAGAGCGGGACGGTACGCCCCCCGACCACGGTCATCTGCGCGGCCATCGCCCGCACCAGGGCCTGGGCCATCGTCAGCCGCACGGTCGTCGCCATCGCTGCCTCCTCTGCCGCGCGCCCCGGGCGCGGCGCATCAGACCCGGGGCGTGGGGTGTGGCGCCTGCTCCCAGGCACCGAGGACCGACTGGTCGAAGTCGATGTTGGCCCCGGTCATCAGCCCTGATTCGCCGGAAGCGAGGTAGACGCAGGCGCGCGCGATCTCGGGCGGGTCCACCAGACGGCCGAAGGGCTGTTGCGTGCCGGCCGCCTCCAGCCACCCGTCCCTAGCGCCGTGGTGGCGGCGCATCACCGCGTCTTCCCCGGGCGTCGCCATCCAGCCCACGTTCAGGCCGTTCACCCGGATGCGCCACGGCATCAGCGCGAAGGCCGCGTTCCGGGTCAGGGTCGCGAGTGCGCCCTTGGAGATGCTGTAGGGACCGAGGAAGGGCTGCCCGCCATGGGCCGACATGGACTGGATGTTGACCACCGCGCCCGCGTGCCGCTCGCGGATCATGACCTGGGCCGCGGCCTGGGTCAGGAAGAAGGGCGCCTTGACGTTGATGGCCATCAGGCGATCGAACAGCGCCGGCGTCGCATCCAGGATGCCGCCCCGGTCCGTGTCGCCGGCCGCGTTCACCAGCACATCGACCCGGCCGAAGGCTCGATCCGCCTCGGGCACGATGCGCGCCACGTCCTCCATCCGCGCCAGGTCAGCACGGACAAAGATGGTTCGGCAGCCGGCCGCGAGCAGCGCGCTCGCGACACTCTCGCCACGCGCCTGGTTGCGGCCAACGATCACGAGCCCGGCGAGTCCGCGCGCAGCAAGCGCCCGTGCGATTGCCTCGCCCAGGCCCTGGGTCGCGCCGGTGACCACCGCCACCCGGCCCTCGAACCGGCCGGAGGTCTCTGGGTTCGCGTCTCCTGCCACGGCCTGTCCTCCCCCACCGGATGCCCCACGGCTGGCGCGCTGGCGAACCACCGCCCGCTCGGGCAATCTATCGCCAACGATCACCGGAAGAACAGGGCAGCCGGGCAGCCCTCCATGAGAGGAACGCCACCGGGACGGGAGGGTGCAGGGTGCGGATCGGTCTCCTGGGCGCGGGGAGAATCGGCCAGATTCATGGCCGGAATGCTGCCGCCCATCCCAAGGCGACCCTGGTCGCGATCGCGGACCCGGTGCCAGGGGCGGCGGCGGCGCTCGCCGCCGAAACCGGGGCCAAGGTCGCGCCACTGGATGCCATCGTCGTCGATCCGGCCATCGACGCCCTCCTCATCTGCACGCCGACCGACACCCACGCGGACCTGATCGAGCGCGGCGCCCACGCCGGCAAGGCCGTCTTCTGCGAGAAGCCGGTCGATCTGGACGCCGCGCGCATCCGCGCCTGCCTGAAAGTGGTGGCGGCGGCCGGCATTCCGCTCATGATCGGGTTCAACCGCCGCTTCGATCCCAACTTCGCGGCGCTGCGCCGGCGCCTCGAGGCAGGTGAGGCCGGCACGGTCGAGCTGGTCACCATCCTCAGCCGCGATCCCGCGCCGCCGCCGATCGAGTTCGTGGCGCGCTCCGGCGGCCTGTTCCGCGACATGATGATCCACGACCTCGACATGGCCCGCCTGCTGCTCGGCGAGGAGCCGGTCGAGGTCCACGCCGTCGGCGCCGCCCTGATCGACCCGGCCGTCGGCCGGGCCGGCGACGTGGACACGGCCGCGGTCCTGCTGAAGACCGCCTCGGGGCGCATCGCGCAGATTTCCAACTCGCGCCGCGCCACCTACGGCTACGACCAGCGCATCGAGGTGCACGGCTCGAAGGGCCTTCTCGCCGCCGGCAACGTGCCCGAGACGACGGTCAGCTTCGCCGGCGCCGGCGGCATCACCGCCGACCGGGTGCAGCACTTCTTCCTGGAGCGCTACGCCGCCGCTTACCGTGCGGAGCTGGACGCCTTCATCACCGCGGTGAGGACCGGCACGGCGCCCGCCCCGACCGGCGCGGACGGGCTCGGCGCACAAGTCCTGGCCGACGCCGCGACCCTCTCGGCCGAGAGTGGCAGGACCGTCCGTGTCGGCTGACTCCGCCGCTGCCCTGGATGCGCGCGAGCGGGCGATCGTCGCCGTGGTGCGCGAGGCGGGCGCTCTCGCCATGGTCCATTTCAAGCGCCGCGATCCCGCGAGCGTCTCGCTCAAGGGCGCCCAGGACTGGCTGACGGTCGCCGACGGCGCGGTCGAGAGTTTCATCCGGCGCGAAATGACCAGCCAGTTCGGCGATGCCGTGTTCGGCGAGGAGGAGGGCGGCGACGACGGCGAGCGGGTGTGGGTGATCGACCCGATCGATGGCACAGCCAACTTTGCTAGGTGCGACCTGCTCTGGTGCATCTCGGTCGCTTTCGTCGGCCAGGGCGTGCCGGAGATCGGGGTGGTGTTCGCGCCCGCGATCGACGAGTTCTATATCGGCCGGCGCGGCCGTGGCGCGCACCTGAATGGTACCGCCCTCCGGGTGGCGCCAACGGACGACATCCGCCGTTCTGTGGTCGAGATCGGCTGGTCGCCCCGGCGCACCATCGATGCCTATCTCGACCTGGTCGGTCGCGCCATGCGCGCCGGCGCCTCGGTCAAGCGCAGCGCCTCCGGCGCCCTCGGCATGACCCAGGTGGCGGCGGGGCGGACCGACGCCTATGTCGAGATCCACATCAATTCCTGGGATGTGATGGCGGGCCTGGTGATCGCGCGCGAGGCCGGCGCCGCCACCAACGACTTCTGCTCCGGCGACTGGCTGCGCCAGGGCAACCCGATCCTCTGCGCGGCCCCTGGCATCGCCGGCCGCCTGTCGGACGTGCTCGGCATGCCGCTCCGGCACGACTGAGGGCGCTGGCGCGGTTTACAACCTGCGCTCGCTCGGGCTTAATCGCCCATGAGTCACGGCTTCTAGTTCGAGGTCTCCATGGCGACCGACCGCTTCGGCAACCTGTTCGCCCCCGACGTGCCCTACGCGCGGGGCCGGCATCTGACCGCGACCGGTGACGACATCGCCAAGCTGAAGATCGCCTGGGGCCACGTCCAACGGCGGATCGGCGACGCGACCGGGGCCTTCAACTTCAGCGGCCTGGAACGGCGCCTCCCCTACGTGACCGAGGATCTGGCGCTGATGGACGACGAGCTCGCGCCGGCGCTCTTCGGCGCCGAGCTCACCGCGCTCGGCCTCGACCACATGGGCGGAATCGCGCCGCGCGACGACGTCGCGGTCATGAACCGGCTGACCGCCGCCGTGGTGGCGGCCACCCTCGTGCTGGTGGGGCCGGGCGACGTGGTCATCGGCGTCTCGCCGAGCCACTCCCACCCCTGCCTGACGCGGGCAGCAAAGCGCGCCGGCGCCACCTTCGTCGAGGCGGTCGGATTGGCGGGATTCGAGGCCGCGCTCGCCGCCCATCCGCGCCCGCGCCTGGTGGCCTTGACTCGGCTCGCCGTCACTTACGACATCCTGGCGGCCGAGGAGATCCAGCGCATCGTCGCGCGCGCCCACGGCGTGGGCGCGCGGGTGCTGCTGGACGACGCCGGCGGCGCCCGGGTCGGCCCGGCGATCTTCGACCAGCCGAAGAGCCTCGGCCTCGGCGTGGACGTTGCCGCCACCGGCCTCGACAAATATGGCGTGGTGGGCCCGCGCCTCGGCCTCCTGGCCGGGCGGCGCGAGATCGTGGCGGCGGCCCGGACACTCGCGGTCGAACTCGGCCTGGAGGCCCGGCCCATGCTCTACCCGGCCGTCGTCCACTCGCTTCGTGGCTACCGCCAAGAGCGCGTGCGCGAGCTGGTCGCCACCACCAAACTAGTTGCGGCGGCGCTCCGCGCCCGCCTCGGCAACCGCCTGGCCGAGACCCCGGTGACCGCCAAGCTCTACGGCGAGGACATCCTGGAGCTGGCGCTGGAGCGGGCAGGCCTGCGCGAGCGGCCGATCGTGCCTTACGAGGCGACCGCGGCGCTCGCCATGCTGCTGCTGCGTGACCATGGCATCATGACCGTGCACTTCGCCGGGCTGCCCCCGGGCACCTCGACGCTGCTGATCAAGTTCGTGCCGCCCGAGACCCTGGCGCGCTTCGGTGGGGCCGAGCGGTTCGCCGCCGCCGTGGACGCGGCGATCGATGCATTGGCGCGCCTGATGGGTGACGGCGCGGCGCTGCACGCACTCCTGCTCGGCGCGCCCGCCGCCGTCGCGGCCGCCTGAAGCACGCGCCATGGCGCCTGAGGCCATCTTCGCCGTCGCCTGCGACATCGGTGGCACCTTCACCGATCTGGTGCTGCACGACGAGGCCTCCGCCACCCTGCACTCGGCGAAGCTCCTGACCACGCCCCAGGATCCCTCGATCGCCATGCTGGAGGGGCTGGCGCTCCTCGCACACCAGGTGCCCGGCTACGTCGCGCGCACGCGCCGCGTCGCCCATGCCACGACCCTGATCGCCAACGCCGTGATCGAGCGCAAGGGTGCCCGTTGCGCCCTCCTCTGCACCGCCGGGTTCCGCGACTGCCTGGAGATGCGCCGGCATGTGCGGGTGACAACCTACGAGCTCTGGATCGATCCGCCGACGCCGCTGGTACCGCGTTATCTGCGCCTGCCGGTCGCCGAGCGCACCTACAGCGACGGCACCATCCTGCAGCCGGTCGATCCCGACGAGATCGATCGCATCGCCGCGTTCTTGCTGACCGAGCGGGTCGAGTCGGTGGCGATCGCCTTTCTCCACTCCTACGTCAATCCGGCCAACGAGCTCGCCGCCGAGCGCGCCCTCGGCCGGGCGCTGCCCGGTGTCGCCATCACCACCTCGGCCGCGGTGCTGCGGCAGATCAAGGAGTTCGAGCGCACCTCGACGACCGTGGTGAATGCCTACGTCAAGCCGCTCGCCGCGCGCTACCTGGCGCGCCTCGATTCCGGCCTGGGCGCGGCCGGCTTCCGTCCCCGGCTCGAGGTGATGCTGTCGAACGGCGGCCTCGGCGCCGCCAAGACTGCGGGCGAGTTCCCGATCCGCCTGCTCGAATCGGGGCCGGTAGCCGGCGCCATCATCGCCCGGCACTACGCCATGCGCGATGGCATCGACAATCTGCTCGCCTTCGACATGGGCGGCACCACCGCCAAGGCGTGCCTGATCCAGCGGGGCGAGATCCCGATCACCGATGAGCTGGAGGTCGCCCGTTCGCAGCGCTTCACCCGCTCCAGCGGGCTCCCCGTAGCGGTTCCGGCGGCGCACCTTATCGAGGTCGGCGCCGGCGGCGGCAGCCTCGCCCGGCTGAACGCCCTCGGCCTGGTCCAGGTCGGCCCCGAGAGCGCGGGCGCGGAGCCGGGCCCGGTCGCCTACGGCCGCGGCGGCACGGCGCCGACGGTGACCGACGCCGACCTAGTTCTCGGCTACCTCAATCCCGACTACTTCGCCGCCGGCAGCATGCGGCTCGACCGCGCCGCGGCGGCGGCGAGCATTGTCGCCCATGTCGGCAAGCCGAGCGGGCGCGACCTGCTCGGCGCCGCCTGGACCATCCACGACGTGGTGAACGAGACCATGGCGAGCGCGGTGCGCATGCACGTGACCGAGCGCGGCGGCCGGTTGGAGGACGCAGTGCTCGCGGCCTTCGGCGGCGCGGGCCCGGTGCACGCCTGCAACCTGGCGACCAAGCTCGGCATCCGCCGCCTGCTGGTGCCGCTCCGGGCGGGGGTGTTATCGGCGGTCGGGCTATTGGTTGCGCCACCGGCCTATGACCAGGTGCAGACCGTGAAGCGGCTCCTCGCCGGTGCCGATACGGCCGAGTTCGCCCGCATCTTCGCCGCCATGGCCGAGGAGATCAGGGGTCATCTCGCGGCGGTCGAGACTGGCGCCGCCGTCACCTTCCAGGCCAGTGCCGACATCGGTTATGCCGGCCAGGGCTACCAGATCCGCGTGCCCCTCGCCGGCATGGACGCGGCGTCCCTGACGGAGGCACGGCTGGCGTCCGGGTTCGCTCAGCATTATCGCAGCCGCTACGGCTACTTCTATGACGACGTGCCGGTGGAAGTGGTGCATTTGCGACTCTCCGGGCATGCGGAAGGCCCGCGCTATGTGGTGCCCGAGGCCGCGTCACAACCCCGACAGAACCGCGGATCCGCCGTCCAGCGGCAGGCCTTCTCGGCGCGGCGTCAGGCGCTCCTGCCGTTCGCCGTGCATCAGCGGCCGAGGCTCGAGGCCGGGGATCGCTTCTCCGGACCTGCGATCATCGAGGAGGATTCCTGCACCACCGTGGTCGATGTCGGCACCGAAGTCGAAGTCGATCGGTTCGGATCGCTCGCCATCACCATCATGGCGGAGGGAGAACGGCTGTGAGCAGCGCGATCGACCTGCCGCTCGACATCCTCTGGCCGCGCCTGATCGCGATCGCCGACGAGATGGCGACCACGCTCATCCGTACCGCCTTCACCCACGACGTGATCGAAGTGCACGACATGTCGACCGGGCTCTACGATGATCGCGGCTTCCTGATCGGGCAGACTTGGCAGGGTGCGGTCGGCCACAACGGGGTCATGCCGGTGTTCGGCAAGTCCCTACTGGCGGCGTTCCCACCCGACACGATCCGCCCGGGCGATGTCTTCTGCTGCAACGATCCCTGGCTCGCCAACGGCCAGACGGCGGATCTCTTCGTCACCACGCCGGCGTTCCACGACGGCCGCCTGCTCGGCTTCTCGGTCAACTCGGTCCATCACATGGATATCGGCGGCCGCAAGGGCTCGGGCCTCTCGGAGGAGGTGTACGAGGAGGGCCTGATCATCCCGCACATGCGCCTCTACAAGGCGGGTGAGCCGAACGCGGATCTCTTCACCCTGCTGCGCCGCAACGTCCGCTTCCAGGAGAAGGTGATCGGCGACATTCGCGCCCAGATAGCGGCCGGGCACGTGGGGTGCGAGGCCCTGGTCGCCATGGCGCGGGACTTCCGCCTGGCCTCACTTCGCCCACTCGCCGACACCATTATCGGCCGCACCGAAGCGGGCATGCGCGCCGGCATCGCCAAGCTGACCGACGGCGTCTACCAGGCGGCCATGCCGGTCGAGGTGGAGGGGATCGACCAGGCGCTCACCATCGCCCTCACCCTCACCATCAAGGGCGACCAACTGAACGCCGACTTCACCGGCACTTCGGCCCAGGTGCGCCGCCCGGTCAACTGCCCGATCAATTTCACCCGCGCGTTCGTCGCGGTGCCGACCAAGCTGATCTGCGATCCGACCCTGCCCAACAACGAAGGCACCTACCGGCCGCTCGGCGTGACCGCGCCCGACGGCTGCCTGGTCAACCCGACCTTCCCGGCGGCCTGCTTCTGGCGGCTCTCCTGCGGCCAATTGGTCGGTGAACTCATGTTCCGCTGCTTCTCGCAGATCGTGCCGGACCGGGTACCGGCGGACTCGGGCTCGGTGCCGACCTGGCAGTTCTATGTCAACGGGGTCGGGCGAACGGGGCGTGCGTTCGCCTTGCATCAGCACGCCTTCGGCGGCATGGGCGCGCGCCCGGGGCGGGACGGGCTGGCGTCGGTCGCGTTTCCCTACAACGTGCGCGACGTCTCGGCCGAGTGGTCGGAGATGGAGACCCCGATCCTGATCGAGCGCCGCGAGCTGATCACCGATTCCGGTGGCGCCGGGCGCTGGCGCGGCGGCCTCGGCGAGGAACTGCTGATTCGCGCCTATACCGCCGGCGACGTCCACCCGGACCTGCCGCTCGTCCTCTCAGGCTCTGCCGGGCGCATGCGCGAGCCGCCGCGGGGTGTCTTCGGCGGCAAGCCGGGGTCCTATGGCGGGATCGAGATCAACGGCCGGCGCCTGCCGCCGACCTCCTCGCCCGAAGCCCGGTTCGGGACCCAGGACCAGGTGCGGTTCTTGATTCCGGGTGGCGGCGGCTACGGCGATCCGGGGCAACGGGAACTGAGCGCCATCGCAGCCGATCTCCGCAACGGCTACATCTCGCCCGAGGCGGCGCGGCGCGAGTACGGATACGAAGACTAACACGCCGCACGGGGAGCCGCCCCCGATGGGAGGGTGAAGCCATGTCACAGGCGTTTCCGTATCTCTTCAGTCCGCTCAAGGTCGGGCGCTACACGCTCAAGAACCGGATCATGAACACCGGCCACGCGGCGCATTTCCAGACCGGCGATGGCCTGCCGACCCAGCGCTATGTCGACTATGTGAAGGAACGCGCCAAGGGCGGCGCGGGCATCATCGTCATCGGCCACACGGTGACCCATTACGACGGCGAGGCCGCGGCCTCGCTCGCCAACTACGACGACCGCATCATTTCGATGTACGGCAAGTTTTCGGCCGCGACCCACGCCCATGGCGTGCCGATCCTCAACCAGCTCGGCCATCGCGGCCGCCGGGTCACCGACGGCGGCGGCTTCCTGCAGCGCCCGATCCTGGCTCCCTCCGCCGTTCCCGCGCCCGACTTTTCCTCGCCCCAGTTGGTGCCCCACGCCATGTCGACGGCGGAGGTCGAGGAGGTGGTTGGCTCCTTCGGCCGGGCGACGCGGCGCATCGTCAAGGGCGAGATGGACGGCGTGGAGATCGCGGTCGGCATCGACTTCCTGTTCGCCAATTTCCTGAGCCCGCAGGCCAACCGCCGCAGCGACCGGTATGGCGGCGGTACATTGGAAGAGCGGATGACGTTCCTGAACGAGGTGGTCGCCCTCGTGCGCGCCGAGCTCGGGGCCGAGCGCCTGCTCGGCGTCCGCTTCTACGACGATCTGGTCGATTACAGCCTGGGCCTGGAGGACTACAAGAAGGTCGCCCGCCTGCTGGAGCAGGACGGCAAGGTCGACTACTTCAACATGTGGCAGGGCATCGTGCCGAGCCCGCGGAGCGGGCGCGAGCATTGGCCGTCCCACTACTACAAGCCGGGGCAGTTCGCGCACCTGCCGGCGGGGCTGAAGCAGGCCGTGTCCTTGCCTGTGGTCGGCGCCGGGCGCATCGACTCGCCGGCGGTCGCCGAGCGCATGCTGGCCGACGGCAAGGCCGACATCATCGGCCTGGCGCGAGCCCTCATCGCCGACCCGCACTGGCCGAATAAAGCGCGCGAGGGGCGGACGGCGGAGATTCGCACCTGCATCGCCTGCACCCAAAGTTGCGTCGGGCACTTCTATCTCGGCATGGGGGTCGGGTGCATCTACAACCCGGTTACGGGGCGCGAGGGCGAATGGGCGGAGCTGCCGCGCGCGACGACCAAGAAGAAGGTGGTCGTGGTCGGTGGCGGCCCCGCGGGGCTGGAGGCGGCCCGGATCGCCGCCGAACGCGGGCACCGGGTGGTCCTGTTCGAGCAGGCGCGACGGCTCGGCGGCCAGGTGAACCTGGTGATACGCACTCCGGCTCGGGAAATCTTCGAGGAGATAATCTTGTTCTTCGAGCGCCAGATGGCGCAGCTAAAAGTCGATGTCCGTCTCGGGCGCGAGGCGGGGCCCGAGGAGATCCTTGCCGAGGCGCCCGATGCGGTGATCGTGGCCACGGGCTCGACCGCGTTCCGCCCGGAGTTGCTGGGCGCCGACCAGAGGCATGTCCTCACCAGCCGGGAGGTCTTGCAGGGCAATGCACCGATCGGCCAGCGGGTGCTGGTGATCGACACCCAGGGGCGGCCCGAGGCGCCGACCACGGCGGAGTTCCTCGTCGACCTGGGCAAGGAGGTCGAGATCGTGACCGGACTCGAATACGTCGGCCGCCACATGCCCTACCCCGCCGCGCACAACCTGATCGAACGACTGATGAAGAAGGGCGTCCGGCTGACGCCCTTCACCGGGGTGTGGGAGGTGCAGGAGACGTCGGTCGAGGTCTACAATGTGGTCACCTGGGAGCCGCGCACCATCGGGGGCGTGGACACGGTGGTGCTCGCCGCCGGCGGCATGCCCAACGACAGCCTCTACCTGGCGCTCCAGGGGAAGGTCGCGGACCTTCACGCCATCGGCGACTGCTACCAGCCGCGCGACATCGAAGTGGCGGTGGTCGATGGTCACCGGGTCGCGCGCATGATTTGAGGGCGCCGGCCCGATGGATCCTGCGGAAAGGTCGTAATCATGGCTCGTGATCTGAAGTTCCAGATTCTGCTGTTGCAGAGCGCGCCCTGGGCCGATCTGCAACGTCGGTTCCGGCTGGTCGAAGACCTGGGCTTCGACCTGGTGGCGACCGCAGACCATTTCGTCGACTGGCGCAATCCGCGGATTCCGTGGCTGGAGGGCTGGACGGTGCTGGCGGCAGCCGCCCGCGAGACGACGCGCATCCGCTTAGCCACCTACGTCACCCAGATTCCCTTCCGCAATCCCGCCATGCTGGCACGCCAGGCGCTCACGGTGGATCAGATCTCAGGCGGGCGGCTGGTGGTCGGCCTCGGCACCGGACTGACCGCCGATCCCGCCTACGACATGATTGGCATTCCGAACTGGGACAACAAGGAACGGGTGGCGCGGTTCAAGGAGTATGTCGAGATCGTCGATCTCCTGCTGACCAACGAGACCACGAGTTACCAGGGGAAGTACTACCGGATCAAGGACGCGGTGATGATCCCGCGCCCGATCCAGAGGCCGCGGCCGCCGATCGCCATCGCCGCCCTGGGGCCGGTGATGCTGGGTCTGGCGGCGCGGTACGCCGACATCTGGAACAGCCTCAGCTTCGCCGCCGATTTCGCCAAGCAGATCGCCGAGACGCGGGACCGGGGGCGCCTGCTGGACGAAAAATGCGCCGCCCTCGGCCGGGACCCCGCGACGCTCCGCCGCTCCTACGTGATGCTGGACCAGAACTCCCGCAATACCGGCGGCGCCATCGCCTACTACGAATCGAAGGATGCCTTCGTCGATAGCGTGGAGCGGGTGGCCGAGATCGGCATCTCGGAGATCGTGCTGCTCTATCCGACCCTGCAACGGCAGATGCCGATGTTCGAACGCGTGGCAACCGACATCATCCCGTCGCTGAAGCGTTAGAACATGCTGTGATCGAGCCAACCCTCACCCCACAAGTGCGGGGGAGAGGGCAGGGTGAGGAGGGTGGCGCCGGATGATCGCAGCCTGCGCCAGACGTTCTGGGCGCTTAGCGCGCGTTCGCTGGCGCGTCGCTCCGCCAGAGATCGGCGCGCCAGCGGAGTGCGATCAGAACCGTGATGACCAGGCCGATGACACTGAAGAGTGTCGCCGCCGCGGCGAAGCCGAAGGAAGCGACCAGAGGGCCGGCCGCCAACAGGCCGAGCGGCAGGCCGTTGACGGCCAGCGCCCGGATGCCCATCACCCGCCCGCGGAACTGCGCGCTCGAATTGCGCAACAGCATGACCGACATGGGCACCATGCAGAGGCTCTGCGCCAGCCCGACGATCACGAGCACCACCACTCCGCCGACCGAGTGCTCCAGGTGCGCGAACACCAGCATCAGGGAATACCAGGCGACACAGGAGCCGATCATCATGCGGGCCGGGCGCAGGGTGGCGCCGGTCATGCTGAGGGCAATCGCGCCGAGCAGGGCGCCGAAGGAGTAGCTTGCCAGCAGATAGGCGAGTCCGGCCTGGCCGACATGGTAGACCTCCTTCGCCACATAGGGCAGCAGGCCGCTCAGCACCGGATACGCCGTCAGGTTGATGACGAAGGCGAGGACCATGGTCGCGGCCAGGTGCGGCGCGCGCCAGATATAGCGCACCGCCTCGCCGAGATCGTGCCAGGGCGACGCTCGCGGTACCCGCCCCGTGAGCGTCGCCGGCTCGGGGCGGACGCGCGCGACCCCGAGGGTGAGCAGGAAGCTGGTCGCGTAGAGAGCGGAAATCACGACATAGGCCGGCCCCATGCCGAGGGCCGCCACCAGCCCGGCTCCCACCAGCGCCCCGGCGATGCGCGCGGAATCGGCGGTCGTGCGCGACACGCTCATCACCTCCATCAACTGATCGCGGGGCATGGTCTCGCCGAGCACGGCGTTGCGGATGCTGATGTCGGACGGCCGCACGATGCCGTTGAGGGCGGCGATGACGAGCACGGCGTTCGGACTGACGGTGTCCGTGAACGCCAGCACCATCAGGATCAGGGCGAGGACGGTGTAGGCCGCGCGCATGACGCAGAGCAGGTTGCGGTTGGTCCAGCGATCACCGGCCACGCCGATCATGGGCGCGCACAACGTACCCAGGTACTGCAGCGATCCGAACACGGTCAGCAGCAGCACCGAGTTGGTCTCGACCAGGACATACCAGCCGAGGATCAGCGTCTCCATCTCCATGGCCCAGGAGGTCGCCAGATCGGCCGGCCACTGGAACCGAAAGCTGCGGATTCGGAACGGCGCCATGGCCGCGGTGGAGATCATCCGACTCAACCATCTCTCCCGGGAGGCTCGGGTCGCCCACGAGGCGCGCGCCGACCGTTGCGGACTTCTGCGCCACAGGGCGAATACCGGTGGTCCATGGGATCGGGTGGTCGCCTCGGACGGTTACCCCGACAAGTTAGCGTGGACGCGAGCGCGGGGACAGGACCCTCGGAGCACGACCTTTTCCGAAGCAATTCGCGTGGTTCCGCGGCAAACTGTCCTTCCCCCCTGTCGGAGGCTGCCATGACCGATTCCGCGTCCCCGGTTTCGCTGCTGGATGAAGTGAAGCTCCAGGCCAAGGTGCTGGTGCCGGTGCTGCGGGCGCTCCGCGCCGAGATCGGCGCCGAGCGCGCCAACCGCTTCGTCGGCGATGCGCTCCGCGACTGGTCGAAGCGGCTCTACCATGAGATCGGCGAGCGCGCCGGCGGCAGCGCGCGCGAGAAGTTCGACGCCATCTGGGCGGACGTGCGCCCCAGAATCGGCGACGCCGTGGAGCGCGATCACCTGCGTAAGGATGCCGAGGTCTGGGACTACAACATCACCAGTTGCCGGTATGCCGACTTTTTCAAGGCGCTCGGCGAACCGGAGCTCGGCACGCTCCTGACCTGCGACATCGACGTGCATATCGCCGACGTGGGCGGCGCGGAGGTCGAATTCACACGCACCCAGACCATCATGCAGGGCGCACCCTACTGCGACTTTCGCTACCGGATGAAGACGGGCGCGAAATAGCGTGGTCGATTGGGGCCGGGTCGCCGACCGACTGGATACCGATGGCTGCGCCGTGATCGGCGGCGTCCTTTCGAGCGGTCAGTGCGTCGCGCTCGTCGAGAGCTACAGCAATGATGCCCTCTTCCGCAGTCGTGTCGTCATGGTTCGGCACGGGTTCGGGCGCGGCGAGTGCAAGTATTTCGCCTATCTGCTGCCAGACCTCGTCGCGGAATTGCGTGCGGCGCTCTACCCGCCGCTGGCGCTAATCGCCAACCAATGGAACGAGGCGATGGGCCTGACGGCGCGGTATCCCGCCGCACACGCGGCCTACCTCGCGCGCTGCCACGCGGCCGGTCAGACCAAGCCGACGCCCTTGCTGCTCGCCTATGGCGCCGGCGACTACAACTGCCTGCACCAGGACCTCTACGGCGAGCACGTCTTCCCGCTCCAGGTGACGATCCTGTTGTCCGAACCCGATCGCGGCTTCACCGGCGGCGAGTTCGTGCTGACAGAACAGCGGCCCCGGATGCAATCGCGCGCGGAGGTGGTGCCCCTCGGCCAGGGCGACGGCGTGATCTTCCCGGTCCGCCACCGGCCGGTGCAGGGCACGCGGGGAACCTACCGCGTGAACGCGCGCCACGGCGTGAGCCGGGTGCGCTCCGGCCATCGCCACGCGCTCGGCATCATCTTTCACAACGCGGAGTGAGCGGCGTTTGTTACGCCCTCAGCGCCCGCAACAGCGCCTTGGGGTCGCGGTCGATGGCCATCAGCAGGGCGCGGGCGGGGCCATCCGGCACACGGCGGCCTTGCTCCCAATTGCGCAGCGTATGCGGGCTGATCTGGAAGGCGCGGGCGAAGCGGTCCTGCGACAGCCCCGTCTTGGCGCGGACGGCGGCCACGTCGAGGGGCATCACCACCCGCCGGCGGCCGTCCGCCAAAGCGGCCTGGAAATCGACGGTGTCGGTTGCCGTGCCGTCCTCCTTGGCGTGCCGGGCAATCTTCGCTTCGGTCGTGGCTTTGATGCGCGACCGATGCACGCGCGCCTTGGCACGCGCCTGGTCAGCCGAATACCGTGCCGTAGACATCACGTTCCCTCTTGCTTGCCATGCGGGCCGAGATGATGCGCCGCATGAGCGAGTGCGCGGATAACCAGATCGCCGGTTACTCCGGCGTATATCCGTAGGCCTTCCGCAGGAACGCGCGGCCGTATTTCCCGCTCGCGAAGTCCCGGCGCAAACTTTCGCGGCTGCGCCCCGCGGGCGGTCCGTAGCCGCCGGCTCCCGGCGTGGTGATGGAGAGCGTCGCGTCGGGCGGAATCGCCACGCTCATGGGCTTGATCGGCAGGCGCTCGCACCGGCCGTCGTCGTGGACCAGTTCGAATTGTCCGGTTTCCCCCGTCTCGCCGCCGAACAGGCCCCAGGGCCGGTTGACGATGCGCTCGCCCTGGCCGCTGTAGATCGCCGTGTGTCCAAGGGGGCGGTAGACCCTCCTGAGGGCGAGGCCGCCCCGCCAGGTGCCGGCGCCGCCGGAGTCCGGGACCAACTCGTAGCGCTCGATCAGGAGCGGATATTCCCGCTCCAACGATTCGATCGGCAGATTGGAGGTGTTGGTGGTGTGCACCTGCACCCCGTCGGCCCCGTCCTTGTACGCGCGTGCGCCGGCGCCGCCGCCCATCGCCTCCATGTAGACATAGAAGCGCCCCCCCGGCCCGGTTCCCGAAAAGGTGGCCAGGGTGTTGGCACCGTTGCCGGCGGCGATCACCCGCTCAGGCAGGGCGGGCGCCAGCGCGCCCAGGATCACGTCGATGATCCGCTGGCTCACCTGCGACCGCGCGGCGGTCGCGGCCGGAAACGCGGCATTGACCAGGGTTCCGAGCGGCGCTTCGATCCGCACGGGCTGCAGCATGCCGTGGTTGGTCGGCCCGTCGGGGTCGATCAGCACCTTGAGCCCAAAGAGGACGCTCGCCTCGAGCGCCGAGCGGCTGACGTTGATGTTGCCGCGGGTCTGCGGGGCCGACCCCGTGAAGTCGAACAGGATCTCCTCGCCCCGCACCTCGATGCGGAGCCGGATCGGGATGTTCTCGGTGCCGAGGCCGTCGTCGTCCATGACGTCCTCGAACCGGTACTCGCCGTCGGGGAGGGCTCGGATTCCGGCCCGCGTGCGCCGGGCCACCGCGTCGATGATCGCGTCGGTGCCGCGCTGGAACAACTCATCCGGCCAGCGCGCGAACAACTCCTGCAGCCGGCGCTCGCCGAGGCGGTTGGCCGCGATCTGCGCCAGGTAGTCGCCGCGCCGCTCCTCGGGCACCCGCACGTTCAGCAGGATGATGTCGAACAGATCATCGACGATCGCGCCCGCTCGAATGAAGCGCACCGGGGGTATCCGCAACCCCTCCTGATAGACCTCGGTCATGCCGCCAGCCATGCTGCCCGGGACCATGCCGCCGATGTCGGCGTGGTGGGCGATATTGGTGACGAAGCACGCGATTCGGCCGGCACGGAACACCGGCGCCACGAAGGCGACATCGGGCAGGTGCGATCCCCGCCCGACGAACGGATCGTTCGAGATCACCATGTCGCCGGGTGCGAGTGGATCGGCCCGGTTGCGCTCGACCACCAGTTCGACCAGGCCGAGCATGGAGGCCAGGTGCAGCGGCAGGCTCTCGCCCT
>SHWA01000034.1 GCA_009693995.1 Alphaproteobacteria bacterium | reverse complement strand
AATCGCCAACCCGGGCCAGGTGGTGCAGCGGATCGAAGAAGCCAAGACCGCCAACTTCAAGACCGTGCTGCTGCTGGTCAATCGCAAGGGTGACTTGCGCTTCTACGCCATCCGCCTCGGCGACAAATAGCGCCTTGGTACAGCTTCGCAGATTCAAGGATAGATTCGGGGACACAATCGGAGATTCAAGGATAGATTCGGGGACACAATACTTAATTCACTCATCCATCTCGCAGGCAAGCCGGCGTTTCTGTGTGAATTAAGTATTGTGTCCCCGAATCTGGTCAAGTAGCGCCTCAGACGCGGAATTCCGCGTGCCGGAAGCCCTGGAGGAAGAGCAGCGCGGTCAGGTCGCCGTGGCCAATGCGAAACCGGGCCGCCGCGGCGACCGTGGGCTTGGCGCGGTACGCCACCCCCAGGCCTGCTTCCAGCAGCATCGGCAAGTCGTTAGCTCCGTCGCCGACCGCGACCGCGTCCTCGGCCACGAGGTTGTGCTCGGTGAGCAGCGCCCGCAACCTGCCGAGCTTGCCTTCGGCGCCGAAGATCGGCTCCACCACGCGGCCCGTCAGGCGGCCGCTGGCGATTTCCA
The DNA here is from genome assembly GCA_009693995.1 of Alphaproteobacteria bacterium. Taxonomy (GTDB): domain Bacteria; phylum Pseudomonadota; class Alphaproteobacteria; order SHWA01; family SHWA01; genus SHWA01. The sequence goes on along the minus strand of SHWA01000034.1, from coordinate 22,384 downwards.
GGCGGTTGCCGTACGCCCGGTCGAAGCCGGCCAGGGCCTTGACCCGCTCGGTGAAGAACGTGAAGCCGCCGGAGACCAGGGCGGTCGCGGCCCCGGCCGCGCTCATGGTCGCGACCAGCGCCCGTGCCCCCGGCATCAGGCGCACGCGCTCGCGGTAGAGCTCTTCCAGCGCCGTCTCCGGCAGCGCCGCCAGCATGGCGACCCGCTCGCGCAGCGCGCCTTCGAAGGGAATCTCGCCGTTCATGGCCCGGGCCGTGATGGCGGCGATGCGGTCGCGAATGCCGAGGGTGGCGGCGAGCTCGTCCAGGCACTCGATGGTGATGATGGTCGATTCCATGTCGGCGACCAGGAGACGCTTGCGCCGCCCCGCCGCCGGCTGCACCGCGTGATCGAGCGCCAACCCGGCCAGGCGCAGGGCGACCGCCGCCACCACCCGCGCCGGATCGGGCGCGGCGAAGGGCAGGTCGACGGCCTCACCCGGCGCCAGCCAGTCGGGGGCGCTGACGGCGGCACCCGCCTGGGTGGCGGCGGCAGCGGCGGTGCTGACCATGTCGCGGGAAAGGGGCGCGCGGGCCGGGTCGGCGATCAGGGTCAGTACATGGCTCATGGGCGCATCCTGCGGGCGGCGCTTGGCGGCGGCAAGGCGGGGCATGATTCCGTGGCCGCTCAGTCCGCCCGAGATTTTAGTCGGGGTCCGTCGCGGTTCGCCCTCACCATCGGGCACTATGCGCGCCCGATCCTCTCCCGCGCGGAAGAGGGAGAGGGGACCCGCCGCACCGGTCCAGCGCCCCCTCTCTCCCGAAAGGGCTGAGGTGAAGGGCGCACGCCATCGCTCGACCCGCGAGATCGCTCTAACCCGACCTCCCGCGTTCTTTCGACCATTGCCATAGCGCGCGGTCGAGATCGCGCAGCGACACACCGTAACGTGAGGCCAGATCGCGGCAGCACGCGATGTACTCGAGATAGAAATCGATGCTGGGGGTCGGAACCCTAACGCCAAGCGCCTCCAGCGCGCGGAAGTCGATGATGGTGTAGCGCTCCGGATCGATCGCGGTCAGGATCGCGGACGCGACTGGTACGGCCACACCATAGAGGCCGACTAGAACCGCAATTGCCGAGCGCTCGGTCTTGGCTCGGGTCGCGAGTTGGAGGGCGTCGACGATCTGCTCGTCGGTGTTTGCGCAGAGCCGCCTGATGCCGCGTCCGTTGGTCTTCCATTTGAAAATAATCTTCAAATTGGCGCGGCTAAATTCCCCACCCTTGATTCGCGACCCTGCCTCGAGGGCGGGGTCGTCCAACTTGCGGCAGTAGCGTCCCACGAGATCGGGTATCTCTGACGGATCGATCTTTAGCTCAAATCTAGTGGAGTCAGTCCCTGCGCGGGCACTTAGGTCCCTACCCAACTGGCTGTCCTCCTTGCCAATCCACATCAGGCATGAAGTGACTCATTGCCTGCGCCAATGCCGCACGCAACCGCCCAAAGTATTCTTGGCTGGGACAGACGGGGTTGCTCGATGACCGTGACGACACCCCCCCTGCTCCTGATCGCCGGGCCGACGGCGAGCGGCAAGTCGGGTCTCGCGCTCACTCTCGCCGAGCGCCTTCGCGGTACCGTGATCAACGCGGACTCGATGCAAGTGTACCGCGAGCTCCGCGTGCTGACCGCGCGGCCCTCTACCGCCGACCTGGAGCGCGCCCCCCATGCCCTCTATGGCGTGCAGAGCGTGGCGGAGCCTTCCTCGGCCGGGCGCTGGCGTGGCCTTGCCGTGGCGGCCATCGCCGCTGCGCGCGCGGGGATGCGGGTGCCGATCGTGGTCGGCGGCACCGGCCTCTACCTGCGCGCGCTCATGGGCGGCCTGGCGCCGGTACCGGTGGTGCCCGCGGCCATCCGGGCGGCGGCACGGGCCCACATCGCCGAGTTGGGGGCGGCGGCGTTCCATGCCGCCCTCGTCGCGCGCGACCCCACGGCCGCCGCGCTCCGCGCCAGCGACCGCCAGCGCGTCGTGCGCGCCTGGGAGGTGCTGGAGGCGACCGGGCGGCCGCTGAGTGCGTGGCAGGCCGACCCGAGCACGCAGGCGGCGCCGCCGCCGCCGCACGTCTCGGTGCTGCTGCTGCCCCCTAGGGCCCAGGTCTACGCCGCCTGCGCGGCGCGGTTCGATGCCATGCTGGCGGCGGGCGCGCTAGAGGAGGCGCGCCAGATTGCCGCCCTCGGCCGCGACCCCGCCCTGCCCGCCATGCGGGCTCTGGGCTTGCGCCCGCTGCTCGCCCATCTGGCGGGCGCGCTCACCCTGGATGAGGCGATCGCCCGGGCGAAGACCGAGACACGCCAATACGCCAAGCGGCAATACACCTGGTTCCGCCACCAGTGGCGCGCCGAACTTACGCTGGCAACCCCGGCGGCAAAGGCGGTGCTGGCGGCGCTCGCCCGCTCGGGCCGCGATTGATCGGTTGACCGGCGCTTTCGTTCGCGCGTAGCTTGGCGTCCCCTCGGAGCCGGCCGGGAATCGAGGCGATTCGGCGTGCGCGGGCGGGCGACCGGCGGGATGGAGGCCAGCGTGGAACTGACCGGGGCCGAGATCATCGTGAAAGCGCTTCTGGATCAGGGCGCCGACGTCGTGTTCGGCTATCCGGGCGGCGCGGTACTGCCGATCTACGACGCCATCTTCAAGCAGAACCAGCTGCGCCACATTCTGGTGCGGCACGAGCAGGGTGCGGCGCACGCGGCCGAGGGCTACGCGCGCTCGACCGGCAAGGTCGGCGTGATCCTGGTCACCTCCGGCCCCGGCGCGACCAACACCGTCACCGGGCTCACCGACGCGCTGATGGATTCGATTCCGATCGTGTGCCTCACCGGCCAGGTGCCGACCCATCTGATCGGCAACGACGCCTTCCAGGAAGCCGATACCGTCGGCATCACGCGCCCCTGCACCAAGCACAACTACCTGGTCAGGGACGTGAAGGACCTGGCGCGGGTCCTCCACGAGGCATTCTACGTCGCGCGCTCGGGCCGCCCCGGTCCGGTCGTGGTCGACATTCCGAAAGACGTGGCGCTCGCGAAAGGTCCCTATATCGGTCCGGCGGACGTGAAACACCGCAGCTACCGGCCGCAGGTAAAGGGCGACGCCGCCAAGATCAAGGCCGCGGTCGCCATGTTCGCCGCCGCCAAGCGGCCGCTGATCTACGCCGGTGGCGGTGTCATCAACTCGGGGCCCAAGGCGGCCAAGCTGCTGACCGACTTTGCCCGCGTGACCGGCGTGCCGATCACCAACACGCTCATGGGCCTAGGGGCCTATCCGGGGACGGACCCACAGTTCATCGGCATGCTCGGCATGCACGGCACCTACGAGGCCAACTTGGCGATGGCCGAGTGCGACGTGATGCTGAACGTCGGCGCCCGCTTCGACGACCGCGTCACCGGGCGGCTCGACTCCTTCGCCAAGAAGTCGCGCAAGATCCACATCGACATCGACCCCTCATCCATCAACAAGACCGTGCTGGTGGACCTGGGCATCGTCGGCGACGCGGCGACGGTGCTGGAAGACCTGATCAAGGTGTGGAAGGCCGGGCGGCACCGGCTCGACCAGAAGGCGCTAAAGGCGTGGTGGAAGCAGATCGCCCAGTGGCGCGCCCGCGACTGCCTGCGCTACCGCATGGACGACAAGGTGATCAAGCCGCAGTACGCGCTGCAGCGGCTCTACGAGATGACCAAGGCGCGCGAGCCCTTCATCACCACCGAGGTCGGCCAGCACCAGATGTGGGCGGCGCAGTTCTTCAAGTTCAACAAGCCGAACCGCTGGATGACGTCGGGCGGCCTCGGCACCATGGGCTACGGCCTGCCGGCGGCGATTGGGGTGCAGATCGCCCATCCCGACGCCCTGGTCATCGACGTGGCCGGGGAGGCCTCCGTCCTGATGAACATCCAGGAGATGTCCACCATCGCCCAGTACCGGCTGCCGGTGAAGGTGTTCATCCTCAACAACGAGTACATGGGCATGGTGCGCCAGTGGCAGGAGTTCTTCCACGGTGGCCGTTATGCCGAGAGCTACATGGATTCCCTCCCCGACTTCGTGAAGCTGGCGGAGAGTTTCCACGCGGTCGGCTTGCGCGCCACCCGCCCCGACGAGGTCGACGGCCTGATCGAGGAGATGCTGCGCATCAATCGGCCGGTGATCGCGGATGTGATGGTGGACAAGACCGAGAACGTGTTTCCGATGATCCCGGCGGGCGCCGCCCACTACGAAATGAAGCTTGGTCCCGAGGATCACGTCGCCCCGGCGACCGAGGACGGCATGGTGCTGGTCTAGGGGGCAAGCGGGCGGGCATGGCGGGTCTGGCGAGCACCAACGAGCGGCACACCATCGGGGTCGTGGTCGACAACGAGGCCGGGGTCCTGGCCCGGGTCATCGGCCTGTTCTCGGGCCGCGGCTACAACATCGATAGCCTGACCGTGGCCGAGGTCGACCCGGCGAACGCGCTCTCGCGCATCACGGTGGTTACCACCGGCACGCCGCAGATCATCGAACAGATCAAGGCCCAGCTCGAGCGGCTGGTGGTGGTGCACCGGGTCAACGACCTGACCACGGGCGGGCCCCATGTCGAGCGCGAGCTCGCCCTGGTCAAGGTGGTCGCCAGCGGAAATAGGCGCGTGGAATCGCTCCGCATCGCCGACATCTTCCGGGCGCGGGTGGTCGATTCCACCACCAAGTCCTTCGTCTTCGAGGTGACCGGCACCTCGGAGAAACTGAACGCCTTCATCAGCCTGATGGAGCCGCTCGGCCTGGTCGAGCTGTCGCGCACCGGCATCGTCGCGATCGCCCGCGGCACCACTGGACTCTGAAGGCGCCACCCGGACAAGGAGAGTTGCCATGCGCGTCTATTATGATCGCGACGCCGATGTGAATCTGGTCAAGGGGCGCAAGATCGCCATCGTCGGGTACGGCAGCCAGGGTCACGCCCACGCCATGAACCTGCGCGATTCCGGCGCCAAGGACGTGGCGGTGGCGCTCAGGCCGGGCTCGGCCAGCGCCGCCAAGGCGACCGGCGCCGGCTTCACCGTCAAGGACCCCGCCGCTGCCGCCAAGTGGGCCGATGTGGTAATGGTGCTGGCCCCGGACGAGCTGCAAGCCGACCTCTACCGCGACCACCTGCACCCGCACATGAAGGCGGGCGCGAGCCTCGCCTTCGCCCACGGCCTCAACATCCACTTCAAGCTGATCGAGCCGCGCACGGACCTGGACGTGTTCATGGTGGCGCCCAAGGGCCCGGGCCATACGGTGCGCTCGGAGTACCTGCGTGGCGGCGGCGTGCCCTGCCTGCTGGCGATCTTCCAGAACGCCAGCGGCAATGCCCAGGAACTCGGCCTCTCCTACGCCTCGGCTATCGGGGGGGGCCGCGCCGGGATCATCGAGACCAGCTTCCGCGAGGAGTGCGAGACCGATCTGTTCGGCGAGCAGGTGGTGCTCTGCGGCGGCCTGACCGCCCTGATCACCGCCGGCTACGAGACGCTCGTCGAGGCCGGCTACGCGCCGGAAATGGCCTATTTCGAGTGCCTGCACGAGGTCAAGCTGATTGTCGATCTGATGTACGAGGGCGGCATCGCCAATATGCGCTACTCGATCTCGAATACTGCCGAATACGGCGACTATACTCGCGGCCCCCGGATCATCAACGACGCGACCCGCTCCGAGATGAAACGCATCCTGGACGACATCCAGTCGGGCCGCTTCGCCCGCGACTGGGTGCTGGAAAACAAGGCCAACCAGGCCAGCTTCAAGGCCATGCGCCAGCGCGCAGCAGGGCATCCGATCGAGGCGGTGGGTGAGCGCCTGCGCGCCATGATGCCCTGGATCACCGCCAACAAGCTGGTGGACAAGTCCAAGAACTGAGCCGGACCCGGGCGGCCTTGCAACCGGGAATAGCTTGCCGCAGCGGCCGCTCTCGGCGTAAGAATAGCCACCGCGGGACAGGAACGGCACAGTCGTGACGCGTGTTTTTCCAGTATTTCCTGGGACGTGGCGGCTTTAGTTTGGTTAACGCGTCATTAAAGGACGCGTGATAGACGAGAGATATGGCCAGGGTTCCGAACGCAGAGCATTCGGTCGAGGTGACACGGGCAAGGATCGCCCGTGGCCGCACGGCGGTGCTGTGCGTGGGCCGGATCGGTGCCTGCGGCACTCGACTTACGCGCCCCTGAAACCGCCGGCGGCGGATGCCGCCGGCCGTTCAGGGGATGCGCTGCCCCCGCCGGGCAGCGACGAAGCGGCAGGCAACCAAACCGCAGGCTAGGAACTGGGCTATGACCGGGAACGCGGACCAGAACCGCATCATCATCTTCGATACCACCATGCGCGACGGCGAGCAGTCGCCGGGCGCCTCCATGAACCTGGAAGAGAAGCTGCAGATCGCCGACACGCTCGAGCGCATGGGTGTCGACGTGATCGAGGCCGGCTTCGCCATTGCCTCCAACGGCGACTTCCAGGCGGTGAACGAGATCGCCAAGCGGGTGAAGACGAGCCGGGTGTGCTCGCTCGCCCGTGCCCACCGCGCCGACATCGACCGCGCCGCGGAGGCCCTGCGCCCCGCCGCCGTCAAGCGCATCCACACCTTCCTCTCCACCAGCCCGCTGCACATGAAATACAAGCTGCAGATGGAGCCGGAGGCGGTGCACCAGGCGGTGATCGACAGCGTCTCCTACGCCCGCAACCTGGTGGACGACGTCGAGTGGTCGCCCGAGGACGGGTCGCGCACCGAGCACGACTTCCTGTGTCGCTGCGTGGAAAGCGCGATCAAGGCCGGCGCCGGCACCGTCAATATCCCCGACACCGTCGGCTACACCGTACCGGAGGAGTTTGCCGAGCTCATCCGCATGCTGTTCAACCGCGTGCCCAACATCGACCGGGCGACGATCTCGGTGCACTGCCACAACGACCTCGGCCTGGCGGTGGCGAACTCGCTGGCTGCCATCGGCGCCGGCGCGCGGCAGGTGGAATGCACCATCAACGGCATCGGCGAGCGCGCCGGCAACGCCGCGCTGGAAGAGATCGTGATGGCACTCAAGACCCGCGGCGACCGGCTCCCCTATTGGTGCGGGGTGGACAGCACCCAGATCATGAAGGCCTCGCGCCTGGTCTCCGCCGTCACCGGCTTCCAGGTGCAGAACAACAAGGCGATCGTCGGCGCCAACGCCTTCGCCCACGAGGCGGGTATTCATCAGGACGGCATGCTGAAGCACGCCGGCACGTACGAAATCATGTCGCCGGAGTCGGTCGGCCTGGTGAAGTCGACCCTGGTCATGGGCAAGCACTCGGGGCGCCACGCCTTCCGCCAGAAGCTGCGGGATCTCGGCTACGATCTCGGCGACAACGCGGTCGAGGACGCCTTCCGCCGGTTCAAGGACCTGGCGGACAAGAAGAAGGACGTGTTCGACGAGGACATCATCGCCCTGGTCGACGACAACGTGGCGCGGGCGCACGACCGGGTAAAGCTGGTCTCGCTCGGCGTCGTCTGCGGCACCAAGGGGCCGCCGCAGGCCGATCTCGAGCTCGAGATCGATGGCAGTGTCCACGCCACCAAGGCGACCGGCGACGGCCCGGTGGATGCCACCTTCAACGCCATCAAGGCCCTGGTGCCCCACGCCGCGCGCCTGCTGCTCTACCAGGTACACGCCGTGACCGAGGGCACCGACGCCCAGGCCGAGGTGACCGTGCGCCTGGAAGAGAACGGGCGCAGCGTGAACGGCTGGGGCGCCGATACCGACACCCTCGTCGCCTCGGCGAGGGCCTATGTGAACGCGCTGAACGGACTGTTCGTGAAGCGCGAGAAGGCCGCTCCGCAGGCCCTGTCGGCCTAGCCGGGGCGGAGGCACTAGGACATCGTTTGGTAGGCCGGGCGCTCCGCCCGGCCCCTTCTTCAGGGAGCTCACCCCTCGGCATGTTCTCGCGGCTGCTCGGGTTATTGTCTGCAGACATGGCAATCGATCTCGGCACGGCCAACACCTTGGTCTATGTCCGCGGTCAGGGGATCGTGCTGAACGAGCCCTCGGTGGTTGCCATCGCCACCATCCGTGGCAAGAAGCAGGTGCTGGCGGTCGGCAACGAGGCCAAGCAGATGTTGGGGCGCACGCCCGGCAACATCGAGGCCATCCGCCCCTTGCGCGACGGCGTCATCGCCGACTTCGAGGTGGCGGAGGAGATGATCAAGCATTTCATCCGCAAGGTGCACAACCGGCGCAGCTTCGCCAGCCCGCAAGTGATCGTCTGCGTGCCGTCGGGCTCGACCGCGGTCGAGCGCCGCGCGATCCAGGAATCGGCCGAAAGCGCCGGCGCGCGCCGCGTGTTCCTGATCGAGGAGCCGATGGCCGCCGCGATCGGCGCCGGCCTGCCGGTGACCGAGCCGACCGGCTCGATGGTGGTGGACGTCGGCGGCGGCACCACGGAGGTCGCCGTACTCTCCCTCGGTGGTATCGTCTATTCGCGCTCGGTGCGCGTCGGCGGCGACAAGATGGACGAGGCGATCATCGGCTACATCCGCCGCAACCATAACCTCCTGGTCGGCGAGGCCAGCGCCGAGCGCATCAAGAAGCAGATCGGCTCCGCCTGCCCGCCCGACGATGGCGAGGGCGCCACCATCGCGATCAAGGGCCGCGACCTGATAAACGGCGTGCCCAAGGAACTGATCATCAGCCAGCGCCAGATCGCCGAGAGTCTGGCGGAGCCGGTCGGTACCATCATCGAGGCGGTCAAGGTCGCCCTCGAGCATACCGCGCCCGAGCTGGCCGCCGACATCGTCGACAAGGGAATCGTTCTGACCGGCGGCGGCGCCCTCCTCGTCAATCTCGACACCGTACTGCGCCAGGCGACGGGGCTGCCGGTGTCGATCGCGGAAGATCCGCTGCTCTGTGTCGCGCTCGGCACCGGGCGCGCGCTCGAGGAGATGAAGACCCTGCGGCACGTGCTCTACCAGCAGTACTAGGCTGCCGCGGCAACGTTGAGGGAGACCGGCGATGGCCGGAGGCACGCGGTTCCGGCGGGTCGCGGTGCCGCTGAAGGCGCTCCTTCAGCGCTTCGCCTATGTGTTCCTGGCCAGCGCGGCGGTCGCCCTGATGGTGGTCGGCCAGGTGCGCGGGACCTGGGTGGAGACGCTGCGCACGTCCGTGACCGATCTGGTGGCCCCGGTGCAGAACGTCGTCGCGCGGCCCGCGGCCGCCACGGCGCAGATGGTCGACCATGTCCAAGGCCTCTTCCGCCTCTACCAGGAAAACGAACTCCTGCGGCAAGAGAACGACCGCCTGCTCGCCTGGCAGGCGGTGGCGCGGCGGCTCGACGGCGAAAACCAGGCGCTGCGCACGCTGCTGGCCGTGGCGGCGGACGCGCACACCAGTTTCGTCTCGACGCGCGTGATCGCCGACCCAGGTGGCGCCTTCGTGCGCACCCTGTTGGTGAACGCCGGCGAGCGCGACGGGGTTGCCAAGGGCCAGGCTGCGGTCAACCACGAGGGTCTGGTCGGGCGCGTGATCGAAGCCGGCCAGCGCAGCGCTCGCGTGCTGCTGATCACCGACCTGAACTCGCGCATCCCCGTGGTGCTGGAATCGACCCGTGACCACGCCATCCTGGTCGGCGACAACACGGACCGGCTGAAGCTGCTCTATCTGCCGGCCAACGTGGTGCCGGCACCGGGAGAGCGCATTGTTACTTCGGGCCAGGGCGGCATGATTCCACCCGGCATCCCGATCGGCCGGGTCACCGGGCGGGCCGACGGCCAGCCGGTGGTCGAGCCGTTCGTGCGTTGGAACCGGGTGGAGTTCGTCAGTCTGCTCAACCACGGCCCGGCCGGCGGGCGCGAGCCGGGCGGGAGTCTCCGGTGAAATCCGCCCTCCTCGCCCAGGTGGAGGCGCGGCTCCGCGCGGCGACGCCGATCGTGCTCACCCTCCTCTGCGTGCTGCTCGCCGCCATTCCCTGGCCGATTCCGGGGGCAGGCGCGGCCACCTCGGGCGTCACGGTCGCCGCGGTCTATTTCTGGAGCGTCTGGCGACCGGATTTCCTGCCGGCACCGGCGGTGATGCTGATCGGCGCCTTCCAGGACTGTCTCGCCGGCACGCCGTTCGGCCTGTACGCACTCTTGCTGGTGGTCGCGCAGGGGCTGACCCTCTCCCAGCGCCGGTTTCTCGCGGGCAAGTTCTTTGCCGTCGTCTGGGTGGGGTTCGCGCTGATCGCCCCGGCGGTCGCCGTGGTCGGCTGGTGCGTCGCGGGAATCGCCAGCGGTGCCTTGCTGCCTCCGGGTCCGCTCCTGCTCCAGGTCGGCGTGCAGGTGGCCTTGTTCCCGGCCCTCGCCGCGCTGCTCTTGCCGGCGCTGCGCTTCGGCCTGCGCGCCACGTGAGGGAGGGTCGGGACGGATGAGGACCGACGCCGACCGACGCAAGTCGTTTACGCGCCGCGCCACCCTGCTGGCCGGCGGCAAGCTGCTGCTGGCGGCACCGCTGGCGGCCCGGCTCTACTATCTGCAGGTGCAGCAGTCGGACCAGTACACCACGCTCGCCGAGGACAACCGCATCAACCTGCGCCTGCTGCCGCCGCCGCGTGGGCGCCTGCTCGACCGGTTCGGCGAGCCGATCGCCACCAACCAGCAGAATTACCGCGTGGTCATCGTCTCCGAGCAGACCCGGAGCGTCGAGGCGACCCTGGATGCGCTCGCGCGCCTGGTCGAGATCGATGATCACGGGCGCCGCCGGGTGCTGCGCGAGGTCAAGCGCAAGCGCGCCTTCGTGCCGATCACGGTGCGCGACAACCTGACCTGGGCCGAAGTCGCCCGGATCGAGATCAACGCGCCCGACCTGCCGGGCGTCACCATCGATGTCGGCCTCAGCCGTCACTACCCATTCGCCGCCTCGGCCGCCCACGTCACCGGCTATGTGGCGCCGCCGTCGGAAGCGGAGCTCACCGGCGATCCCCTGCTCGAGCTGCCCGACTTCCGGATCGGCAAGAACGGAGTCGAGAAGACCTTCGACGAGCGGCTGCGCGGCAAGGCGGGCAGCCTACAGGTCGAGGTGAACGCCTTTGGCCGCGTGATTCGCGAGCTCACGCGCCGCGAAGGCGCGCGCGGCCAGGACCATATGCTGACTCTCGACATGCGCCTGCAGGAGGGAATCGCCCAGCGTCTCGGCGACGACAGCGCGGCGGTCGCCCTGATGGACGTGACCGACGGCAGCGTGCTCGCACTGGTCTCGACCCCGGGCTACGACCCGAGTGCCTTCAACAAGGGCCTCAGCCACGCGCACTGGCGCGAGCTGTCCACCAATCCGCGCGCGCCGCTGGTGAACAAACCGATCGCCGGCCAGTATCCGCCGGGCTCGACCTACAAGACCATCGTCGCCCTCGCCGCCCTGGAGAGCGGCATGAGCCCGTCGTTCACGGTGTCCTGCCCGGGCTACTTCGACATGGGCAGCCACGTCTTCCACTGCTGGAAGCAGGGCGGCCATGGCAGCGTCGACATGCACGAGGGACTGGTGCAGTCCTGCGACGTCTATTTCTACGAGGTGGCGCGCCGGTTAGGGATCGACCGCATCGCCGAGATGTCGCGGCGCTTCGGCCTGGGCCAGCCGACCGGAATCGAGCTGCCCGGCGAGCGCGGTGGCCTGATCCCGAGCCGAGAATGGAAGCAGGCGGTCACCGGCATCTCATGGCAGCAGGGCGACACGGTCAACATCGGCATCGGTCAGGGCTATATCACCACCACGCCGCTGCAGCTCGCCCTCGCCACCGCGCGCATCGCCAACGGCGGCTTCGCCATCACCCCGCGCTTGACCCGGCCCAGCGCCGGTGCCGAGCCGCCGAGCCGCATTGCCGGAGTCAGCGACGCCTCCCTCGCCTTCGTGCGCCGGGCCATGGGCAACGTCACCAATTCGCAGCGCGGCACCGCCTATCGCTCGCGCATTCCCGAGCCCGAGTTCGCCATGGCCGGCAAGACCGGCACCGTGCAGGTGCGCCAGATCAGCAAGGCCGAGCGCGCGACACGCCTGCGCAAGAACGACGAAAAGCCCTGGGTCGAGCGCGATCATGCGCTCTTCATCGGTTTCGCGCCGGTGGAGCGGCCGCGGTTCGCGGTCGCGGTGGTGGTGGAGCACGGCGGCGGCGGCCCAGCGGCGGCGGCGCCGATAGCACGCGACGTGCTGCGTGACGTGCAGCGCCGCGCGCCTTCCTACGCAACAGTCGCCGGCGCATGAGAGCGCGCGAACTGGATCTGTCGCTCCGCAACGAGGCGCTGCCGCTCATCAGCAAGCTGCGCCAGCTCAATTTCGGGCTGATGCTGACACTGACCCTGGTGGCCTGCGTCGGCTTCGCCATGCTCTATTCCGCCGCCGGCGGCGCGTGGGAGCCGTGGGCGGCGCGGCAGATGCTGCGCTTCGCCATCGGCTTCGTCATCATGATCGCGATCGCGGTGACCGACATCCGCCTCTGGTGGCGGCTCGCCTATGCCGCCTATGCGCTCGCGCTCGTGCTCCTGATCGGGGTCGAGATCGCGGGCGAGATCAGCGGCGGAGCGCAGCGCTGGATCGATCTGGGTCCCCTGCAGATCCAGCCGTCCGAGGTGATGAAGATCGCCCTCGTGCTGACCCTAGCGCGCTACTACCATGGCATCCCGTTCGCCGAAGTGAACCGCATCGTCTATCTGGTCCCGCCACTGCTGCTGGTTGCGCTGCCGGCCGCGCTGGTACTCAAGCAGCCCGACCTCGGCACCGCGGTCCTGATCGGCGCCGGGGCGGTCGCCATGATGTTCGTCGCCGGGGTCAGGGTTCGCTACTTCGCGATCGCCGGCATGGGCGGGCTCGGTCTGCTGCCGATCGCCTGGCAGTTCCTGCGTGACTACCAGAAGAAGCGGATTCTGACCTTCATGGATCCCGAGAGCGACCCGCTCGGCGCCGGCTATCACATCATGCAGTCGAAGATCGCGCTCGGTTCCGGCGGCGTGTTCGGCAAGGGCTTCCTCGGCGGCACCCAGGGCCACCTCAACTTCCTACCCGAGAAACAGACCGACTTCATCTTCACCATGCTGGCGGAGGAGTTCGGCATGGTGGGAGCGCTGGTGCTCCTCGGCCTCTATCTCACCCTGCTGGCTTACGGCGTGGCCATCGCGCTCCGCTGCCAGCATCATTTCGGCCGCCTGGTCGCTTATGGCGTGATCACCACGCTCTTCCTCTACGTCTTCATCAACATCGCCATGGTGACCGGGCTGATCCCGGTGGTCGGCGTGCCCCTCCCGCTCGTCTCATACGGCGGCACGGCGATGATGACGCTCCTGATCGCCTTCGGCCTGCTGATGAACGCGCACGTCCACCGCGACGTGCGCCTCTCGCGCCACGGCACCCTGCCCGAGGCGTGAGGCGGAGGGTCGGCCTCAGAACAGGTCCTGCCCGCCATTCACCGGGATTTCGACGCCGGTGATGTAGGCGGCGTCCGCGCCGCACAGGAAGAAGACGCAGCCCGCGACATCATCCGGCACACCCAGGCGCTGGAGTGGAATGCGCGGGATCAACTGTTCGGTATCGGGGGAGAGAATCGCGGTGTCGATCTCCCCCGGCGCCACCGCGTTCGCGCGCACGCCGAGGTGGGCGAACTCCGCCGCCATCTGGCGGGTGAGGGCGGTCAAGGCCGCCTTCGACGTGGAATAGGCGCTGCCGGCGAAGGGATGCACCCGGTAGCCCGCAATCGAGGTGATGTTGACGATCGCCCCCTTGCCGCGGGTGAGCGCCGGTGCAAAGCCGCGCGCCAGCGTGATGGGTGCGAACAGATTGAGCTCGAACACGCTGCGCCACTGGGCGAGGTCGCCGTTCAGGCACCCGAGCCGCTCCTGGAGCGGGCTCTTGGGCGAGACTCCGGCGTTGTTGACCAGGGCGTGCAGCGGTGCGGCACCGATGATGGCGTTGGCCGCGGCGACGAAGCGCTCGACCGACGCCGCCTCGGCGAGATCGGCGGGGATGTGATAGTGCATGCCGTCGGTGCCCTTGCACTCGGTCGGCAGCGCCTCGCGGCTGCAGGTGATGACCCGCCAGCCCTCGGCGTGGAAGCGGCGCACCGTGGCGTGGCCGATGCCCCTGCTCGCCCCCGTCAGCACCACCGACCGCGGCGCCTCCGCCATGCTCAATCCTCCTTTACGAGCCGTCCGCGAGCCGCGCGCCCGCGGCCGCCAGCGTCGTCGCCGCCTCGCCCGCCGCGTCGATGCGCGCCCAGTCGACCCGGCCGACATCATACGCCAGTTGCCGGCGCACCACGCCCACGTCGGCGTCGGAGGCATCCAGCGTGCGCGCACCCACCCGCGCCTCCAGCACCGCGGCCGGCGCCTCGAGCCAGAGCCCGGTGAAGGGGACCGCGGCCGCCGCCGCGATCGCCCCGATCGCCGCCCGCTGCCCGGGGCGACCGAAGACCGCGTCGGCGATCACCGCGTGCCCGGCAGCCAGCGTCGCCGCCGCTTCGTCCAGCAGCGCCCGGTAGACCCGCTCGGTCACCTCCCGCCGGTAGGCGTCGGCGCCGAGCCGGGCGGTCTCGGCGCCGCCCAGCAGGCGCTTGCGGATCACGTCGGAGCGGATCACCCGGGCCCCGGGCGCGGCCCCGATTTGGTGCGCGAGGGCGTAGGCGAGCGACGATTTCCCGCTGCCGGAGAGGCCGCCGATGGCGACCAGGCGGGGTCGCGGCGGCGCGAGATAGGCTCTCGACTGGTCGAGATAGGCCCCGGCGGCGGCCGCGAGCCCGCGGGCATGGTCCGGCGCCGGCTGGCGCGCCGCCGCCGCGGCCGAGGTGTGGGCGCGGATCGCCGCGCGCAGCGAGAGGAAGAGCGGCAGGGCCGCGAGCGCCGCCGGGTCCGGCACAGGATCGGCATGGCGATTGAGCACCGTGCTCGCCGCCTCCGCGAGGCCCCGGTGGCGCAGGTCCATCAACAGGAAGGCGAGGTCGTAGAAGGTGTCGATCCAGGCGAGAGAGTCGTTGAACTCAATCGCATCGAACAGCACCGGGCGTCCCTGGTCGAGGAAGATGTTGCCGAGGTGCAGGTCGCCATGGCAGTTGCGCACGCAGCCGCCGGCGCGGCGTGCCTCGAGGAGCGGCGCCACGACGTGAAGCGCCCCGGTGGCGGCCGCGTGCACCTCCGGCGCCGCCCGCACCACGACCTCGAGCCCGCAACCCGCCATGGCCGCGCGGTTGCCGTCGATCACGCTCCGCATTCCGGCCGTGCCGCCGAGGCGGGTGCTGCGCTCCGCCGCCGCGTGGAAGCGCACGATCTCGGCGACCAGGGCGGCGAGCAGCTGGGAACTGAGCGCGCCCCGCCCGGCGAGCCGGTCGAACAGGCATTCCTGGTCGAAGCGCCGCATCTCGACCACCCAGTCGAGCACGGCGCCGATGCCGTCGAAGCGGAGGCGGCCGTTCGCTTCCCGCGTGATGGCGCAGCGGCCGCGATAGAGGTCGGGGGCGGTGCGCCGGTTGACGCGGAGTTCCGCGGCCGTGGCGGCATCACGCAGCGCCAGGGTGGAGAAGTCCATATAGTCGAAAGCGACCGCCCGCTTCAGTTTGTAGGCGCGCGGCCCCGCCAGGAACACCACCGCTCCGTGGGTGTCGATGCGCTCGACCGCCTGGCCACCATGGGTCGCAGGATCGGCGAGGAAGGCGATCACCTCGGACTGGTCGGCAACGATCACGTGCGTCCGCTCAGCGGACCCTTTCCGGGAAGGCGACGGGCTCGGCCACGCCCGCCGGATCCTGGTGGACGATGATCTCGGCACCGGGAAAGACTGCCATCAGCCGCTCCTCGGCATCGTCGGAGATGCGGTGCGCCTGGATGAGGGGCATCTGGGGATCGAGTTCCATGTGCAGCTGGATGAATGGCCGGGTGCCGGTGGAGCGGGTGCGCAGGTCATGCACGTTGATCACCCGCGGATCCTCGCGCACGATCGCCTTGATGCGCTCGCGCTCGGCCTCGGGAAACTCGCGGTCGGTCAGGATGTCGATTGCACCCTTGGCGATCTCCCACGCGCTACGGAGAATGTAGACGGCGATCCCGAAGGCGAACAGCGGATCGGCCCACCACCACCCCAGGCGCCCGGCGAGGAGGAGCGAGACGATCACGCTGCCGTTGACCAGCAGGTCGCTGCGGTAGTGCAGGGCGTCCGCCGCGATCGCGGTCGAGCCGGTGCGCTGCACCACGTACCGCTGGAAGGCGACCAGGGCGCCGGTGGCGAGAATCGCGAACACCAGCACGCCGATGCCGATCGTGCTCTGGACCGCGGGGCGCGGGTCGATGAAGCGGTGTACCGCCTCGAAGGTCAGGAACGCCGCCGAGCCGGCGATGAACGCGGCCTGGCCGAGGGTGGCCAGGGGCTCCAGCTTGTCGTGCCCGAAGCGGTGCTCGCGGTCGGCCGGCTGCATTGCGCCGCGCACCGCGACCAGGTTGACCAGCGAGGCCAGCCCGTCCATGGCTGAATCGACCAGGCTGGAGAGGAGCGCGACCGAATCGGTAATCATCCAGGCGAAAAACTTGGCTACGATCAACACGCAGGCAACCGTGACCGCGGCGGTGGTCGCCGCCTTGGCCAGTCGCGTGCGCTCGGGCATCGTCGCCGTCTGCGTGGTTGCCGTCATTCGCTCCCCTTCCCCGCGCCCCTCTCCTCGCTCACGGGTACAGCCATTCGGTCCGCCAGCCGCCTTCCTGCCGATGGTAGACGAGGCGGTCGTGGAGGCGAAACGCGCCGTGATTCCAGAACTCCAGATAGGTGTGCCGCAGGCGATATCCCGACCAGAAGGGTGGCCGGGGCACGGCGGCGAAGCCAAACCGGACGGCCGTGGCCGCCACCTCCTTCTCCAGCGCGAACCGCCCGGGCAGCGGGCGCGACTGGCTGGACGCCCAGGCGCCGATCTGGGAATCCCGCTGGCGGCTGGCGAAATAGGCGTCGGCCTCGGCCGCGCTCACCGGCTCCACCGGCCCCTCGATCCTGATCTGGCGCCGGAGCGGGTGCCAGTGGAAGAGCAGGGCAGCCTGGGGATTTTCCTGTAAATCCTGACCCTTGCGGCTCTCCAGGTTGGTGTAGAACACGAATCCGTCGGCCTCCGCCCCCTTGAGCAGCACCATGCGTGCCGAGGGGCGCCCCGAGGCGCTCGCGGTGGCGAGCGCGACCGCCGTCGGCTCCCCCAGGTCCAACCGACCGGCCTCGGCATACCATTCGCGGAAGAGGTCCAGAGGATCCTCGCGTGGCGTAATGCTCAAGCGCGGCGCCTTCGGTTGTGCCGATCGTCACAGTTGGGAATGCGCGGCCAGTTTATCGTGTTGATAGGGATCGTGGTATTGTATTGCGAGGGTGGCCCTGCCTCCCCACATCAGGGTCGGCAACGGCATTCGGGAAGTCGGACATGAACACGTTCAAATGCGCTCTTGTCGGTGTCGCCGGGCTGCTGGCAGCCGGCTGTGCGTCGGATAGCGGCCCCAAGCAGACCGTCGGCACCCTTGGCGGCGCCGCCATCGGTGGCCTGCTCGGGGCCCAGATCGGCGGCGGCACCGGCCAACTGGCGGCGACCGCGGCGGGTGTGCTGCTCGGTGCCTACCTGGGCAGCGAAGTGGGCAAGTCCCTCGACCGCGCCGACAAGCTCCATATGCAGAAAACCACCCAGACCTCGCTCGAGACCACGCGCAGCGGCACCGTGACCAGCTGGGCCAATCCCGATTCCGGCCACTCCGGCACGGTGACCCCGGCCCAGGCGTACACGGCCAGCAACGGCCAGGCGTGCCGCAACTTCGAGCAGACGGTCACGGTCGAGGGCAAGACCGAGCGCGCCACCGGCACCGCCTGCCGCCAGCCGGACGGCTCCTGGCGCGTCGTCAACTAGCGGCGCCACGTCACGGTCTTCCGCCGCGCAGGCCGGGGCCTCGGGCTCCGGCCGCGCCGTATCTTGTTGCCTCGCCGGTGAATTGACCGCACGTTGCGCTGGTGTAGGACGCCGGCCGCTTTGCGGCGGGCCGCCGCACGACATCCACTGCGAGGGCGCGCATGAGCCGGACCCGGGGCCTGATGGAAGGCAAACGCGGGCTGGTGATGGGCGTCGCCAACGACCGTTCGATCGCCTGGGGCATTGCCCGCGCCGTCGCCGCCGAGGGTGCCGAGCTCGCCTTCACCTATCAGGACGAGGTGTTCGAGCGGCGCGTGCGCGCGCTCGCCGAGACCATCGGCGTGCGGTTTCTGGTCCCCTGCGACGTGACCCAGGAAGCGGGCCTGACGGCGACCTTCGCCCAGGTGCGCGAGCGCTGGGGGCGGATCGACTTCGCGGTGCATGCCATCGCCTTCTCGGACAAAAACGAGCTGAAGGGGCGCTATGTCGATACCTCCGAGGCCAACTTCATTCAGACCCTGCTGGTCTCGTGCTACTCCTTCACCGCCGTCTGCCGGCACGCGGCGCCGCTGATGACCGAAGGCGGCTCGCTCCTCACCCTCACCTATCTCGGCGCCGAGCGGGTGGTGCCGCACTACAACGTCATGGGGGTGGCCAAGGCGGCGCTCGAGGCCAGCGTGCGCTATCTCGCCGTCGATCTGGGGCGCGACCGCATCCGGGTGAACGCGATCTCGGCCGGGCCGATCAAGACGCTGGCCGCCTCCGGCATCGGCGACTTCCGCTACATCCTGAAGTGGAACGAGCTGAACTCGCCGCTCAAGCGCAACACCACCACCGAGGAGGTCGGCGGCGCCGGCCTCTATCTGCTGAGCGATCTGTCGGCCGCCGTAACCGGCGAGGTGCACCACGTCGATTCCGGCTATCATGTGGTCGGCATGAAGGCGGTCGACGCGCCCGACATCGCCACCGTTTCTTGAGCCGCGAGGCGGGCCCATGTCCGCCAATACCTTTGGCGTTCTCTTCCGTGTCACCACCTGGGGCGAAAGCCACGGGCCGGCGATCGGCTGCGTGGTGGACGGCACCCCGCCCGGCCTTGCGCTCAGCGAGGCCGACATCCAGCCCTGGCTGGAGCGCCGCCGCCCAGGCCAGTCGCGCTTCACCACCCAGCGGCGCGAGGCGGACCAGGTGGTGATTCTCTCGGGCACCCTCGAGGGACTGACGACGGGCACGCCGATCGCGCTCCAGATCCAGAACGAGGACGCGCGCTCCAAGGACTATTCCGAGATCGCCGACCGCTTCCGCCCCGGCCACGCCGACTACACCTACTTCCAGAAATACGGCCGCCGCGACTACCGGGGCGGCGGCCGCTCCAGCGCGCGCGAGACGGCATCGCGGGTCGCCGCCGGCGCGGTGGCGCGCAAGGTGTTGGGCGCGGGCGTGGTGATCCGGGGCGCGCTGGTGCAGATGGGGCCGCACGCCATCGACCGCGCGCGCTGGGACTGGGCGGAAGTCGAGCGCAATCCCTTCTGGAACCCGGACGCCGCCATGGTCCCGGTCTGGACCGAGCATCTGGAGGCAGTGCGCAAGGCCGGCTCCTCGACCGGAGCGGTGATCGAGGTGGTGGCGGAAGGGGTGCCCGCCGGCTGGGGCGCCCCCGTCTACGGCAAGCTGGATGCGGACCTGGCCGCTGCCCTGATGGGCATCAACGCGGTCAAGGGGGTCGAGATCGGCGCCGGCTTCGCCGCCGCCGCGCTTTCCGGCGAGGACAACGCCGACGAGATGCGAATGCAGGGAGGCCGCGTCACCTTCCTCTCCAACCAGGCGGGCGGGATTCTGGGTGGCATCTCCACGGGGCAGCCGGTGGTCGCCCGCTTCGCGGTCAAGCCGACGTCTTCGATCCTGAGCAATCGCCGCACGGTGACCACCGCCGGTGAGGACGTCATCATCTCGACCAAGGGCCGCCACGACCCCTGCGTCGGCATCCGCGCGGTGCCAGTCGGCGAGGCGATGATGGCCTGCGTCCTCGCCGACCACATGCTGAGGCACCGGGGACAGTGCGGGTAGGCGAGGCCGGGGATTTCGACCGCCCCCTGCCCGGGCCGGTTCTCGCAATCCCGGTCGGCGTGCGATAATGGGGATCGCGTCATCCCACTCCGGCTCCCCATGTCCGACGGCAAGGCCGCGTCAGCAGAGAAGGCCGCCCACGTCTATCTGATCGACGGGTCGGGGCTCATCTTCCGCGCCTTCCACTCGCTGCCGCCCATGACGCGGCCCGACGGCACGCCGGTGAACGCCGTCTATGGCTTCTGCACCATGCTGATGAAGATCCTGGCGGACACCGACGCCGACCACGTCGCCGTGATCTTCGATACCTCCCGCACCTCGTTTCGCAACGCCATCTATCCCGCCTACAAGGCCAACCGGCCCGACCCGCCGGAGGAGCTGGTGCCCCAGTTCCCGCTGTTCCGCGAGGCGACGCGCGCCTTCAACCTGCCCTGCATCGAGTTGGAAGGATTCGAGGCCGACGACCTGATCGCGACCTATGCCCGCGCCGCGATCGAGGCGGGTGCGGAGGTCACCGTGGTCTCCTCCGACAAGGACCTGATGCAACTCATCCGCCCCGGCGTGGTGATGTTCGATCCCATGAAGTCGATCATGGTCGGCGAGGCGGAGGTGCAGGCCAAGTTCGGCGTCGGCCCCGACAAGGTGGTGGACGTGCAGGCGCTCGCCGGCGATTCGACCGACAACGTGCCCGGCGTCCCCGGCATCGGCGTGAAGACGGCGGCCGAGCTGATCGGCACCTACGGCGATCTGGATACGCTGCTCGCGCGCGCCGGCGAGATCAAGCAGCCGAAGCGGCGCGAGAGCCTGCTCGCCAACGCCGAGCTCGCCCGCGTCAGCCGCGAGCTGGTGCGGCTCAGAGCGGACGTGCCGCTGCCGCAGAGCATCGAGTCCCTCGCCCGCCACGATCCCGACCCGGAGGTGCTGCTGGCCTTTCTCCGCGCCCAGGGGTTCCGGTCGATCCTGGGGCGGGTCGCGAGCCAGTACGGGAGCGCCGCCCCGCAGGGCGCGGCGGCCGCGCCGGCGGCCGCGATCGATCGCTCCGGCTATGCCCTGGTCCAAGACCCGGCGGTGCTCGCCGACTGGGTGGCGCGGGCGACCGCCGCCGGCATCGTCGCGGTCGACACCGAGACCACGTCGCTGGATGCCATGCGGGCCGAGTTGGTCGGCGTCTCCCTCGCGCTCACCGACGGTGCTGCCTGCTACGTGCCGCTCGGCCACCAGGGCGGCGTAGCCGGCCAACTCGACCTGGCCGGCGATGGCTCGAGTCCGCCACAGATTCCGCTGAAGGTGGCGCTCGCCCTGCTCAAGCCGCTGCTGGCGGACCGCGCCGTGCTCAAGGTCGGGCAGAACCTGAAGTACGACATGGCGGTCCTCGCCCGCTATGGACTCCGGATCGAGCCCTTCGACGACACCATGCTGCTGTCCTATGTCCTGGATGGCGGCCGCCACGGCCACGGCATGGACGAGCTCTCGGTCCTGCACCTGGGGCACCAGCCGATCACCTTCGCCGAGGTGACCGGCAAGGGGCGCGAACGGATCAGCTTCGCCCAGGTGCCGCTGGAGGCGGCGCGCGATTACGCGGCGGAGGACGCGGACGTGACGCTCCGCCTGCACCGCGTGCTCAAGCCGCGCCTGGTGCTGGAGCGCATGGTAACCCTCTACGAGACCATCGAGCGTCCCCTGGCACCGATCCTGGTCGCCATGGAGCGGGCCGGCATCCTGGTGGACCGCGCCCAGCTACAGGGCCTGAGCCGGGATTTTGGTCAGCGCATGGCGGAGCTGGAGGACACCATCCACAAGCTCGCCGGGCGCTCCTTCAACGTCGGCTCGCCCAAGCAGTTGGGCGAAATCCTCTACGACGAGATGGGGCTCGCGGGGGGCAAGAAGGGCAAGACCGGCGCCTACGCCACCGGCGCCGACGTGCTCGAGGACCTGGCGGCTGCGGGGCACGAGCTGCCGCAGCGCGTGCTCGACTGGCGCCTCCTCGGCAAGCTCAAGAGCACCTACTCCGACACCCTGGTGGAGCAGATCAACCCCGAGACCGGGCGTGTGCACACCTCCTACGCCATGGCCGCGACCACCACCGGACGCCTGGCCTCGACCGACCCCAACCTGCAGAACATCCCAGTCCGCACCGAGGAGGGGCGCAAGATCCGCCGCGCCTTCATCGCCGCCCCCGGCCACGTCCTGCTCTCGGCGGACTACTCGCAGATCGAACTGCGCCTCTTGGCCGAGATCGCCGCCATCGGGCCGCTGCGCCAGGCCTTCCACGACGGCCTCGACATCCATGCCCTGACCGCGAGCCAGGTGTTCGGCGTGCCCATCGCCGGCATGGACCCCGCCATCCGGCGCAGCGCCAAGGCGATCAACTTCGGCATCATCTACGGCATGAGCGCGTTCGGCCTCGCCAACCGCCTCGGCATCCCGCAGCGGGACGCTCAGGCTTACATCGAGGCCTATTT
>SHWA01000033.1 GCA_009693995.1 Alphaproteobacteria bacterium | reverse complement strand
GTGGCTCATGATCGCGACCAGCCGCCGCGACATGGCGGCGATGTCGGCGGCGCCGCCCGAGCCCGGCAGCTTGAGGGTGGGCTGTTCGTGGCCGCCGATGTAGGACGTGTTGATGTTGCCGAAGCGGTCGATCTCGGCCCCGCCGATGAACCCGGCGTCCACGCGCCCTGCGTGGAGCAGGCCGAGCACGGCGTTCATGCCCCCCGACCAGCCGGCGCCCTGCTGGTTCGGCGGATCGCCCATGGTGTGCAGGAGCGCCGCCGCCGGCTGATGGCGGACAATGCCGCATTCGAACAGGCCGACGGCGTTCGGCGCATGGGTCCGGCGGGCGACCCCGAAGGCCATGATGGGCAGGCGCATGCCGACGAAAACCACCTCGAAATCGCGCATCTCCCGCGCCGTCGCCACGATCATCAGTTCGCGCGTGCCGTAGTCCAAGGGGCCTACTCCGCCGCGTAATTGGCGGGCGCCGCCAAGGCCTCGCCCCGGATGCGCAAGGCATCCAGCCGCGGTCCCAGCTTCGCCCGGTAGCCGGCGTGGTCGCCGACGTCCAGCACCCATTCCCGGAGCCAGGCGCGGAAGCCCTCGCGCTCACGGCTTTGGCGGTGATAGTCGCCGAAGAAATCGGTGTCCCGCCGCCAGCGGCCGGTGAGGGGGGCAGGATGGGTGCCGGCCGGGGCCGCCACCACCGCCGTGGTGCGGAACCCGGGGAACAGGACCCGGCTCGGGTCGGAGGCAATCACCGATTCAGGGACGATCTCATCGGCGAGCAGGATCACCCGCTCGGCCGCCAGTGCCGCCTCCACGGCCAGGCCGCTCGAGCCCCAGAAGTGGGCATTGCCGCCGGCATCCGCCCGCTGCACGGCGAGGATGGCGACGGCCGGGCGGAGCGGCGGCACCGCGATCACCTCCTGTCCGGGGTTCAGGGGGTCTGCGATGCGCCGGAGTGCCGGGTTCGAAGCCGGGATGTCGGAGCCGAGGAGCGAGCGGATCGGCACGAAGGGGAGGCCATAGGCACCGGCCAGGAGCGCCATGCCGAGCGAGAAGTTGGAGTGGTCGGCGACGGTAAGCGCGCGCGGCACACCAGCCTCGAAGGCGCGGCGGTAGTTGTGGCCCAATCCGCCCGAGACGTTGCCGACCCACGCTCCCGTCACGTGCGCGACGCACCCCGCCCCGATCAGCATGTCGGTCGCGCCGTCGGAGATCGGCGCGATCATCTCGAGGTCGCGCTTTTCCTGGCGGATGATCTCGAAGGTCGCGGCGAACGGGATCGCGGTCTCGAGGCAGGCGCCGAGGACCACGGAATCACCGTCCCGCACCAGCTCCTGGATCGCGGTCGGAAGATCGGTCCGCCGGTCCGCCATCAGGCCCCCGCCGGGCCGGCAGCCGCGCGCAGCTTGAAGCGCTGGATCTTGCCGGTCGCGGTCTTCGGCAGCTCGGTGACGTAGGTGATCCAGCGCGGGTATTTGTAGGCGGCGAGGCCGGCCTTGCAGTGGGCGCGCAAGTCCTCCGACAGTGTCTCGCCGGCATCTCCCGCTTGGTTCAGGATCACATAGGCGGCCGGCTTGGTCAGGCCGTCGGCGTCCTGGCGCCCCACCACCGCCGCCTCCAGCACCTTGGGGTGCTCGATCAGCCGCGCCTCGATCTCGAACGGCGAGCACCAGATGCCGCCGATCTTCAGCATGTCGTCGCTGCGGCCGCAGTAGACGTAATAGCCGTCAGCGTCCTTGCGGTAGGTGTCGCCGGTGTCCAACCAGCCCCCCCGCATGGTCGCCGCCGTCTTCTCCGGGTTGTGCCAATAGCGGGCTGCGGTCGACTCGCCCGTGATCCAGAGCCGCCCGCTCGCGCCCCTTGCCACCTCGGCGCCGTCCTCGCCGAGAATGCGGGCGGCGTAGCCCGGCACGACCCGGCCACTCGACCCCGGCCGCACGTCGTCCAGGCGGTTCGAGATGAAGATGTGGAGCGCCTCGGTCGAGCCGATGCCGTCGAGGATGGCCACGCCGGTGCGCTCCCGCCAGCGGCGGCAGATCTCGGCGGGCAGCGCCTCCCCCGCCGAGACGCAGGCGCGCAGGCACGAGAGATCGCGCGGGGCGGCGGCAAGGGCGCGGAGCTGGGCCGCGTAGAGCGTGGGCACGCCGAAATAGAGCGTCGGGCGGAAGGCCGCGATCACGTCGAAGGTCGCCTCCGGGGTCGGGCGCCCGTCGAACAGTACCGCCTGGCCGCCGACCCAGAGCGGGAAGGTCATGGCGTTGCCGAGGCCATAGGCAAAGAACAGCTTGGCGGCGGAGAACGCCACGTCGCGCTCAGAGACGCCGAGGATGCCGACGCCGTAATGCTCGCTGGTCTCCACCATGTCGCGGTGGCGGTGCACCGCCGCCTTCGGGCTCCCGGTCGAACCCGAGGAGAACAGCCAGAAGCAATCGTCGGCGGCCGTGGCCGGCGCCGGCGCCAGGGAAGGTGCCGCCTTGGCCATCAGGTCCTGGAGCGCGGGCGCACTCTGCCGCGCGGCGCCGACCACGGCCAGGAGCGCCGGGCGGTGATGCGCGGCGGCGAGCGCCGCCTCTACTTCGGCCGCGTACTCGGGCGAATAGGCCAGGGCGGCGGCGGCCGATTCCTCCAGCATGAAGCAGTAGTCGGGCGCGCGCAGCAGCGTGTTCACAGGCACCGGCACCAGCCCCGCCTTGATCGCGCCGAAGAATAGGGCGACGAACTCCGGGCAGTCCTTGACCACCATCATCACCCGCGCGCCCCGGGCGAGGCCGGCGGCGAGGAGCGCGTTCCCTGCCCGGTTCACCGCCTCGGCGAGCGCGGCATAGGTGGTATCGCCGGCGCGGGTGCGAATCGCAACCCGCGCCCCGCGCCCCTCGTGCAGGTGGCGATCGATGAAGGGCACGGCGACGTTGAAGCTCGGCGCATAGGCAATCGTCGCCGGGGTGGTCGCGCGGTCGATGCGGACGGTGTTCGCCTCCATCACCCCTCCTGCCCTTGCCTTAAGCCAGGCGCACGTACTGGTAGTCGATGTCCTTGCCGTCGATGCCGCGTGCGGGTGGCGCGATCCAGCCGGCGACCCGGCCCGGCTCGGTCACCGGCTGCATCAGGGACATGACGTAGGCGCGGTCGTCCGCCGTCGGCAGCCAGTCGGCGCCGCACCGATCCCACGCCGCCGCGTCCAGCAGGCGCCCGTCGGGAGCGACGCTGAGCCTCGCGAAGGCGCCGATGGCGCGGTTGAAGGCGCGGTGCGGCAACGTCAATTGCCGGTCGATGCCGAAGGAATGGATGATCTTGTTCCAGCGCGCCAGCCCGCGCGCGCAGTCGGCGATATAGGCGTCGCGCAGGCGCTCGTTCAGCGCGTTCAGCGCCGGCGCCGCGTGCTCGCGGAGCGTCCCGCCCGCGGCGCGGAGGATCGGATAGGTCGCGTCCCGCAGGCGGTGGTCGTCGTCGATCCGGGTCTCCTGGAAGCGGCCCTTGAGACCCATGGTGTAGTAGTTGGCGGCGTTGGTGGAAAGTTCCTGTCCAAAGAGGTCGATCGAGACCGCGAAATGGAAGTTCAGGTACTTCTGCAAGGTGGCGAGGTCGATGCCGCCGTAAGCGCGAATCTGATCGGTGTCGTGCGCCCGCACCAGCTCGCAGGCGCGCCTCACCACGCGCGCCACGCCGCTCTCGCCGACGAACATGTGGTGCGCTTCCTCGGTCAGCATGAAGCGGCAGGTGCGGCTCAGGGGGTCGAAGCCCGACTCAGCGAGCGAGGCGAGCTGGTACTTGCCGTCGCGGT
Organism: Alphaproteobacteria bacterium; assembly: GCA_009693995.1. Lineage (GTDB taxonomy): Bacteria > Pseudomonadota > Alphaproteobacteria > SHWA01 > SHWA01 > SHWA01. Next base: position 19,553 of record SHWA01000033.1, on the reverse strand, counting down.
CCGTGAAGAAGGTGAACATGAAGAACGAGAGCCAATCCGGCGTCGGCTCGTTGAAGGCGTTCAGGATGCGCGGCCGGTCGGGATCGCCGGAGCGGCGCAGCAGGAGCTGCTCCGCCTCCTCGCGCCCGTCACGGCCGAAGAAGGCATCCAGCAGATAGACCATCGCCCAGAGGTGACGCCCCTCCTCCACGTTCACCTGGAACAGGTTGCGCAGGTCGTAGAGCGAGGGACAGGTGTGGCCGAGGCGCCGCTGCTGCTCGACCGAGGCGGGTTCGGTGTCGCCCTGGGTCACGATCAGGCCGCGCAGCGCCGCCCGGTATTCGCCGGGAAGCTCCTGCCAGGCGGGCGCGCCGGCATGGTCGCCGAAGGCGATGCGGCGCTCGGGCTCAGGCGGGGCGAGGAAGATGCCCCAGCGGTAGTCGGGCATGCGCACATGGCCGAAATGCGCCCAGCCCGAGGGCTCCGCGGTCATCGCCGTGCGCAGGTAGACCTCGCTCGCCTGGTACCCCTCCGGCCCCATCTCGCGCCACCAGTCGACGAACTTCGGCTGCCAGTCCTCGAGTGCCCGCTGCAGGCGGCGGTCGGCGCCGAGATCAACGTTGTTGGGAATGCGGCTTGCGTAGTCGATGGCCATGGCCGGTTGCCTGAAGCACGGTGCCTCGGATGGTAGCATGGGCTACCGGCCACGGGCGCGGGCGGCCCGGTCGATCGCCTGCTGCCGGGCCAGGATCGACGCCGGCCAGGTGCTCTTGATGTACGCGATCACCGCCCAGATGTCCGTGTCACCGATGGCACCGGCGAAGGCCGGCATGGTGCTCTTGAAACCGGCCGGGGCCAGCGCCTGCCCGCCCGCCTTGGTGTAGTCGAACAGCAACTGGTCGGCGTGATGCCAGGTGTGGCCGCTCGCATCGTGGGGCGGCGCCGGGTAGCCGCCGGCTGCCAGCGGCTCGCGCCAGTTCGGCTGCCCTTCGAGGGCCTTGCCATGGCAGCTCGCGCAGTGCGCGGCATAAAGGGCCTGACCGCGCGCCACCTGCCGCGGATCCCCGGGATCGGCGCCCTCGCCGGCGGCCCGCCAGGTCACCACCAGCGCCAGAACCCCGACCAACGCCGCCAGCACCAGCAGCAACCAGAGCCGCATCCTGGTCCCTCCGCGACCCGCAATGCGCCTTGGCCCGAGAGGAATGTCAAGCGGCCGTCAGGCGCCCTTTGGCCAGCGGCGGGCGCATGTCCACCTCTTGCACCCCGCAGAGCTGGCCGAGCCGGGCGAGCAGCAGCCGCGCCACCTCGGCATCGAGCTCGGCGACCTCGACCCGGATGGCGAGCACCTCGCCCCGGCGCTCGGCGGTCCAGCGCGCGGGTACCAGGCTACGCAGCGCGAACTGCTCGAGCACGCGCGGCATCGCCTGGGGCTCGGCCTCGGTGCTGAGCGTGAAAACGGTCAGGGATTCGGCGGAAACGGCAACCATGGCGGGGGCACTCCTCGGACAGGTAGGGGCGAAACAGGACTTCCCCGGCTCTACGCGCGAGCCGGGACCCTAATTCGCCGCACCTGGAGGAGGCGGGTTGCAGCCATGGCGTGAACCTAATCGCCGGCCACGCCTCGGTCAAGCCGGTGAGCGGCGGCCTGCCGTCCGGAAGTCAGGCGGGCGCTTGGCGAGGAAGGCGGCCGTGCCCTCCTGCATCTCGCCGGAGGCGAGGCAGAGCGCAAACAGCTTGTTCTCGTAGTCGATGCCGGAAAGCAGGTCGGCATCGACGCTCCTGAGCACCGCATCCCGCGCCGCCATCAGCGCGAAGGGCGCCTTCGCCTGCAGCTTGCGCGCGAGCGCCACAGCCGCCGGCAGCAGGGCCTCCGGCGCGTGCACCGCATGCACCAGGCCCATGTCTCGCGCCGCCTCCGCCGTCACGGGCTCGCCCAGCAGCACCATCTCCATGGCCTTGCCGAGCCCGACCAGGCGCGCCAGGCGCTGGGTGCCACCGCTCCCCGGAATGACACCCAGGTTGATCTCTGGCAGGCCGAGCTTCACCCGATCGCTCGCCAGGCGGAAGGTGCAGGCGAGGGCGAGCTCCAGTCCCGCCCCCAGGCAGTGGCCATTGATGGCGGCGACCGACGGCAGCCGGAGCGTCTCCAACAGCCGCGGCACCTCGCGGCGAAGCTGGGCCGACGAGCCGAGATCGCTCGCCGGCGTCCGGGTGCGGAGCTCGTTGATGTCGGCACCGGCCGAGAAGGCGCGGGAACCGGCGCCGGTGATGATCAGGCCGTCGGCCTCGCCGCCGGCCTCCAGCGCCCTGAGCGCCGCCACCAGCTCCTCGCGCATGGCGAGGCCCATGGCGTTCAGGCGCGCCTCGTCGTCGAGGGTGATGGTGGCGATGCGGTCGTGGATCTCGAGGCGAATATGGCGCGCCATGGCTCACCCCCGGTTCGGGCTGATGAAGACGGCCTTCAATTGGGTGTAGTTGTCGATCCCCTCCTGGCCCAGCTCGCGGCCATAGCCGCTCTGCCGGTAGCCGCCGTAGGGCACCGCCGGCGACAGGTAGGCATAGGTATTGACCCAGATGGTGCCGGCCTTGATGCCGGCGGCCAGGCGGTGGGCGCGAGCGAGATCGTTGGTGTGGATGCCGGCGGCGAGGCCGAACTTGCTGTCGTTGGCGAGCGCGAGGGCCTCGTCCTCGTCGCGGAACTTGAAGGCGGCGACCACGGGGCCGAACACCTCTTCCTGCGCGATCTCGGACTTGTGGTCGACCCCGGTCAGGATGGTCGGCTCGACGAAGTAGCCGCGGTTCTGGTTTTCGGCGCGGCGCCCACCGGTGACGACGGTGGCACCCGCCGCCTTGGCGCGCGAGACGAAGCCGAGCACGCGCTCCATCTGCCGCGCGGCGACCACGGGGCCAAGCTGGGTCTTTTCGTCCCTGGGATCGCCGATGCGCATGGTCTTGGCGAAGGCCGCCATGCGCTGGACGAACTCGTCGTGGATCTTCTCGTGCAACAGCAGGCGCGAGCCGGCGATGCACATCTGCCCGGCGTTGTGGAACACGCCGAGGACCGCCCGCTTGAGGGCGTTCGGCAGATCCACGTCGTCGAAGAAAATGTTGGCCGACTTGCCGCCGAGTTCGAGCACCACCGGCTTGTGGGTCTCGCTGGCGTTGAGGACGATGTCGCGCCCGGTCGCGGTCGAGCCGGTGAAGGCGATCTTGGCGATGCCGGGGTGGCGCGTGATGGCGCGCCCGACCACGGGTCCGAACCCGGTGACGACGTTGAGCACGCCCGCCGGCAGGCCGGCATCGCGCGCCAGCCCAGCCAGCTTGAGCAGGGTGAGCGGGGTATAGGGCGCGGGCTTGATCACCACCGCGTTGCCCGCGGCCAAGGCCGGCGCGATCTTCCACGCCGCCATCATCAGCGGGTAGTTCCAGGGAATGATCTGCCCGACCACGCCATAGGGCTCGCGCCGCACGAAGGTGTGCATGGCGGGGCCGGTGTCGATGGTGGTGCCGTGCAGCTTGGTGGTGGCGCCGGCGTAGTAGTCGAGGGTCTCGATGGCGTTCGGGATGTCGAAGCCCTTGGCGTGGCGGATCGGCTTGCCCTGGTTCCGGGTCTCGAGGGCGGCGAATGCGTCCGCGTCCGCCTCCAGCGCCCGCGCCATGCGGGAAAGCACGCGCCCGCGCTCGTAAGGCGACTTGTGCGCCCATTCGGTGAAGCCCCGCTCGGCGGCAGCGACCGCCCGGTCCACGTCCTCCGCCGCGCCCTCGGCCACCTCGGCGATCACCTCCTCGGTCGCCGGGTTTCGGACCGGGAAGTAGGTGCCGGAGGAAGACGGCACGAACTGGTTGCCGATGAACATGTCGTGGCGGTCGGGCACGGGGGTTCTCCTGGGCGCGAAATGGAAATCAGATGGGCGTGGCGGCGAGCACCGATTTGACGGTCTTGCCGCTCGCCGTCTTGGGCAGCGCCTGGACGATGGTCAGATGGCGCGGCTGCTTGAAGTCGGCGAGGTAGGTCCGACAGTGCGCCTGCAAGGCGGCGAGGTCGAGGGCATGCCCCGCGCGCAACACAACGAAGGCGGCGATCGCCTGGCCCCACTTGGCATCGGCGACACCGACCACGGCGCAGTCGCTGACCGCCCCGTGCAGCATCACGATCTCCTCGATCTCGGCCGGATAGACGTTGACGCCGCCGGTGATGATGACCTCCTTGCTGCGGCCGACCAGATGCAGGAAACCGTCTGCGTCGAGGAAGCCGAGGTCGCCGGTATCGATGATGGAACCGCGGAAGACGGCCGCCGTCTCCGCCGGCAGATTGTGGTAGCGCAGCATGGCCGAGGGATTGTCGCACCAGATCTCGCCAACCTCGCCCGCCGCCAGTGATCGGCCGTCGGAATCCAGAATCTGGAAGCGCACGCCCGGGAACGCCTGGCCGACGGAGCGCGATTTGCGCAACTGATCGCGCGGCTTCAGGACCGACATGCTGTTGCTCTCGGTCGAGCCGTAATAGTCGAAGAGCTCGGGCGTGAGCCGGCTGAGCACCGCCTGCTTCAACTGCGGGGTCAACGGCGAGCCGCAGGTGATGAGCCGGCGGAGCGAGGCGAGGCGTTGGTCCGCGCCTTCCGCCGCGTGCCGTTCCATGATCATGGCGAGCATGGTCGGCACGGTCAGGCTGGAGGTGATGCCCTCGGCCCGCACGATCGCCAGATACGCCGCGGGGTCGAAGGATTCCAGGATGCGCACCCTAGCCCCGGCATAGAGGTGCATGAGCGTGAAGGTGAGCCCGGCCGAATGCACCAGCGGCATGGTACCGAGATAGCTGTCGGCCTCGCTGAGGCCATAGACCACGGCCGATTTCAGCACCCACAGCATGCGCGCCCGGTGCGACCCGACCGCGCCCTTCGGCGCCCCCGTGGTACCCGAGGTAAAGATCAGGCTGAAGGGCTCGTCCTCCTCCACGAGGGGCAGCGGCGCGCCCGGCGATCCTTGCGCGGCGTCCCAGGGCAGGCAGCCCTCGGGCGCTGCGTCTCCCTCCGTCACCACCACGCGGCAGCCCGCGACCCCGGCGTCGCCGAGCGCCGCCAGCAGCATCTCGGCGCGGTCCGCGCCGGTCACCACCACGCGCGGGCGGGCGGCGGCCAGCAGGCGGCGGATCTCGAACGCCTTGTAGCGCGGGTTGAGAGGCGAGAAGACCGCGCCCGCCCGCGCCACCGCCAGCACCACTACCACATAGGCGATCGAGTTGGGGAGCAGCGCCGCGACCACCTCGCCCCGGCCGACGCCGAGGGTGAGCAGGCCGCTAGCGAATGTATCGACCGCCCGGTCGAGGGCACCGTAGCCGATGCACCGCCGGCCATCGTCGAGAGCCACCCGGTCGGGAGTGGCGGCGGCGGCATCGCGGAGAATTGTACCGACGGTCAGGTCGGCGCGCGGCCGCCCTGCGCCGGCCGCGGTCATCCGCCGGCGCCGGCCCTGAGGCCCTGGAGCCGGCGCACCGCCGCCGCGAGCGGAATGCCGACCGGGCAGACGGCATCGAGGGATTTGAGCGCCGCGTCGGAAAGGGTCATGGCCGGCAGGTTGGCCAGTCGCTTGCGGCCCTTGGCGTCGCGCTCATCCAGGGCCAGCATGAGGGCGCGGTTGAGCGCGGCCGGTCCTGGCCCAGCGGCGCCGCCGCCACGGTGCGCCGCCGAGGTGCAGGCGCCGCAGGTGATGCAGCCGTTCTGGCGCTCGATCGCAGGGCGTTCGCCGGCCGACGGCGGCAGGGTGCGGAGACTCTCGGCTCCCGCCGCATCGCCGCCCTCCAGTGCGGCGCCAATGGCCGCCAGGTCGTTCAGGACCGGCGCCAGATCCACCATCAGGTCGTGCTGTACCGGCAGGCCGGCCAGCGGCTCGACCGTCACCGTATCCACCCCCAGGTCGCCGACCGCCACCTGGCAGGCGAGTCCTTCGGTGCCGTTGACCCGCACCGCGCAGACGCCGCACATGCCGACCCGGCAGGCGTAGCGAAAGCCGAGGGTCGCATCGGCGTGGTTGCGAACGTGGAGCAGCAGGTCGAGCACGCGCATGTGCGCCCCCGCAACCGGCACCACATGGCGCGAGCGGCGCCCATCCGCGCGCGCGATCTCGAGCGTGACGTGGTCGCGTGCAGTCATGGTCGTGGCCTACTTAGTGGATTGATTCAGACACTCGATATCCCGCGCCCCTTCACCCCCACCCTAACCCTCCCCCGTCGAGGGGGAGGGGGAAGGTGTGGGCGATGCTCGATCTTTGCCCTCCCCCCTTGTGGGGGCGGGTCAGGGTGGGGGTACCAACAAACCAATCAACTGATTGGGTCATGCCGCTAAATCTCGGTCGCGTGCAGCGCAGGCCGCGGTGCCGCCTTGGCGATGACGGTATCGCCGGCCAGGTCCTCGGGCCGGCGCCGGGTGAAGGCGACCGCCTGCCGTTGGATACTGGTCGTGCCGGAAGGGTCGCGGCGCTGCACCAGGTTGTAGTAGGCGCCCGCGTCGGTCTCTGGCCGGTCCTCGCGGAAATGGCTGCCGCGACTCTCGTCGCGCTCGTGCGCGGCGGCACGGATCAGGCGCGCGACGGCGATCAGGTTCTCGACGTTGAGCCGCTCGGCGAAGGCGGGGTCGCGGGCTGCACTCGCCGGCACCGGCGTCTCGGCGAGCGCCGCCTCGATCTCCGCCAAGCGCCCCGCCGCCTGGTCCAGGCCGGCGGCACTCCGAATCAGGCCGAGGTTCTGCCAGGCGAGATCGCCGATCTCGGCGCGCAGTTCATAGGCCCGCCCCGGTGCGGCCCGCCCCTTGGCGGCGGTGAAGCGGGCGGCTGAGTTTTCCGCGCGGTCGCGGTCGGGGGTGGCGCCGCCGGCGTCTTTCAAATAGGCGGCGATGGCGTCGCCGGCGCGGGCGCCGAAGACCATGGACTCCGCCACGCCGTTGCCGCCGAGGCGATTGGCGCCGTGCACCCCGCCGGCGTCCTCGCCGGCGGCGAACAGGCCGAGGAGCGAACTCCGGCAGTCGCGGTCGATGCGGATGCCGCCCATCTGGAAGTGGGCGGTCGGCGTCACCATCACCGGGTCGGTCGCCATGTCGTAGCCGACGCTCAGACAGCGCCGGTACATGCCGGGCGAGGACCGCAGCAGGAAGTCCTTGCCGAGATGGCGCACATCCAGGAACACGCCGCCCTCGCTGGTGCCACGCCCGGCGCGGAGCTCCATGAACTCGGAGCGCGAGACGCGGTCGCGGGTCGAGCGCTCCATGCGCGCCGGGTCGTAGCGTTCCATGAACCGCTCGCCGGCGGCGTTCAGCAGGTGTCCGCCGGCGCCCCGCAGGCCCTCCTCCAGCACCGTGCCGGTGATGGCGCCGCCGCCGGCGATCAGCCCGGTCGGGTGGAACTGCATCATCTCCATGTCGATCAGCTCGGCCCCGGCGCGCCAGGCCATGGCGAGGCCGTCGCCGGTCTTCTCGATCGAGGCGGCGGTGATGCGGTAGAGCGGCGCGGCGCCGCCGGTGGCGAGCAGGACTGCCTTCGCCTGGACCCGGACGAGCGCGCCCGAATGGTAGTCGAACAGGATCGCGCCGGCGACCCGGCGCCCGCCCTGGTCGAGCAGCAAATCGACGCCGCGCAGGTCGTTGACGACCCTCAGGCGGCGGGCGAAGGCCTGCTCGGTCAAGCGGCTGATCAGCTCGATGCCGGTCAGGTCGCCGCGGTGAATGGTGCGGTTGAACGACTGCCCGGCGAGCGGCCGCTGGTGGATGGTGCCGTCGGCGTTGCGGTCGAAAAAGCAGCCATAGCGATTCTCGAGCTCGAAGATGCGCTTCGGCGCCTCGGTGACCAGGGTCCAGGCGAGTTCCTGGTCGTTGATCAGGCTGCCGCCGCGGAGCGTGTCGTCATAGTGCTGGTCGAAGCTGTCCTCGGGGTGCAGCACCACGTTGTAGCCGCCCTGCACCATGCGGGTGCAGCCGCTCTTTCCCACCAGCCCCTTGCACGCCAACATGATGTCGAGGCGCGGATTGGCGTCGTGGCAATGGATCGCCGCATAGAGCGCGGCCCCGCCCCCGCCGATGATCAGTACGTCGCAACTTGCCCGTTCCATTGCCGCGGCGCCTCGCCCCACACTCGCGCCCGTTTAGGGGAGTCCCCCTGCGCTGTCAACGACGCCCCCGGCCGGGGGCGTCAGGAGGAGAACGTGGCGTGACGTTCCTTTGGCTCCACCACCGCCCGGAACCGGTCCCTCACCTTGGCCCGGAGAGCGCGCGCGAGCGCCGCGAACGCGCGCTCCGTGTTGTCGTTGACCAGCTGTTCCGCGCTCCCCCCGACGTCGAGGCGGATTTCATCCCCCGCGCGGTGAAGCGGGGTCAGCGCCAAGAGCTCGGGCGCGCCGCCGGAAAGGTCGAAGGCGAGGCGGAACGCGCGCCCCAAAGCCTCGGCCTCGTCGGCCAGGGGGCGCTCCAGCAGGCGGAACACGGGAGCCTGGTCGGTGTCCGAATCCCGCCCCGTGTAGCGGGCGAGCACGGCCCGCGCGAGATAGATGCGGTCGGCGTGTGTGGCGCCGCCGAAGGGTAGCCAGAGCACCCGGTCGAGGGCGTCGGCTTGGCGATGGTCGGGATGGTCGCGCCAGCCGATATCGGCGAGATTGGCCGCCGCGCGCCGCCGCCGGGCCATGGCGGCAGTGGCGCCGGGGAAGAGCGGCGCCGCCCACCCATCGAGCGCGGCGCCGAGCCCGGAGAAGCGCTGGTAGAGCGGCCCCAGATCCTCGACCGAGGCGACCAGAGGGTCGCGTTCGCGCTCGGCCCGCGGCAGCAGATCGAACAGGTGGCCCTCGCGCAGGCCGTTGGCCGAGAACGTGACCTCGCGCGGAGCGAAGCGCTGAATCAGTCGCTGCAGGACGGCGGCGCCGTAAGGCAAGGTCTCGGCGCGCTCCTTCTGCACGCCGGGGATGCGAGCGAGCGAGCGCCGGCTGGTGCGCGCGATCAACAGGGAAAACTCGCCCGCGACCTTTCCCGGAAGCGTGTAGCCATGGATGATGTGCAGCGGATAGCCGTTCTGTTCCATGTGGATGCGGGCGAGCGTCCGCCAGGCGCCGCCGACCGGATAGATGATCGAGCCGCGGCGGCTCTCGAGCCAATCGACGGTATCGAGCTGGCGATCGATTTCCGCGCGCACCGCGCCGCCACCGGGGTCGCCCTTTTCCATCAGATGAAAGGGGCCAAGGCCGAGGGTGGCCGCCTCACCGAGCGCGCCACCAGCCAGCTCCACCAGCTCCAGGCTGCCACCGCCGAGGTCGCCGCAGACGCCTTCCGCACCGGGTGCGCCCGCCAGAACGCCGAGGGCGGAAAGCCGCCCTTCCTCTTCGCCGCTCAGGACCGCCACCTTGGCACCCGCGCGCCGTTCCACCTCGGCGACGAAGGTGGCGCCATTGTCCGCCTCGCGCACCGCCGCGGTCGCGAACAGGTCGAAGCGCGCGACCCCCATGGCCCGCACCAGCACGGCGAACCGCTCCAGGCAGGCAAGCGCGCGCTCGACCCCGGCCTCGTTCAGTCGCCCGGTCGCGGCGAGGCCGCGGCCCAAGCCGCACAGCACCTTCTCGTTGAACAGCGGAACCGGCGCCCGCCGGGCGCCGTCGAATACCACCAGTCGAACCGAGTTCGAGCCGATGTCGACGACCGCGATCGCGTCGCTGCGGGTGGCCTGCACCACCATGGCCAAACCGTGCTTCAGGGTCTTTACCTCAGCCGCGCTCCGAGCCGTCGTCGGCGCCACCGCGCGCCGCCGCCGCCGCGCTGGTCCAGTTCGCCGCGCGCAATTCGAGCGTCGGCGCGGTCTTCGCCTTGCGCAGCGCGCTGCCCCGACCCGAGAGCGACGGGTTGGTCATGAAATAGACGTGGGCGCAGAACGGCTCCAGCGTCGACAGCACGCGCGCGTATTCGCCGTCGGCCTGAAGCTGCCAGCTCTGAACGTTGTCGTTCAGGTTGGCGATCATGATCTGCTCCATCACCTGCTTCTTCACGGTCGGGTTCTCGATCGGGATCAGGGCCTCGACCCGCCGCTCCAGGTTGCGCGGCATCCAGTCCGCCGAGGAGATGAAGACCTTGGCCAGGTTCGCCGGCAGCCCGTGACCGGCGCCGAAGCAGGCGATGCGTCCGTGCTCGAGGAAGCGCCCGATGATGCTCTTGACCCGGATGTTCTCGGACAGGCCGGGAATGCCGGGGCGGAGCGAACAGATGCCGCGCACCACCAGGTCGATCTTCACCCCCGCCGCCGAGGCCCGGTAGAGCGCGTCGATGATGCCGCCGTCGCAGAGTGCGTTCAGCTTGGCCCAAATCGCCGCCGGGCGGCCGGCCTGGGCGTGGGCGATCTCGTCCTCGATAAGACGGACCAAAGTCTCGCGCAGGTCGACCGGCGCGAACGCGACCTTCTCCATAGCCTGCGGCTTGGCGTAGCCGGTCATGTAGTTGAACAGGCGCGCGGCGTCGTGGCAGAGCGCCGGGTCGGAGGTGAAGAAGGAAAGATCGGTATAGATGCGTGCCGTGATCGGGTGGTAGTTGCCGGTGCCGTAGTGCACGTAGGACTGCAGCCGCCCGCGCTCGCGCCGCACCACCAGCGAGATCTTGGCGTGGGTCTTGAGCTTGAGAAAGCCGTAGACCACTTGCACGCCGGCCCGCTCCAGGTCGCGCGCCCAGCGGATGTTGCGCTCCTCGTCGAAGCGCGCCTTCAGCTCGACCAGCGCGGTCACGCTTTTTCCCGCCTCGCCCGCCTCGGTGAGGGCGCGCACGATCGGCGAATCCTCGCTGGTGCGGTAGAGCGTCTGCTTGATGGCGACCACGGCCGGATCCTGGGCCGCCTGGCGCAGGAACTGCACCACCACATCGAAGCTCTCATAGGGGTGGTGGACGACGATGTCCTTGCTGCGGATGGCGGGGAAGCAGTCACCGCCGAAGTCGCGCAGGCGTTCGGGAAAGCGCGGGCTGTAAGGCGGGAACAGCAGATCGGGACGGTCGGCGATGATCAGTTGCTGCACGTCGGAGAGGCCGATCAGGCCGTCCAGCTCGAACACGTCGTCGGCCGCCACCGACAGCTCACGCAGCAGGAAGCAGCGCATGCCGGCCGGCATGGTGGCCTCGACCATGAGGCGGATCACGCTGCCCCGGCGGCGACGGCGAAGCGCCGATTCGAACAGGCGCACCAGATCCTCGGCCTCCTCCTCCACCTCGATGTCGCTGTCGCGCAGGACCAGGAACTGGCCCACCTCGTCGACGTGCAGTCCCGGGAACAGGCGGCCCAAGTGGAGCGCAATCGCCTGCTCGATGCGTATGAACCGGGGCGCCGTGCCGGGCAGGCGGATGAACCGGTCGAGCTGGCGCGATACCTGGATCAACCCGTCGAACGCCTCGCCACCGCCGAGCGGCCTGAGGCGCAGCGCCAGCGCGAGACCATCGTTGGGGATGAAGGGGAAAGGATGGGAGGGGTCGATGGCGATCGGGGTCAGGACCGGGAACAGCTCCTCCTGGAAGTACTGCTCGACCCATCCGCGCTCGGCCGGAGTCAACTGGTCAGGCTCCAGCACGCCGATCCCGGCCTCGCGCAGCGCCACCAGAAGCTCGCGCCAGCAGCGCTGCTGCTGGCGCACCACGAGCGCGGCACGGCTGTTGATGGCGACCAGTTGCTGCGCCGGGGTCAGTCCTTCCAGGCTCGGCGTCATCACGCCCGCCGCCACCTGGCCCTTCAGGCCGGCGACGCGCACCATGTAGAACTCGGCCAGGTTGGAATCCGAGATCGAGAGGAACCGCACCCGCTCGAGCAGCGGATGGGAGGGATTGAAGGCCTCCGCCAGCACGCGCTCGTTGAACGCCAGCCAGGACAGCTCGCGGTTGATGAAGCGGTCGGGCGACTCGATACCGACCGCCGGGATCCCGGTGGCCGTCTCGGCCAGCTGTGCCTTGACTCGTTTCACGGTCCCGTCCTCGCCGGCGGCAGTGCGGCGATGCTACAGTCGACTGGTTACAAGTCTATGGCAGCCGCCTAGCGCTGGAAAGGACCGGCCCATTGCAGACCGGACCATCGCGATGACCCGGACCCTGCTGCTGCTCCGCCATGCCAAGTCGAGCTGGGCCGGCCCGGGGCAGGCCGATCACGACCGCCCGCTTGCCCCGCGCGGCCGGAAAGCCGCGGTGGAGATGGGCCGCATGCTCCGGGCGAGAGGGCTGATTCCGGACCTGGTGCTGCTCTCCACCGCCCGGCGCACGGTCGAAACCTGGGAGCTGCTGGCGCCGGAACTGGGGCGGCCGGTGCCGGCGCGACGCCTGAAATCGCTCTATCTCGCCGGGCCGCAACGGCTCCTGACCGTGCTACGGCGGGTAGACCCAACTATTGGCAAAGTGATGCTGATCGGCCACAACCCAGGCCTGCATGGCCTCGCCCTGCTGCTCGTCGTCGCCGGCGATCCCGTGCTACGCGACCGCCTGGCGGAGAAGTACCCGACCGCCGCCCTGGCGGCGATCGCCGTTGCCGAGGCTCCTTGGCGCGACCTGAGCCAAGGGAGCGGCACCCTGGCCCAGTTCCTCACCCCCCGGCGACCCGAGGACTGAGCGTCTCAGACCGGGACGGTCCCGGCCAGGATCATGGCCGCATGGTCCGGCGCACCGGGCCGACCTGGGTTTTTGTCACGTCAAAGGCCTCCTCCACCCACTCGCAGAGGACGCGCCGGGTCTCGCGCGGGTCGATGATGTCGATGATCCCGAAGCACTCCGCGGTACGGAAGGGGGAGGTGAAGCGCGCGTAATGCGCCTCGAGCTCGGCGAGGCGGACCGCCGGGTCGGGCGCGGCCTCGAGGTCCTTGCGATAGGCGGCGCGAATGCCCCCTTCGAGGGGGATCGAGCCCCAGTAGGCCGATGGCCAGGCAAAGCGCAAATTGATCGAACGCTTGCGCCCGTGCATGCCGCCCGCCAGTCCGAACGCGCGGCGCACGATGATCGAAGCCCACGGGGTCTCCGAGAGCTCGATGGCGCCGAGCGCCTTCATCACGCTGCGCAGCGTGCCCGCCTTCTCGGCGACGAGACCCGGCATCACCCCGGGTACGTCGGTGAAGTTGACGATCGGCAGGTGGAAGGTGTCGCAGAAATCGACGAACTTCTCGACCTTCTGCGCCGCCGTCCGGGTCATGGTGCCGGCCTGCTGCTGGGGGTCGTTGGCCATGACGCCGACGGCGTAGCCGTTGAGCCGGGCGAGGCAGGTGATGAGCGAGCGGCCGTTCAGGCGGCCGATCTCGAAGCTCGATCCCTGGTCCAGTACCAGATCGAGGATGCGGCGCATCTTGTAAACGTGGCGCCGGTTGCGCGGCACGAGGGTGAGCAAGTCCTCCTCGCGCCGGCCGGGGTCGTCGTTCATGGGGCGCCGCTCGGGCACCTCATGGACGTTCTTCGGCAGGTAGGAGAGAAACGCGCGCACCTGGGCCAGGGCATCCGCCTCGTTCTCGGCCGCGTTGTCGACGGCGCCGCCGTCCTTCGCCTGGACCCGCCAGCCGCCCAGGTCTTCCTTGTCGACCTCGCCGCCCATGGCCGCCGCCACCACCGGCGGACCGGCGGCGAACACCTGGGAAGTGCCCTTGACCATGACCGAGAAGTGGGAGGCGCAGACCTTGATCGCGCCGAGCCCGGCACAGGCGCCCATGGCGACGCCAACCACCGGCACGGTGCCCATGAGCTGCATCACCGGCCAGGTCGGATAGCCCGGGATCTTGGTCGCACCCTGCTTCTCCAAGAGACGCACCGAACCGCCGGCGGTATCCACCAGGCGCACCAGCGGCATCTGCATTTCGTGGGCATAGCGCTCGGCATAGATCCACTTGTCGGAGATGGTCGCCTCTGACGAGCCGCCGCGGATGGTGAAATCGTCGGCCGAGACCACAACCTTGCGCCCGTCGATGCGGCCCCGGCCAATGATGGCGTTGGTGGGGGTCGCCGCAGCCAAGGTGCCGTCGGCGGCGTACTCGGCCGCGCCCGCGATCATGCCGAGTTCCTGGAACGAGCCGTCATCGACTAGGCGGTCAATGCGCTCGCGCGCCGTCAGCTTGCCGATCGTGTGCTGATGCGCGATCGCCTTCTCGCCGCCGAGGCGCCGGGCGGAGTCGCGGCGCCGCTCGAGCTCGTCGATTTCCGGTTGCCAGGTCATGCGCGGCGGGCTCCAATGCGGCCGAAATCAGGCTGCGGATAGTAGGGTTTCTACCGCTCCGGCTGTCAAGGAACCGCAGCCGCGAGGGAACGAGGAATCGTGGTGTTCAAGCTGACGGAAGACCAGGCCAAGGCGACGCTCAAGGCCGCCGGCCTGCCGGTGCCGGAGGGGTTCGTGTGCGTCAGCGCCGCCGAGGCCGCCGCCGCCGCTGAGCGGCTGGGTGGCGGGGCGGTGGTGAAGGCGCTGATCCCGACCGGGCGGCGCGGCAAGGCGGGCGCCGTGAAGCTGGTCGCGACGCCGGCGGCCGCGGCGAGCGCGGCGGCCTCGCTCATCGGCACCGAGGCCCTCGGACACCGGATCGAGCGGGTCTATGTCGAGGCGCGCTTTCCGATCGCGCGCGAGCTCTACCTCTCCTTCCTGCTCGAAGGCATGCCGCCCAAGGTGGTGCTCTCCACCGCCGGCGGCGTCGACATCGAGGAGACCCACCGCGACCGCCCGGGCGCCATCATCCAGGGCGACGTGGATCCGCTCACCGGCTTCACCGCCGACCAGGCGCGCACCCTCTGGGGCCGAGCCGGCGTCACGGGGCCGGAGATCGCGGGCCTGGCCGAGGTCTCGGCCGCGCTCTGGCGCGCGTTCCGGGCGACCGATGCGGTGCTGATGGAGATCAACCCGCTCGCCCTCGACGCTTCGGGCCGCCCGAGCGTGGTCGGCGCTATGATCGCAATCGACGAGAATGGCCTGCCCCGGCATCCCGAATGGGCCGAGCAGGCGGACGGCAGCCTGATCGCCGCCTGGCGCGGCTTCAACGAGCGCGAGAAACGCATCGCCGAGGTGAACCGCCAGTTCAAGGGCGGCGCTATCCGCTATACCGAGCTCGACGGCGACATCGGCCTGTTCGTCGGCGGCGGGGGCGCCGGGTTGTTGCAGCACGACATGATCCTGGCCGAGGGCGGCCGCCCGGCCAACCATACCGACATGAACCCCGGCGACGGCACCGGCGAGAAGAACAAGGCGGTCTACCTCGCCGTCCTCGACAATCCGAATACCAATTGCCTCCTGATCGGCTTCAACTATCTGCAACTCGCCCAGTGCGAGCAGAAGGTCAAGCCGCTCCTGGCGGCACTCAAGGAGCGCGGGGTGGACCCGCGCGACTTTCCGATCGTCTTGCGCGTGCTCGGTCCCGGCGAAGAAGCAGCAAGGGCCATGGTCAAGGATGTGCCCGGCATCACCTATCTCGCCCCCGATTCGTCGCTCGATGACGGCGTGCGCCTGATCTGCGAGATCAACCGCGCCATCGTCCAGCGCAAGCAGCCGGCCGCGCGATGAGCATCCTGATCGACCAGGGCACTCGCGTCCTGGTTCAGGGCGTCACCGGCAGCCAGGGCCGGCGCGACACCAAGCACTGCCTCGACTACGAAACCCGCGTCGTCTGCGGCGTGACTCCGGGCAAGGGCGGCGAGGAGGTCCACGGCCTGCCCGTCTACAACTCGGTTGCCGAGGCGACTGCGGTCCATGCGGTCGATTGCTCGCTGCTGTTCGTGCCCCCGCTCGCCACCAAGGACGCGGTTCTGGAGAGCCTGGCCGCCGGCATCAAGCTGGTAGTGGCGCTGGCCGAGTTCGTGCCGCGCCACGACACGGCGATCATCGCCGCGGCGGCACGCGAGGCCCGCGCCATCGTCGTCGGGTGCAACACCAACGGCCTGATCTCGCCCGGGAAATGCAAGGTCGGCGGCATCGGCGGGGACCGCCCCTATGACTGCTACGTGCCGGGGCGGATCGGCGTGGTGTCGCGCTCGGGCGGCATGTCTGCGGAGCTCGCGCGCGTGCTCAAGTTCGCCGGCCTCGGCGTCACCACCAGCGTCTCCATGGGCGGCGACGTGATCCCCGGCACCCCCATGGTCGAGTACGTCAAGATGTTCGTGGCTGATCCAGAGACCGACGGCATCGTCGTGTTCGGCGAGCCCGGCACCCGGGCCGAGCACGACGTGGCGGCGTTCCTGCGCGCGGGCGGCTGCCCGAAGCCCCTCGTTGCCCTGCTCGCCGGCGAGTTCCAGGAGCGCTACCCGAAGGGGGTCAGCTTCGGCCACGTGGCGGCGATGATCGAATCCGACACCGACACCGTCTCCGCCAAGCGCCGCATGCTGGCGGACTCCGGCGCGCTCGTCGCCCACTCGCTCGGCGACATTCCGCGTCTGATGCAGGGGGCGTTGAAGAAATAGGGAGCCTAGAGCCGAGCGCGTTTCGGCTTGCAACGGTTATCTTGATATGATAATAATCTGACCGTGGCATTGGCCCGCGACCGGTCGCTCTATACCCTCTCGACCTCGACGGGCAGGTGCTGGTGGTCGACCCGCAGGGGGGCCATTGGGTCCGATTTGCGGTGCGGCGCGTGCCGGCGACGCCGGCCAAGCCGCACGGGCTTGATTATTCTCTGACCCTGCACGGCCCCAGCGGCGAGCGCCTCGCCGGGTTCGACAACGCCCACTCCGTCGGTAAGCGACGGGCCGGGGCGGCGCAGGATCATCGGCACCGGCTGCGGACCGTAAGGCCCTATCAGTATGCGGACGCGGCTTCGCTGATTACTGGTTTCTGGACCGCGGTCGACTCCGTGCTGCGTGAGAGGGGTGTGATCAAATGACGACGCTTAGAGTCGGCATCGCCAGCTACCAGGACATGAAGGCGCGTAGCCTGCGGATCGCGCGAGGCGAACAGGCGACGATCGCGCGCGAGCCGAAGGTCTGGTTCACCTCGACCGAGTCCTTCGCCAAGGTCCTCTCGGCCGGCAATCGTGAACTCCTGCGGGTCATCGCCGAGCAGTCCCCGTCGTCTCTGGAGGAACTCGCACGTCTTACCGGTCGGGCCAAATCCAACCTGTCGCGTACGCTGAAGACCATGGAAGGATACGGATTGGTTCGACTGCGCCGCTCTGCCCGCGGCCGCATCGCGCCGGTCGTTCTGCACGAACGGGTTGCACTCGACCTGCCGCTGCTGGCTAGCAGGACCCGCCGCCGGGAGCGGCGCCCGCTGCCATAGGGTCACACCGTCGCGACCGGGGTCGCAGGCGAGCCGACGGCGCCGGGGAGCCGGAGCGGCGGCGCGGTGAGCAGGAAGCGCGAGCGCCCGGCGGCGCGCAGCCAGTCGGCGAGCTCGCTCAGGTGCCAGAGCTCGGCGATCGGCAGGCCGAGCTTGAACAGGCAATGCTCGTGCAGCGCAATCGCCGCCCGCGGCTGCCCGGCCTTGGGATCGTCGCCCGCGGGGCGGTCTTCGTAGCGCCATTCCGGCGTCGGCCGGTCGGTGATCAGCGCGACCATGCCGCAATCGGTGATCCACCGCAGCAGCCGCTGGTCGCGGCCGTCGAGCGCGGCGCCGGGCTCGGCCTTCAGGCGTTCGGGATCGGGATCGCCGTTCATGGCCAGGATCAAGCGGTCGTAGCCGGCGCGGAAGCAGACCAGATCGCCGGTTCCGACCGCGACCTTGTCCGCATCCAGCACCCGCATGAGCTGGTCGTAGCCGACCTTGGTCTCGCCGCGGCCGAAGTGGGCCTCGAGGTCGATCATCACGCCCCGGCCCTGCACGCCGGTTGCCGCCATGGTCTCGATGCCGAGCGCCAAGGCCTGGCAGCCGGGGAAGCGGTCGAAGCGGGCCGAGCCGGTGTCGGCCACCGGGTCCAGGACGTGCTCATGCGCCCGGTAGCCGTTGTAGTAGAGGGGCTCGGCGACCCCGTCGCCGTCGGCGTCGAACAGTCCGCCGGCGTGGCAGAGGGCGTCCCACTGGGTCGAATACTGGGTGTATAGGACGGCGATGTCGTCGTTCATGCAGTCGGTGTAGTCGGCGTGGTCCTGGCGGCGCTGGTAGTTGATGCCGGCCCGCCCGCCTCGCATGGCGGCAAAGAGCAGCGGCGGGTTGCGCCGCGGGTTGACCACGTTCTTGCCCGGCAGATCCAGCGGCAGGCTGAGGCAGAAGACCCTTCCGACCTTGACCTCGGCGACCGCGGCCAGCACCCGCGCGGGCGTCAGCAGGTTGAGGCGCCCCAACTGGTCGTCGGGGCCGAAATCGCCCCAGTTGGAGCCCTCAGGCCGCCGTGTCCAGCGCGGGTTCATGGCCGCCTCCTCAAGGAATGCGTGGGGCGACTTGGGTTGCCATCAGCTCGATCGAGCGGCGCCACATGGCGGGCCGGTCCCAGTCGTGGCCGAGGCAGAGGAGCGTGCCGAAGGGGGCCGAGGCCTCGCGGATCGCCATCAGCTTCTCGCGCACCCGCTTCGGGCTGCCATGGATGCACATGTCCTTGGCGGCGCGCGCGAGCGTCTGGGCGGAATCCGGCATGTCGTCGCGCGACTTCAAGAGCTGCCGCGCCTTCGGCAGGGTCAGGAAATAGTCCATGTAGAAGGCCATGCCGGTCCCGGGCAGGGCGAGATAGTCCTCGGCCTCGGCATCGCTCTCGGTCACCAGCACGCTCCGCGTCACACGCCAGTTGGCGGGATCGGGGCGCCGGCCGGCCGCTTCGCTGCCGGCGGCATAGGATTCCCAGTGGCCGGGCAGATGCCGCTCGTGCAGCGCGCTGCCCGAGATCGCGATCCAGCCGCGCCGGCCCGCTTCGGCCGCGGTCGGCGAGTTCGGGCTGACCACGGGGAGTGCGATCGGGGGATGGGGCTGCTGGTAGGGCTTGGCCATGTCGCCGCGACCGAAATGGCGCTCGACCGTCTCCTCGACCTTCACGTCCCAGAACTCGCCGCTCAGCCGGTAGGGCGGGTCGGACGCCCACATCTTGAGGATCATGTCGATCCCCTCGTACATCATGCGCGGGCGCTGGGCGTGGTCGGTCAGCTTGAACAGCTCGAAGTCACAGTGCAGGCCGCCGGGGCCGATGCCGAACAGGAAGCGCCCTTCCGCCAGCTGGTCGAACAAGGCGACATAGCCGGCGACCACCGCCGGGTGCGCCTGCGGCAGGTTGATGACGCCGGTGCCGAATTTGATCTGCTTGGTCTCGGCGATCATGGTCGCAAGGAAGATCAGCGGCGAGGTGATCTGCTCGGCCTTGGAGGTGAAATGCTCCCCCACCCAGAACTCGGAATAGCCGAGGCGGTCGGCGAGGCGAACCGCCTCCTGATCCTCGCGTAGCGTCTGCAAATAGGGCCTGACCGGATCGTGCATGGGCATCGCGAACATACCGACTTTCATCGCCGTGGTTCCTCGCTTGTGTTCGGGCGGTACTCTCGCCGCGGCCGAGGCGGGCGTCAACGCGCACCACTCAGGCTGTAGGTAGCGTGTGATTTGTCCGGAATAGGTAGCGCACGAAGTGTCCGGTTCTGGAATCGCTCCAGGTTTTGCGGGAGGAGCGATTGATGGGCCGGGCTCGGGGGCTTTGGGAGATCCGGATGGTGCGCTTTGAGGATCTATTGGAG
>SHWA01000032.1 GCA_009693995.1 Alphaproteobacteria bacterium | reverse complement strand
GCTCCAATAGATCCTCAAAGCGCACCATCCGGATCTCCCAAAGCCCCCGAGCCCGGCCCATCAATCGCTCCTCCCGCAAAACCTGGAGCGATTCCAGAACCGGACACTTCGTGCGCTACCTATTCCGGACAAATCACACGCTACCTACACTTGCCAAGCTTGTCCCTTGCCAAGACTGGCATAATGCGCGAAACAACGCGGCCTTCAGCGCGGGGGATGGCATGAGCGCGAGCACGGGTGCGCCGGGCCGGGACGCCGGGGTGCATCTCATCATCGACTTCTGGGGCTCGACCCTGATGAACGACGGGGCGGCGATCGAGGCGGGCCTGCGCCGGGCGGCGGCGGCATCGGGCGAGCCGGTGCTCTATGCCAAGCTGCACCGCTTCGAACCCATGGGGGTGACCGGCGTGGTGGTGTTGCCCCACGCCCATCTCACCATCCACACCTGGCCCGAGCGGGGCTACGCCGCGATCGACGTGCTGTTGCAGGATTCGGCCACCGCCCACGCGGCGCTCGCGCTGCTGAAGGAAGCGTTCCAGCCAACCGAAGTACAGGTATCGGAACAGCGCCGGGGAGTCCTGCCATGATCGTCTATCAGGAGGCGCTGCACGGCACCAACGGCCAGTTCATGCAGATCTCGGCCATCGTCCACCACAGCAAGTCGGCGTTCCAGGAGATCCTGGTGGTGGAGACGCCGCGCATGGGCCGGGTGCTGATCCTGGACGGCATCGTGCAGACGACGGAGAAGGACGAGTTCTTCTATCACGAGATGCTGACCCACCTGCCGCTGTTCGCCCACGGGGCAGCCACGCGGGCGCTGATCATCGGCGGCGGCGACGGCGGCATCCTGCGCGAGTGCCTGAAGCACGGCGCCTTGCGCGCCACCATGGTCGAGATCGACGGCGAAGTGGTCGAGGTCTGCCGCCGCCTGATGCCGTCCCTCTCCGCCGGGGCGTTCGCGGATGCGCGGGCCGAACTGATCATCGCCGACGGCATCAAGTACGTGCTGGAGAGCCGCGCGAGCTTCGACTTGATCATCGTCGATTCGACCGATCCCGCCGGGCCGGGCGCCGTGCTCTTCACCGAGGCGTTCTACCGCGGCTGCCTCGATCGCCTCTCGCCCCGCGGCATCCTGGTGACCCAGAACGGGGTGCCCTTCTACCAGCGCCAGGAGCTGGTGGATTCGGTGCGCTTCTTCCGCGGCCTGTTTCCCTTTAGCGGGTTCTACCGCGTGGCGGTGCCGACCTATTTCGGCGGCGACATGGCCCTGGGCTGGGCGTGCAAGGGCGAGGACATCACCCGGACCGACCCGGCCCTGATCCGCGCCCGCTTCCAGGCGGCCAAGATCGCCACGCAATACTACAACCCCGCCATCCACCAGGCCGCCTTCGCGGTCCCCGCCTACCTCGAAGCGGCGCTGGGCTAGGGAAAGTAAGCAAGACGATCGTCCGACATTGCGATCTTTCTTCGCCGCCTCCTGCACGCGGGAAGGTCGGGCAGGGGGGTGGTGCCATTTGATCGCATCACGCTCTAACTCCCGGGCGGAAGTCCGGCTCTACACCGCGCCCGCGGATCGCCGGGCGCGCACGCAGTGGTACGCCACGACGGCCAGAACGAGCGCGAGACCCAGCCAGCGCAATTGGCCGTGGGTCGCGAACAGGACCGGCGAGAGCCAATCGTCGGCGAGGTCCGGGAACATGAGAAGAAACCCGGCGCCGAGAAGCGCGCCGCGCTCCCATCGCGCCAGCGGCGCCAGGATGCGTCCTTGCAGCGCGGCGGCGACGGTGACGATGCCGGCCGCCGCCGCCAGAATCACCGTGATCAGCGCGGGCCAGCCGCCCGCTTTCGGAAGGGCGAGCAGGATGCCGACGCCGGCCGGGTCGAGCACGAACACGAACGGCAGGACGAAAGCGGGCATGGTGTATTTCCACGCCTGGGCGGTGGTCAGGTAGGGATTGCCCCCGGTGATCGCGGCGGCGGCAAAGGGCGAGAGCGCGGTCGGCGGCGAAACTTCGGACAGGATCGCGTAGTAGAAGATGAACATGTGGGCGGCGAAGTCGGGTACGCCGAGCTTGATCAGGGCCGGCGCCGCGATCACCGCGCAGATGATGTAGGACGCGGTCACCGGCACGGCGAGCCCGACCACCCAGACGATCAGCGCGGTATAGAGGGCGGTGAGCGGGAGGCTGCCGCCCGCGTACTCGATGGCGATCGCCGAAAACTTGAGGCCGAGCCCGGTCAAGGTCACGATCCCGACGATGATTCCGGCGGCGGCGCAGGTCGCGGCGACGTTGAGGACGCTGTTGGTCCCGTCGGCGAGCGCACGCACCAGCCGCTTCGGTCCCATGGCGCAATCGCGGCGCAGAAAGCTGGTGAGAAAAGCGAGCACGGTCGCCCAGAACACCGACATCATCGGCGAAAAACCGAGCAGCATGAAAGCGACGATGGCGATCAGGGACGAGAAGTGGAACCAGTAGCCGCGGACGATGGTCCCGAGCGGCGGCGTCGCCAGCATGGTTTCGGCGCTGTGGCTGCGGGTTCCGAGCTCGACCATGATCAGGAGCGAGAGGTAGTAGAGAAGAGTCGGCACCACCGCCATGCGCAGTACATCGAGATAGGAGATCTTCAAGAACTCGGCGATCAGGAACGCGGCCGCGCCGAGCACCGGCGGCGACAGGATCGCCCCCAGCCCGCCGGCGGCCAACAGCCCACCCGCCGAGTTCTTGCTGAACCCGGCCTTGGCCAGCATCGGGTGGGCGACCGAGCCGATGGTGACGGTGGTCGCCACCCCCGATCCCGACGGCCCGCCGAGCAGGAAGGACGACAGCACGACCGCGCGGCCGGCGCTCGCCGGCGTGCCGCCGGTGGCGGCGAAGGAGAAATCGATGAAGAACTTGCCCGCGCCAGACTGCTGCAGAAACGCGCCGTAGATGGTGAACAGGATGATCAAGGTCGAAGACACGTCGACCGCGGTGCCGAAAATGCCCTCGAGGGTCATGTAGAGTTGCCCGATCAGGCGGCCGAGGTCGTAGCCGCGATGGGTCCACGGCGGCGGCAGGTACGGGCCGGCGACGGCGTAGGCGATAAACAAGACGCAAATCGCCGGCATGACGAAATTGGTGCTGCGCCGCGCCGCTTCCAGCACCAGGACGATGAAGATCGACCCTGCGATCAGATCCCAGCGGTTGGGATTGGTGTTGCGGTCGGTGAAGTCGTCGCCTCCCAGAATCATGTATGCGATCACGGAAATGGCGAGCGCGATCAACGGAAGATCCCACCACGGAATCCGGTTGCGCAAACTCTTGACGACGGGAAACGCGAAAAACGACAGCGCCAGGACAATAGCGACGTGAACCGGCCTGAGGACGTAAGGGGATACGATCCAGACCGCGGCATACAGATGAAAGAGGGTGCTTCCGACCGCGAGCGCGGTCAGGAGGACGGCCATGAACCCCCGGTAGCGGTTGATGGAGCCTTCCTCGGCCTCGAGGTATTCCTCGATCCGGTGCCGGGTGTCATCGGACGGAACTGCCGGGATGGGGGTGGTCATCCCGCGTTCAGTCGAGCTTCACGCCTTTCTCGGCGAAGTACTTCAGTGCGCCGGGGTGGAAGGGAACCGCCGCGTTGGAGAGGGACTGATATTTGTAGTCGAAGCTCTCCGATTCCTTGTGCACCGCGACCATGTCGGCCTTGCGGTCGAAGATGGTCTTGACGATGGTGTAGGCGTCCGCATCCGACATGTCCTTGTGGACGACCAGGATGTTCCACACGGTGGCAACCTGGTTGTCCTTGTCCATGCCGCCATAGACGGTCTTGGCGATGGTGTCGGTGACGTAGAGATTCCCGTATTTCTGGTTCATCGCCGGCACCATGTCGGCG
Source organism: Alphaproteobacteria bacterium (assembly GCA_009693995.1). Taxonomy (GTDB): domain Bacteria; phylum Pseudomonadota; class Alphaproteobacteria; order SHWA01; family SHWA01; genus SHWA01. The sequence goes on along the minus strand of SHWA01000032.1, from coordinate 19,652 downwards.
TGATCGATCATCTGGATCTTGACGCCCGGGGTCGCGCCGAGATCAGACACGGCGGCGGTCGGCAGGCCGCCGACCCAGAAGAAAGCGTCGATCTTCCGGTCTTTGAGGGCGTTGACGGATTCGGCTACGCCGAGACGCTCGCGCTTCAAGTCCGTGTCCTTGTCGAGCCCGGCGGCCTCGATGACGCGGAAGGCCATGACCTCGGTCGCGCTGCCAGGCGCGCCGGTGGAAACCCGCTTGCCCTTGATGTCCTTCATGCTCTTGACGCCGGTGCCTTCGATGCTGACCACGTGCATCCGGTTCGGATAGAGCACCATCAGGGTGCGCACGTCGACCGGGCTGCCCTTGAACTTGTCCTCGCCGCGCACGGCGTCGAGGGCGGCGTCGACCATCGAGAAGGCGATCTCGGCCTTCTTGGCGCCGAGAAATTGGAGATTGGCGACCGAGCCGGCGGTGACTTCCGCCGTCGCCTGCCAGCCGGGCACGTGCTTGGAGAGCACGTTGGCGAGTCCGCCGCCCATGGGGTAATAGACCCCGCCGGTTCCGCCGGTGGCGATGGAAAAATTTTTCTGTTGCTGGGCGTCGGCGCCCAGAGGCGCAAGGGCGATCGCGGCGACGGCGGCGATCAACCCCGTCTTCAAGAATTTCAGCACGTGGTCCTCCCTTCAGGAATATCCTTGGCACGCCGGTCTTGGAGCCGGCTCCCCGAGTCCTGCTTATATCGGTAAACCGGGAAGCAGCCAATCCAGCGGAATCCGCCCCGTCACGGGCTGCCGCGCGAGAAAATCGCAATCGCGGTCTTGCGGCACCGGCTGGACGCGGTCGAGATACGGCCGCGCGGCGCCGCGCCAGCTCCGTCTCAGCGGGTCTCGGTGTCGAGGGCGTAGCCGGCGGCGCGCACGGTGCGCACCAGGTCGGGGCGGTCGCCGGCATTGAGCGCCTTGCGCAGGCGGCCGATGTGGACGTCGACCGTGCGCTCCTCGACGTGGATGTCGTGGCCCCAGACGGCGTCCAGGAGCTGCGCGCGGCTGAACACCCGGCGCGGATGCGCCATCAGGTGCCGCAGCAGGCGGAACTCGGTCGGGCCGAGGTCGACGGCGGCGCCGCCGCGCGTCACACGGTGCTCGGCGAGGTCGATCTCGACGTCGGCGAAGCCGAGCCGGTCGTCGCCCTGCGCCGGGCGTGCACGCCTGAGCACCGCCTTCACGCGCGCCACCACCTCGGTCGGCGAGAACGGCTTGACGATGTAGTCGTCGGCGCCCGAATCGAGGCCGCGCAGGCGGTCCGCCTCCTCGCCGCGGGCGGTGATCATGATCACGGGCAGGTTGCGCGCCGCGGGGTCGCGGCGCAGCCGCCGGCAGAACTCGATCCCCGACATGGCGGGAAGCATCCAGTCGAGCAGGATCAGATCGGGCTGCTGCTCGGCGATCAGCAGCATCGCTTCCTCGCCGTTGCCGGTGTCGATCACCGCGAAGCCGGCCTTGGCGAGGTTGTAGCGCAACAGCTCGATGATGTGGGTTTCGTCCTCGACGATCAGGATCTTGGGCTGCATGGGGTGCGGTGATCGCGGCATGATCGGGTCGGCGCTCTCGCTACCAAGGCCGGGTCATCGCGGGATGACGATTGCGTGACCGTGGTTTGCGCCGGCCGGTGACACGGGGGCGGTGACACGGGGGCGGCGGCGCCGGTCTAGGCATCCAGGAGCAGCGCGCGCCCCTCGGCGGGGGCGGCCGGCAGGTAGACGGTGAACGTGCTGCCCGAGCCCTGGGTGCTGTCGATCTGCAGCGCGCCGCGGTGGCGGCTGAGGATGTGCTTGACGATGGCGAGGCCGAGGCCGGTGCCGCCGAGTGCGCGCGAGCGCGCCGTGTTCACGCGGTAGAATCGCTCCGTCAGGCGCGAGAGGTGCTCGGGCGGAATGCCCTCGCTCCGGTCGGCGACGGCGACGGCCAGGACCGGTCCCCCGGCCGCCATCTCGATGCCCTGCGGGCGCTCGCCGAGGACGCGCACGCCGACCCGCACGGTGGTGGCCGGGTCACCGTACTTGATCGCGTTGTCGAGCAGGTTCTGGAACACCTGGCGCAGCTCGCCCGTCTCGCCGCGTGCGAAGGGCAACTCGTCGGGCGCGGCAATGGCGATCGTCATGCCCTTGGCCTCGGCGCGCGCGCCCAGGTCCCACGTCACCGCCTGTAGTGTTTCGCGCAGGTCCACCCGCCCCGTGGGAACGGTGTGCTCGTTGATTTCGATGCGCGAGAGCGAGAGCAGGTCGTCCACCAGCCGGGTCATGCGGCTCGCCTGTTGCTCCATGATCGAGAGGAAGCGGTCGCGCGATTCGGGGTCGTCGCGGGCCGGGCCGCGCAGGGTCTCGATGAAGCCGACCAGGGTGGTGAGGGGCGTGCGGATCTCGTGGCTGGCATTGGCGACGAAGTCGGCGCGCATCTTCTCGGTGCGCCGTACCTCGGTGAGATCGTGCAGCACCAGCATCACCGCCGTTGCGTCGCCGGCCCGGGCCGGCAGCGCCTCGATCCGGGCGGCGAAGGTGCGGTTGACGGGCGAGCGCAGGCGCACCTCGAGGTCGCGGCTGGCGCCGCCGTCCAGCACGCGCCGCGTCGCGGCGAGCAGGGTGGGGTCCGCGATCACCGATTCGAGCGCGCTGCCCGGCGCCGAATCGCCCAGCATCGCGCGTGCCGCCTGGTTGAGGCCGGCGACCCGGCCGGCGCCGTCCAGCAGCAGCAGCGGGTCGGGCAGGGTGTCGAGGATCGCGTCATAATGCCGGGCGAGGGCATCGGTGGTCGGCGCCCGCCCCAGGCGGTGCGCCGCGCGGGCGACGCCGAATGCGGGCGCGGGCGCCGGCGGGCGCGCGCGGCGCGCGAGGTGCAAGACCGCTGGCAGCGTCACCGCGACCCAGGCCAGGGCGGCGGCCCAAGCTGGCACCGCGAACTGCCAGGCGAGGGCGGCCAGCACCACGCCCGCCGGGGCCGCGACCGCCAGGCCGTCGACCAAGCGGCTCTTGTCGAGGCAGAGCGCGGTCATGCCGGGCAAGATATAGCGCCCGCGCGTGTCCTGCGCCGGAAATTCGTTGGCGAATTGCTCGGCTAAGCAGGCCACTCGATGCAAATAATTAGCGCCCCGGCAAGGCGCGCGGCTCAGCGCTTGGTTTGGCCGTACGCGAGTTGCGCCGCGTGCAGCAGGTGTTCGCGGTCCACGGGTCCGGTCAGCGCGTAGCCGACCGGGCCGTCCACCCAATAGACCAGCCGCACCCCCTGCTGGTCGAAGAACTGGAAGCGGCTCTCGCTGTTGCCGATGATGCCGGTGCGGACATAGAGGGTGATCCGCCCGCCCTTGTCGTCCTGATACATGAACTGCGCCGCTGCGCCGCCCCGGGCAGGAAGCAGGCGACCGCCGACCAGCCAGTAGCCGGCCTGGTTCAGGTCCGGCGGCCTGACCGGCATGCCGAGGCGGCTGGACAGCCAGGTGACCAGATGCGGCTCGTTGTCGCCCCAGATCTCGACCGGATGGCGGAACTCGCCAGCGAAGGCGCGGTGGGCGTAGGCGGCGGGCTCCGCCACCGTGCGCTCGATCGCGGAGGGCGCGAGCAGCGAATCGTGGGCGAGCCAGCCGGCGGTGCCGCCGGTGAACAGCAGCGCGAGTGCCGCCGCGATGCGGGTGATGGCGCCGAGCCAGGGCCGGCGCCGCGTCAGCATGGCCGGCGGCACCGGCTCCGCGAGCACGCCTTCGAACGCCGCGCCGAGCGCCTGGTTCTGGCTCTGGTAGTCGGCGACCCGCGCCGCCGCCTCGGGGTTGGCGGCCAGGTAGGTCGCCACCTCCTCGCGCCGTGCCGGCGGCAGCTGGTGGTCGACGTAGCCGTGCAGGTCGAAATCGTCTACGGGTGCGGGCGGCGGGGTCACTTCACTCTCCTCAGTACGGGCTGGCCCTGATCGGCGAGCAGCTGGCGCACGCGCTCGCGGCCGCGGTGCAGGCGTGACATCACCGTGCCGATGGGCACATCCAGCACCTTGGCCGCCTCCTGATAGCTCATCTCCTCAAGTCCCACGAGCAGCACCACGGCGCGCTGTTCCTCCGACAGGCGTTGCAGGGCGTCGGTAATGCCCTTCACCTCGAGCTGCTGCATCTGCGTGGCCGGGGTGGAGGCCGAAAGATGCGACTCGCTGAGCGGCACGTTGTCCAGGGCGCGCTTGAGCTTGCGCACCTGGTTCGCGTGTAGGTTGTGTAGGATCGTGAAAAGCCACGCCTTCAGGTTGCTGCCGGGCTGCCACAAGTGCAGGCGCGACCAGGCGCGCTCGAGGCAGTCCTGGACCAGATCGTCGGCCCGCGTGCGATCCCTGGCGAGCGCCCGCGCGTAACGCCGAAGATGTGGAATCTGCTCGCTGATCTGCTGGGCGATGTCGTCCATCGCGGCAGTTTAGCACGGCCGGCGGCACGCTTGCGAACGCGGCAAGGGCAAGGTAGCAGGACGGCGGCAACATGGCGTTCACGAACAATGCTCCCCGACGCGGCCGGCTCCCCGTGGCCCCGCGCCGAATGTTTGGCTTGCGGATAATGAACAGGCACCGCCGGCCATTATTCCGGGGCCCGGGCTGGCACCGGGCACATGGGCGCTAACCCCTTGATCCTGTTGCGGCGGTGCACCACATGGGAGCTTGGGTGCGGAGGCGCGCCCGGCCGCCGGGTGCCTGAAGGGGCTTGGGCGGCTGTCTCGCTCGCAAGAGGAGGCCGGCGCCGTGAAGTCGATTGTCGATTTTTTCCAGCCCCTTGCTGCTCGGGTTCGACCAGTTCGAGCAAACTCTCGAGCGCATCACCAAGGCCTCGAACGACGGCTATCCGCCCTACAACATCGAGCGCATCGGGCCGGATCGCCTGCGCATCACCCTGGCGGTGGCGGGGTTTGCGCCCACGGATCTCTCGGTTACCGCCCAGGACAGCCAACTGGTGATCGAGGGCCGGCGCGCCGACGAGGAGCAGGAAGGCACCCGCCAGTTCCTGCACCGCGGCATCGCGGCGCGCCATTTCCACCGTGCCTTCGTATTGGCGGATGGCATCGAGGTGAGCGGGGCCGAGCTCGACAACGGACTCCTGCACATCGAACTTTTACGCCCGCAGCCTAAGGTGAAGCGGCACCAGATCGCGATTCGCAGCAGCAATGGCCCTACCGCCGTCGGGCCGCGCAAAGAATAGTTGGTCGCCTTGGCCGGTGCCCGCGCCCCTGGGGCCGGCCAGACAGGAGGGACACCATGGTTGAGACCCCTGAATTCGCTGACGCCCTGGCCGGCGCCGAGGCGGGCCCGTTCGGCTCCCCCATCGCCTATGTCAAGGGCGTGCTGATCGACGGCGCGCTGCTGTTCGCCATCCATGACGGCGCCGGCCGCCAGATCGGCCTCGCGCCCAACCGCGACGTCGCCTTCGCCGCCGCGCGCCAGTACGACTTCGCGCCGGTCAGCGTGCATTGAGCCGGGTGTCGTTGAGCCGGCCGCACTGGGCGGGGACTTCCCCACCACGCCCGTCCGTGGCACACGTTATACCCTGATTTCATCGGCTGCTCGTTCCGTGCGACCCCCCTCCCTACCCTCCCCTGCAAGGGGGGAGGGGGATAGAGAATAAGGCCCGCGCCGCATCTGCTCTTACCCCCTCCCCCTTGACGGGGGAGGGTGGGGTGGGGGTGACCTCGCGAAGACTCTCGGGGTGATCACGACTTGAGCGAACTTCGCTCTACCTACTCCTCCCTTGTGGAGAAGGGTTGCGGTGGGACACCAGGTTCGATACGGAGTCCGAAGCTTTCCCCTCCCCCCTTGCGGGGGAGAATTGGGCGCGAATAGCGCCCGATGGTGGGGGGTGCCACGGGACTCGGTAACAGCCTGTTCGGGTCCGACTCCAGAAACCCGGTGGCCATGACCAAGATTGCCCCCGCCCGCATCACCGCCTTCCTGCGCCGCCCCGATCCGGCCGCGCGCGCCATCCTGGTCTATGGCCCGGACGCGGGCCTGGTGCGCGAGCGGGCGGAGGCGCTGGCCGCGACCGTCTGCCCCGACCGCGCCGATCCCTTCCGGGTGGCGGAATTGGCACCGCGTACCCTGGCCGACGATCCCGGGCGCCTCGCAGACGAAGCGGCGGCGCTGGCCTTCGGCGGGGGGCGCCGGGTGGTGTGGGTGCGGGGTGCGGGGGATGGAGTGGCGGATGCCTGCCAGGCGTTCCTCGACCATCCCACAGGCGAGGCGCTGATCGTGGTGGAGGCCGGCGACTTGAAGGCGGGCTCGCGCCTGCGCGCCGCGTTCGAGGGCGCGGCGGCCGGCGCCGCCCTTGCCTGCTACCTGGACGACGGCGCGAACCTCGATGATTTGATCCAACAGGTGCTGGTGGAGCACCGGGTTACGCCCGAGGCATTGGCACTGCTGCGCCAGTCACTCGGCGCTGATCGGGCGCTGAGCCGGCGCGAGCTGGAGAAGCTGGCGCTCTACCTGGGCGATCAGACCGAGGTGACAGTCGAGACGGTCCAGGCAGTGGTCGGCGATGCCGCGGCCGTCACCTTGGACGGCATCGCCTTTGCCGCGGCGGAGGGCGATTCGGCGGGCCTCGACTTGGGCCTGGCCCGCGCCTGGCGCGAGGGGCTGGCGCCGGTCGCCGTGGTGCGCGGCACCTTGCGGCATTTCCAGCGCCTGCACCGGGCCGCGGCCGCCATGGAACGGGGCATGAGCGCGGAGGCCGCGGTTGCCGCCTTGCGCCCGGCGCCCTTCTACCGCGCCCGCGGCCGCATCACCGCCCAAGCCGCGCGCTGGCCGCGCCACCGCCTGGACGGCGCCCTGCAATTCCTGCTGGAGGCGGAGATGGACTGCAAGACCACCGGTTACCCGGACCGCGCGATCACGGGCCGGGTGCTGCTGCGCCTCGCCGCGGCGGCGCGGGCAGCGGCTGGCCGGCGGTGACGGATTTGGTCGGCAGGAGGTAAGAGTATTATAATTATGTAACCGGCACTACTTGGTATGACTGGTATGTGATTTTGTTAATTGATGTATCTGCGGTCAGGCCGATGCCGTGTATGACAATACGCGATCCTCCCGGGGACGAGCCGGAGCCGCGCGCCCGGCTGTCGTCCCGTGCCCGCCGCCGTCCCCCTCACTCTCCCATGGCCCCGATGGAGAAGGGGAGGGGCCACGGCTGAAACTCTTCTCCCCCTGCGGAGAGGGTAGGTGAAGGGCAGCGCGTCAGCGCATCACTTGAGTGGCATGGGTCGAGGGATCATCGTCGCGGTCCGCTCGGGGCCGAAACCGCGCAGGAAAGAGTCGAGGATCTTGACAGAATCGCAAAGCAAGCGCACGGGCGTTTTAGCCTAACTAATTGAATGAATGGAGCGCCATGCCTTTTAGCATGGCGTTTGCGTTAGGACACGAGTGAGGACCCGGCAACGACCGGGGCCGAAAGGCGCGTGAATAAACTGGACACTGCAACAGAGGGACATCGCCATGGCATGGAAGACACTGCTGGCCGGTGCGCTGGGTGCCGCGGCCATGATCGGGATGGCGGGCGCCGTGGTGGTCACCGAATCAGGCGACGCGGGCAACACGCCCGCAACCGCGCAAGTCCTCCCTGGCGCCACCACCGAGATCACCGGTGAGATTGGCGATGGGCAGGACACGGATCTCTACAAGTTCACGCTGATCGCCGACGGTACCGTCACCACCAACATGCACTCGCCCGTTCGAGACGTGAATCTGATCGTGTTCAATGGCCTCGGCCAGGGTCTCGCCGGGGACGACGATGACGACAGTTCCTGCACTCCGATTGACGCGCTCGCTGGTTTTGATAGCTGCTTGACGCTTGAGCTGACCGCAGGCGTCTACTACTTCGCCGCCTGAGAAAATAACATGGCGGCGTTCGCGTCGCTGGTCGATTTCGCAAATGCAACGAACTTCAACGCCAACGACGACGAAATTCTCACCAGTCCGACAACCGAGACCCTCGGACTGACCGGCCCAGAAGACGGACCCGACGTTGGCCTTGAAACCGGTCCATACACGGTTCATATCAGTGGCCCGCTCGGCGACCCCGTCGGCACCGTGCCTGAGCCCGCGACTCTCCCGCTGTTCGGGTTTGGGTTGGTCGCAATCGGCCTCGCGCGCCGCGCACGGAAGATCTGATCCTGGGCGGCGATCGACCTGATCCGGCGGGGTGCGTTGACGCCCCGCCGTCGTGCCGCGCCCGCCGCCGTCCCCCTCACCCTCCCATGGCCCCCGGGGCCATGGGCCCTTCCCTCTCCCGTGACGGGAGAAGGGAAGAAGCGCGCGGCTGAAACTCCTCCCCCTGGGGAGAGACTGGGTGAGGGGTAGCGCGTCGGCGCGTCGCAATGGATCAGATGATGCGTCTCGAGGCCGGCCAGACCCTCAGTCGCCGGGGGCTCCCGGGCGCGACAGGCGGCGCACCACGTCGTCGAGCTGTTCCAGGTTGCCATAGGCGACCACCAGCCGGCCGTGGCCGCCACGGTCTTCGATGGTCACCTTGAGGCCGAGTCGGGCCGAGACGTCGTGCTCGAGGGCAACCGTGTTGGGATCGCGCGGCTGCGCGCCCTTGGCCCCGGCCGTGCGGGCGGGGCGCTGGACCAGCCGCTCCACCTGGCGCACGTTGAGGCCGCGCGCGACCGCTTCGCGCGCGAGCGCCGCCGGGTCGGGGGCGGCGAGCAGGGCGCGGGCGTGGCCGGGGGTGAGTTCACCCTCGTCCAGCATTTCCTTGACCAGATCGGGCAGGGTCAGCAGGCGCACGGTGTTGGCGATGTGGCTGCGGCTCTTGCCCACGGCCTGGGCGACCTCGGCCTGGCCGAACTGGAATTCCTCCATCAGGCGGCGGTAGGCCTCGGCCTCTTCCAGCGCGGTCAGGTTCTCGCGCTGCAGGTTCTCAACCAGGGCGATGGCCAGGGTGTCGCGGTCCGACAGCACCTTGACCATCACCGGCACGTCGTGCAACTGCGCCAGCTGCGCCGCGCGCCAGCGGCGCTCCCCGGCGACGATCTGGTAGCGGTTCACCTCGCGCGCGTCGCGCCGCACCAGGATCGGCTGTAGCAGGCCGGAGGCGCGAATCGAGTCGGCGAGGGCCAGCAGCGCCGCCTCGTCGAAGCGGCGGCGCGGCTGGAAGGGACTCGGCCGCAGGGAATCGGTCGGGACCAGCTGGATCGCGTCGCCACCGGCGGCGAAGGGCTCGTCGCCGCCGTCACCGAGCAGCGCCGAGAGGCCTTTCGCCAACCCCCGCCGCGGGGGATCGTCGGTCATGCCACTGCGCGGCGCCGCTCGCGCCGCAGCAGCTCTCCGGCGAGGCTGATATAGGCCTTCGCCCCGGGACATTCGAAGTCGTAGAGCAGCACCGGCTTGCCGTGGGACGGCGCCTCCGACACCCGCACATTGCGCGGGATCATGGTGTCATACACGGCGGTTCCCAGATGACCGCGCACGTCCGCCGCCACTTGCAGCGAGAGATTGTTGCGCCGGTCATACATGGTCAGCACCACGCCTTGCAGCAGCAGGGTCGGGTTGAGGCGTCGGCGCACCCGCTCCACCGTGCGCAGGAGCTGGCTCAGGCCTTCCAGGGCGAAGAACTCGCATTGCAGCGGCACCAGCACCGCATCGGCCGAGACCAGGGCGTTCACGGTCAGGAGCCCGAGGGAGGGAGGGCAGTCGATCAGTATATAGTCATACTGGCTCCGCGCCGGTGCCAGGGCATCGGCCAGGCGGTGCTCGCGCCGGGTGACCCCCACCAGTTCCAGCTCGGCGGCCGAGAGATCCACCACCGCCGGAACCAGATAGAGGTGGGGCACCCGGCTCGCCACCACCGCATCGGCAACGGCCGATTCGCCCATCACCACGTCATAGCTGCTGCGCCGGCGCTGGGCGTGGTCGACGCCGAGGCCAGTGGAGGCGTTGCCCTGGGGATCGAAGTCCACCAGCAGCACCCGTTGCTGGCAGGCGGCGAGGGCAGTCGCCAAGTTGATGGCGGTGGTGGTCTTGCCGACCCCACCCTTCTGGTTGGCGATGGCCAGGACTCTGGCCTCGCACCCCGCTATGGTGTCGCTCTCAGGCTGCATGGCGGTGGACCTCGCGCAGACAGAGGATGGTGCCGGTCGGATCGGTCTGGCTGGGGACGCTGGTGGCGGTAACGTGCCAGCGGGCGCGCGCGGCGGCGAGTTCGTCCGCCGCGCGGGCGCCCTTGGGGAACAGGCAGAGGGTGGCCGGGCTGATGAACGGCTCCGCCAGGGCGAGCAGATCGGGCAATGGCGCCAGTGCCCGGGCGGTAATCACGTTGGCGGCCAGGGGCGCCACGGTGTCCGCCGATTGGACATGGAGCGTGACGGGCGTGCCGGTCGCCCGCGCAGCGGTGGCGAGGAAGGCCGCCTTGCGCTGGTCGCGTTCCACCAGATGGACCTCCTTTGCCCCCATGATGGCCAGCACCAGGCCGGGAAAGCCGGCGCCGCTGCCCAGGTCGATCAGGGGCGCCGCGCGGGCCGGCAGCAGGGGAAAGAGCTGGGCCGAGTCGAGCATATGGCGCCGCCAGCCGTCGGACAGGGTGTCATCACCCACTAGATTTATTGCACGCTGCCAGCGGCAAAGCAACTGGTAGTATTGCTCCAGCCGCCGTAGTGTTTCACGTGAAACACCGGTCGCGGCTTGGAAGCCGGCCGGGGTGAGTGCCGGGAGGCGCCGGCCGCGGCGCCTAGGCGCGTTTGGCGCGTCCGCCACGGCGGACATGGCCCAACAGCGCGACCACCGCTGCCGGGGTCACTCCCGGTATGCGTGCCGCCGCCCCGAGCGTGGGCGGCCGGACCCGGCGCAGCTTCTCCCGCACCTCGGCCGAGAGGCCGCCGATCCGATCCAGATCGAGGTCTTCCGGCAACACGAGCGACTCGTCGCGCTTGAAGGCGCGGATGTCCGCCTCCTGCCGACCGAGGTAGCCCCGGTAGCGAGCAGCGATCTCCATCTGCAGCAGGGCGTGGTCCGGCACCGCGGCGACCTCGGGCCAGATGGAGCGTAGGCGATCGGCCGTGACCCCGGGCAGAGTCAAAAGATCCCAGACGCTCCGCCGTATCCCATCGCGCTTGACGGTAAAGCCGTGGCGGGCGGCCTCATCGGGGGTGATGGTCAGACGCTCGCTGAGTTCGCTTGCCGCCCTGACCGCCGCGGTTCGGGTCTCATAGCGCCGCGCTCTCTCAGGCGACACCACGCCGAGGGCGATCGCCTGCGCGGTCAGGCGCAGGTCGGCATTGTCGGCCCGCAGGGTCAGGCGATACTCGGCGCGCGAGGTGAACATACGGTAAGGCTCGGCGGTGCCGTGGGTCACCAAATCATCTATCAAGACACCGATATAGGCGTCACTGCGATCCAAGACCAAGGGCGCGGTACCCCCGACGGACAGGGCCGCATTGAGCCCCGCCATCAACCCCTGGGCCGCCGCCTCCTCGTACCCAGTGGTACCATTGATCTGCCCGGCGAGATAAAGCCTGGGCACGCGCCGGGTCTCCAGCGAGGGGCGCAGTTCGCGGGGATCGACGAAGTCATACTCGATGGCATAGCCCGGGCGGCGCATGACCGCCCGTTCCAACCCCGGGATCGTGCCGAGAATTTGCCGTTGCACCTCCTCCGGTAGGGAGGTCGAGATACCGTTGGGATAGACAGTGCTATCGTCCAGCCCCTCAGGTTCGAGGAAGATCTGATGCCGCTCGCGGCCGGCAAAGCGCACTACCTTGTCCTCGATCGAGGGACAATAGCGCGGACCGGTGCTGCCGATCTGTCCAGAATACATCGGCGACCGGTGCAGGTTGGCCCGGATCAGGACGTGGGTGGCAGGCGTGGTGGCAGTGATATGGCAGGGGACCTGACGCAGCGGCACCCGATCCGTGAGGATGGAGAACGGAGTGGGCGGATCGTCTCCCGCCTGAGGGTCCAGGCCGGCAAAGTCGATGGTGGTGCCGTCGAGACGAGGTGGCGTGCCGGTCTTGAGCCGGCCGAGGGCGAACCCGGCCCGCGCGAGAGTTTGGCTGAGGCCGATCGCCGGCGCCTCCCCCACACGACCCGCCGGGATTTGCCGCTCGCCGATATGAATTAGACCGGAGAGGAACGTCCCCGTGGTCAGCACCACCCCGCCGCTGACCAGGCGACGTCCGTCCGCCAAGACGATGCCCCCGACCGATCCGGTGCTGTCCAGGACCAGGTCCTCGACCTCCCCGGCCATGATAGTGAGATTCGCCTGCTCCTGGAGCAAATCCGCGATGGCCTCGCGGTAGCGGCGTCGGTCAGCCTGAGCGCGGGGGCCCCAGACGGCCGGGCCTTTGCTGCGGTTCAACATCCGGAATTGAATTCCGGCACGGTCGGCGGCCCGTCCCATGATGCCGTCGAGTGCGTCGATCTCGCGCACCAAGGTTCCCTTGGCCACCCCGCCGATGGCGGGGTTGCAGGACATGGCCCCGATGGTGTCTAGTCGGTGGGTCACCAGGAGCGTGCGCGCTCCGACCCGCGCCGCCGCGGCCGCGGCCTCGCAACCAGCGTGGCCGCCGCCCACAACGATGACATCCCATGTCCCGGCCATGGTGGCCAGTCTAGCTGCAGGGATTTCGGCTGTCAAAACCCGGCATCCAGATACGATGTTTCACGTGAAACAATCTTCCTACTTGCCGATACAGAACTCGCGGAAGACCACATCCAAGATGTCCTCTACATCCACTCGCCCGGTGATCCGACCGATGGCATGGGCTGCGATCCGCACTTCTTCCGCCACCAGCTCAGGCGCCAGGCCCGGATCGCCGATTACCACCCCGAGCGCCGCCCGGGCATCCAGCAGGGCGCGGCGATGCCGCTCGCGCGTGAGCGGCACCCCGCCGCTCATTTCCAGCCGAGCCCGCACCCGATCCTCGAGCGCCTGCCAAAGAGCCGGAATACCCGCGCCGGTGGTTGCCGATACGGGTATTCCCGGTACCGCTACCCCGGTATCACCGCCCCGGAGGTCGCTTTTGTTGGCCACCACCAATGCTGATTCATCAATCAAAGCAAGGATATCCAATGGAACCTCGGGGGCTGCCGCATCCAGCACCACCATGCGGATGTCGGCGGCTGCCGCCCGTGCCAGCGACCGGCGCACGCCTTCCGATTCCACTTCGTCGGCGGCCTGGCGCAAGCCGGCGGTGTCGGCGAGGATCGCCCGGTAGCCAGCAACATCGAGCTGCACCTCGATCACGTCGCGTGTGGTGCCGGCAGTGGCGGCGACAATCGCTGCCTCCCGCCCTGCCAGGCGGTTCAGGAGAGTCGACTTGCCGACGTTGGTTGCGCCGACGATGGCAATGGACAGGCCCTCGCGCACCAGCTCGCCGCGCCTGGCATCCTCAAGATGTCGCGTCATTTCGTCATACAACAACAATATCTGGGTCTGACAATCCCTGAGCACGCTCGCAGGTACGTCCTCGTCCGGAAAGTCGATCGCCGCCTCCGCCAGGGCCGCGGCGTGGATCAGCCGGGTGCGCCAGCGATCATAGAGTTGGCCCAGCGCCCCGCCCATCTGGGCCAGGGCCTGGCGCCGCTCGGCCGCCGTCTCGGCAGCCACCAGGTCCGCCAGGGCTTCGGCCTGGGTGAGATCGATCCGCCCGTTGGCGAAGGCGCGCCGGGCAAACTCCCCCGCGTCCGCCGGCCGCAGCCCCGGCAGGGCACCGAGGGCGGCGAGGACCGCACGGCGCACGGCGCCGCCGCCATGGAGGTGGAGCTCGGCCAGGTCCTCGCCGGTTTCGGTCGCCGGGCCCCGGGCGTGGAACACCAGGGCCCGGTCCAGGACCTCGCCACTGGCTGGATCGCGTAGCAGTCGCAACACCAACTGGCGCGCGGCGGGCGGGGGCCGCCCGGTGAGCGCACGGACTGCCAGGCCGGCACCGGGTCCCGAGACCCGGATCACGGCGATCGCCGCCCGCCCCGGCGCGGTGGCCGGGGCGAAGATGGTGTCAGGCCCGATCAGCCTTCACCTTGTGCTCGGGTTTCAGCAGCAGCCGTTCCACCCGGCCACCGCCCTTGACGTGGACTTGCAGGATCTCGTCCAGATCTTCCTTGGTGGCATAACCATACCACACCCCTTCCGGGTAGATCACCATGGTCGGCCCCAGCTCGCAGCGATCGAGGCAGCCGGCGATGTTGACCCGCACGTCCTTCAGGCCGAGGGCCTTGGCCTGGTCCTTCAGATAGTCGCGGAACGCCACCGAACCCTTCTCCGAGCAACAGCCGCGCGGATGGCCTTTGGGCCGCACGTTGGTGCAACAGAAAATGTGCTTGCGGTAGTAGAGCGGCGGGTCGCCGGCGCCGGTATCCATCGCAGTTCAGCCCTTCCTCGAGTCGCCCCCTGGTCGCCCCGGAACCGGGGCGCGCCACTATCGCCCAAGCCAGGCGCCCCAGGCAATCCCGGCCGAGAACGGGCGATTGAAGAATACATAATAACTCATATGCAATTTTATGGCGCTGCCAATGCTCATTCCAGTTTACACTTTTTTTATGATCCAATTTAGTAAATCTCGCCCGGAGCCGCTTTTCGGTTGCCAGTCCGCGTCCGCCGCGCCACCTAAGGAGGCGACCCCCTGCTTCCGAGGCTTCATGACGCGCAACCGGCTCGATCAGGAGACCAGCCCCTATCTCCTGCAGCACAAGAATAACCCGGTTCACTGGCAGCCCTGGGATCCCGCGGCGCTGGCCGAGGCGACCGCGAAAAACAAGCCGATCCTGCTCTCCATCGGCTACGCCGCCTGCCATTGGTGCCACGTCATGGCCCATGAGAGCTTCGAGGACGCCGCGACCGCGGCGGTGATGAATGAGTTGTTCGTTACCATCAAGGTGGACCGCGAGGAGCGCCCGGATCTGGATACCATCTACCAGGCCGCCCTCGCCCTGCTCGGCCAGCAGGGGGGCTGGCCCCTCACCATGTTCCTGACCCCGGCCGGCGAGCCGTTCTGGGGCGGCACCTATTTTCCCAACCAGGCGAAGTACGGCCGCCCCGCGTTCACCGACGTGCTGCGCTATATCCGCAATGTCTATGACCGCGAGCCCGACAAGGTCGACCAGAACCGCGCCGCGCTCCGCCAAGCCCTCGACCGGCTCTCCCAGCCGGCGCCCGGGGGCGAGATCACGCCCGAATCGCTCGAGCAGGTGGCCGAGCGTCTGCTGCAGGAGGTCGATCCCCTGCACGGCGGCATCAACGGCGCGCCCAAGTTCCCCCAGCCGATGATCTTCGAACTCCTGTGGCGGGCGCACCGGCGCACCCGCGCACCCGCAACCGCGGCGGCGGTGGTGCGCACCCTCGAGCGCATGGCCCAGGGCGGCATTTACGACCACCTGGGCGGCGGCTTCGCGCGCTACTCCACCGACGCGCACTGGCTGGCGCCGCACTTCGAAAAGATGCTGTACGACAACGCCCTGCTGCTGCACCTGATGACCCTGGTGTGGCAGAACACCCGCATGCCGCTTCTGGAGGCACGCATCCGCGAGACCGTGGCGTGGACCTTGCGCGAGATGGTCGCCGCGGGCGGCGCCTTCGCCGCCACCATCGACGCCGACAGCGAAGGCGAGGAGGGCCGCTTCTACGTCTGGACCCTGGATGAGATCAACCGCCTGCTGGGCGCCGACGCCCCGCTCTTCGCCCAAGCCTATGACGTGAGCGAGGATGGCAACTGGGAGGGGCACACCATCCTGAACCGAAGCCGGGTCGGCCTGCTGCCCTCGGCCGAGGCCGAGGCGCGCCTCGGCGTCTGCCGCCAGGTGCTGCTCCAGGCGCGCGGCCGGCGGGTGCGCCCGGGTTGGGACGACAAGGTACTGGCCGACTGGAACGGGCTGATGATCGCCGCCCTGGCCGAGGCCGGCGCCGCATTGGGCGAGGACGCCTGGCTGGCGGCGGCGCGCCGCGCCTTCGCTGCCATCGTCCGCCACATGGAGCATCCGGGCGGGCGCCTCAGCCACAGTTTCCGCGACGGCCGTGCCCGCCACGCCGGCATGCTGGAAGACTATGCCAATATGGCCGCCGCGGCGCTCGCGCTGTTCGAGACCACGGGCGAGCCCGCGCTGCTCGCCCATGCGCGCACCTGGGTCCAGGTGCTCGACCGCCATTTCTGGGACAGCGCGGGCGGCGGCTATTTCTTCACCGCCGCCGACGCCGAATCCCTCATCACCCGCTCCAAGACCGCCAACGACAACGCCACGCCGAACGGCAACGGCACCATGGTCGGCGTCCTCGCCCGGCTCTGGCATCTGACCGGCGAGGCCCCCTACCGCGACCGCGCCGAGGCGGTGGTCGCCGCCTTCTCCGGCCACCTGCAACGCAATTTCTTTCCCCTTGCGCATCTGATCAACCACGCCCAGCTATTGGGTGCGGCGGTGCAGGTGGTGGTGATCGGCGACCGCAGCCAGGCCGCGACCGACCACCTGCTGCGCGCCGTCTTCGGCGCCAGTCTGCCGAACCGCATCCTGCAGGTGATCGCACCGGACACGGCGCTGCCCACCACCCACCCGGCGGCCGGCAAGACCGCCGTGGCCGGCGCGCCGACGGCCTATGTCTGCGTCGGCACCACCTGCTCGCTCCCCCTGACCGTGCCCGCAGCCCTGGCCGCCGCGCTCGCGGAGACCCCTGGATGATCGCACGCCTCGCCTTCCCGAGTCCGGTCGGCCCCCTCAGCATCGCCGCCAAGGATGGCGCCATCGTCGCCCTCGATTGGGGCGGGGCCGATACCGCGCCCAAAGGTGCCGACGACGCGCTCCTGCGGCGCGCGCGCGACCAGGTGCTGGAATACCTGGCCGGGCGGCGCACCGAGTTCGACCTGCCCCTCGCCCTCGCGAGCACCCCGCACCAGCAGGCGGTCTGGAACGCGCTCCGCAAGATTCCCTACGGAGCGACCAGGACCTATGGCGAACTCGCCGCAGCGGTCGGCAGCGCGCCGCGCGCGGTCGGCCTGGCGTGCGGGCGCAATCCGGTCCCCCTCATCGTTCCCTGTCACCGGGTGGTTGGTGCCGACGGCGCCCTGGTCGGCTACTCCGGCGGCGACGGCGAGTCGACCAAGCGCTGGCTGCTCGACCTGGAGGCGCGGGTGAGTGCGCGTTGAGGTTGGCGGCGCTCGGGGTTAGAGTCGCCGCCGGCAGGGGAGATACGCGATGACCGGCAAGGAGATCACAGTTCGCGCCACGGGCGGCGGCACGTTCAAGGCCTATGTCGCCGAACCGGACCAGACCCCGGCGCCCGGCATCCTGGTGCTGCAGGAGATCTTCGGCGTCAACCACGTCATGCGCGCCCTGGTGGATGGGTTCGCGGCGAGCGGCTATATCGCGGCGTGCCCCGACCTGTTCTGGCGCCAGGAGCCCGGCATCCAGATCACCGACAGGACCGAGGCGGAATGGGCGCGCGCCTTCGAGCTCTATAAAGGCTTCGACGAGGCCAAGGGGATCGAGGATGCCAAGGCGACGCTCCGCGTGCTGCGTACGCGCAAATCCTGCACGGCCAGGATCGGCGCCGTCGGCTATTGTCTCGGCGGCAAGCTCGCCTACCTGATGGCGACTCGCTCCGACGTGGACGCCAGCGTAGGTTACTATGGTGTCGGCATCGAGAACGCGCTGGCCGAGGCCACGGCGATCGCCAAGCCGCTCCTGCTCCACATCGCCGGCGCCGACCAGTTCGTGCCGCCGGCGGCCCAGGAACAGGTGACGGCAGCGCTCGCCGGCAATCCGCTCGTCACCCTCCACACCTACCAGGGCCGCGACCACGCCTTCGCTCGGGTCGGTGGCCAGCACTACCACCAGGCGGCGGCGGAGCTCGCGAACCGCCGCACCGCCGACTTTTTCGCGCAGCACCTGCGCTAGGCGCAGAACTCAACAGGAGAACGAATGATGGTGAAGGCAATCCGCATCAAGGCCCCTGGCGGGCCCGAGGCGATGGAATGGATGGACGTGACCGTCGGCGATCCGGGCGAGGGCGAAATCCGCGTCCGCCACACCGCCGTCGGCGTCAACTACATCGACGTCTATCACCGCAGCGGTGTCTATCCGCTCGGCTCCATGCCCCACGGCATCGGCATGGAAGGCGCCGGCGTGGTGGAGGCGGCCGGCAAGGGCGTCAGCCACGTCAAGGCCGGCGACCGGGTCGCCTACGCCTCGCCGCCGCCCGGTTCCTACGCCGAGGCGCGGGTGATGCCGGCCAAGCACGTGGTCAAGCTGCCCGAGAAGATCACCGACGAGACCGGCGCGGTGATCATGCTGAAGGGCATGACCGCCGGCTATCTGCTGCTCACGACCCACACGCTGACGGCGGGCGAGACGGTCCTCTTCCACGCCGCCGCCGGTGGCGTCGGGCTGATCTTCTGCCAGTGGGCCAAGGCGATCGGCGCCAACGTGATTGGCACGGTCGGGAGCGACGACAAGGCCAAGCTCGCCAAGGAGCACGGCTGCGCCCACGTCATCAACTACCAGCGCGAGAACTTCGTCGAGCGGGTGAAGGAGATCACCAAGGGCAAGGGCGTGCCGGTGGTGTACGACTCGGTCGGCAAGGACACCTGGGCCGGCTCGCTCGACTGCCTCGCGCCGCGCGGGCTGATGGTTTCCTTCGGCAACGCCTCGGGCAACGCACCGCCGCTCAACATCGGCGACCTCGGCGCCAAGGGCAGCCTCTACGTCACGCGCCCGACCCTCTTCACCCACATTGCCACGCCCCAGGACCTGGCCTCCCTCTCGGGCGCCCTGTTCGAGGTGATCACCTCGGGCAAGGTCAAGGTGGACATCAACCAGCGCTACGCGCTCAAGGACGCGGTCAAGTGCCACCAGGACCTGGAGGCACGCAAGACCACCGGACAGAGCGTGATGCGGCCTTAAGTCAGAAAAGTCCCTTCCGCCCTTCGGGGGGCGGAAGGGATTTAGGGATGGTGGGGGGCCCAAGCGCGCGCGCGCTTCCCCCCCACCGTCACCCCACGCCATGACCCTCGCCCCGCTCCTCGCCGCAGCGCCCTGGATCCAGGTGCACGCCGCCGCGGCGGCGCTGGCGCTGGTCCTCGGCCTGGTTCAGTTCGCGGCGCCCAAGGGCACGCTGCCACACCGCACGTTGGGGTGGCTCTGGGTCGCACTCATGGCGGTGGTGAGCGCCAGCGCCTTCTTGCATCCACGAGATCCGCCTGTGGGGAGCGTGGAGCCCCATTCACCTGCTTGCCATCTTCACGCTGGTCATGCTGCCGATCGGCGTCGCCCACGCGCGCCAACATCGGGTGGCGCGGCACCGCCGCGTCATGGTCGGTATCTTCCTCGGCGCCCTGGTTCTCGCCGGCGCAAGCTACGAGCACCTTGTCTATCCGGTCAGGACGACCTTCCGAAAAGTACCCGCCAACTACGTCTTCGCGAAGCAATCCTCACCGAAAAAATGGTCGCCAGTCTATATCGGCCAAACCAAGGATCTGAGCGACCGGCTGGACAATCACCACGCGATGCCTTGCATCTCTGGCCAGCAGGCCACGCATATTCACGTGATGGTGAACGAGGGCGGTGAAGCGTCTCGCCTTAAGGTCGAAACAGACCTAATCCAGAGGTGGAATCCGCCGTGTAACGGCTAAGCGCCTGCGGCGCTTCGTCGCACCCTATCCCCAAACCCCTTCCCCGCCCGCGGGGAAGGGGCCTTTC
>SHWA01000031.1 GCA_009693995.1 Alphaproteobacteria bacterium | reverse complement strand
GCCGAGGGCAACCCGGCGACCGCCCATCTCTTCATCGCCAATCCCTTGCGCGCCAGCGGCATCGACAGCCTGTTCAGCACCCATCCGCCGATGCCGGAGCGCATCCGCCGCCTGCGGTTGATGGCGGGCGAGGCGCGACCCTGGGGCTGACACCGATTTCGGAGCAGAGCGGCGAGGCACCGCGGCGAATCGCGCTCGGGCTGCTCGGCACGGTCCTGGACCGTGCCGCCCCGCTTGCCGAGGGGCTCGAGAGCAACGCCGAGCTGCGTGCCCTGGCACCCCGTGACCGCGCCTTCGCCCGGCTGCTGGCCCTCACCGTGCTGCGCCGGCTGGGCCAACTGGACGGCCTGATCGCCCACGCCCTGGCGCGGCCCCTCGGCGAGCACCAGCGGGTAGTCACCCACGCACTCCGGCTCGGCCTCACCCAGCTTCTCCTGCTCGACACGCCGGCGCACGCGGCGATCCACACCTCCGTCGGCCTGGTTCGCGCTGCCGGCCTGCCGGGCATGACCGGGCTCGTGAACGCCGTGCTGCGCCGGCTCGCGCGCGAAGGCCCGGCGCTGTTTGCGGCACAAGATGCGCCGCGGCTGAACACTCCGGACTGGCTGTGGCAGAACTGGTCGCGGCAGTTCGGCGCGGATACCGCGCGCCGTATCGCTTCGGCGCACCTGGGTGAGCCACCACTCGACCTCACGGTTCCGAGCGATCCCCGAGGCTGGGCCGCGCGACTGGGCGCCGAGGTCCTGCCCACCGGCAGCCTGCGCCTGGCGGCCGCCGGTCCAGTCGCCGATCTGCCAGGATATTCGGAGGGGGCCTGGTGGGTGCAGGACGCCGCCGCGGCGCTGCCGGTGCGCCTGCTCGGCCCCATCGCCGGCGTGCGCGTGCTCGACCTCTGTGCCGCGCCCGGCGGCAAGACCGCGCAGCTCGCCGCCCTGGGCGCAGAGGTGATCGCGGTCGATCGCTCGGCGGACCGCCTGGCGCGGCTCGGCGAGAACCTGCGGCGCCTCTGCCTCAAAGCGACCTTGGTCGAGGCGGACGTTCTTTCCTGGCGCCCGCCCCGGCCCTTCCCGATGGTCTTGCTCGATGCGCCCTGCACGGCAACTGGAACCATTCGCCGCCACCCCGACATCGCGCGGCTGAAGACGGCCGCGGACCCGGCCCGCCTCGCCCACCTTCAGCGGCGTTTGTTGGACGCCGCCGCCGACTGCGTCGCGCCGGGCGGGCTGCTGCTCTACATCACCTGCTCGCTCGAGGACGCCGAGTGCCGGGATCTGATCGACGGGTGGCTCGCGATCCACCCGGCGTTCGCGCGCAGCCCGGTACCGCTTTCCGATGTCGCGGGGGAGGCGGACTTCATCACCCCGTCCGGCGACCTGCGCACCCTGCCCTGCCATTGGCCGGAGCAAGGCGGCCTGGACGGGTTCTACGCCGCGCGGCTCAGCCGCGGACCCTGAGGGGGCGTGCTTGCCCGCCTCGGGTGAAGTTGGTAGAGAGACCCATGTCCCGTCCCGTCCGCATCGCGCCGTCGATTCTCTCGGCCGACTTCGCGCGCCTCGGCGAGGAGGTGCGGGACATCACCCAGGCGGGCGCCGACTTCATCCACGTCGACGTGATGGATGGCCACTTCGTGCCGAACCTGACCGTCGGCCCGGCCGTGGTGAAGGCCCTGCGTCCCCACAGTCGCCTGCCCTTCGACGTGCACCTGATGATCGCGCCAGTCGATTCTTTCATCCCGGCCTTCGCCGCCGCCGGCGCCGACATCATCACCGTCCACGCCGAGGCGGGGCCGCACCTGCACCGCAGCCTGCAGCTCATCAAGTCGCTCGGCAAGAAGGCCGGGGTCTCGCTCAATCCAGGCACCCCCGCGGAGGTGGTCGATTCGGTCATCGGCGACGTCGACCTGATCCTGGTGATGAGCGTCAATCCCGGGTTCGCGGGCCAGCGGTTCATCGCCAGCACACTGGCCAAGATCAGCGCCATCCGCGCCCGCATCGACGCCTCGGGCCGCGCAATCGACCTCGAGGTGGACGGCGGCATCACGCCCGAGACAGCGGCCCGCGTGGTCGCCGCCGGCGCCGACGTGCTGGTCGCCGGCACCGCGAGTTTCGTCGGCGGCCGGGCGGCCTACCCCGCCAATATCCGCGCCCTGCGCCCGGCCGCATCGTGAGTGCCGCAGGCGACCACGTCGGGCTTGCAGCGTACGGCGCGGCGGGCCGCGTCCGCCGCGCGCTCCGCGAAGCGTGGCTCGGCAGTCCACTCTACCAGGTGCGCCTCGCTGGCCCGATCCCGGGCGCGTTGATCGCACTTCCGGGGGATCCCGTCCCCGGCGACGCCGCCCGGGGCCAGGCGCTGGCATCGGCCGTGACCGCCCAGCCGGTGGCGAGCGGCGAGGCCGCCCTCGCCTGGAGCGAGGCCGAGCACGCGTTTTCGGGCCTGCACGACCTCGCCGCCTGCGGCCCCGAGGCGGCGGTCGCCGCGCAGACCCTGATCGGGCAATGGATCGCGCGGCACGACCGGCGCTACCACCCGCTGGCCTGGCGCGCCGACGTGACGGCCACGCGCCTGGTGGCATGGCTGAGCGATGCGCCGTTCGTGCTCCAGGACGCCACCGAGGCCTTCTCCCGGCGCTTCCACCAGAGTCTGGCGCGGCAAGCACGGCACCTGGCACTGGCATCGATGGCGGAACCGGACGCGGCGCGCTCCGTCGCGGTCGCCAAGGGGTTGATCTGCGCCGGCGCCGCACTGCCCGACGGCGGGCCACGGATCCAGCTCGGACTGCGCCATCTCGAGCGTATCCTGCGTGCGCAGATTCTCGCCGACGGTGGCCACCTCAGCCGGAGCCCGGCCCTACAGCACCAGGTGTTGCGCGGCCTGGTCGCCGTCCGCCGCGTGCTGCGCGTGGCCCAGGTCGAAGTGCCCAAGGTGCTGCAGGACGCCATCGACCGCATGGCGCCGATGCTGCGCACGCTTCGCCTCGGTGACGGCGGCCTCGCGCTCTTCAATGGCAGCGGCGAGGGCGACGGCTGGCTGATCGACCAGACCCTGGCCGAGGCGGACGTCACCGGCAAGGCGCTGATGAACGCCACCCATTCCGGCTTCCAACGTCTGCAACGCGGCCGCACGGCGGTGGTCATGGATGTCGGCGCGCCCAGCACGCCCGAGGCGCGGGCGTTGGCCCACGCCGGAACCCTGAGCTTCGAGATGAGCGTCGGGCGCGAGCGGCTGGTGGGGAACTGCGGCGCCCGTCCGCATGACCCGGCCTGGGACGTGGCGCTGCGCGGCAGTGCCGCGCATTCGACCGTGACGGTCGGCTCCACCAACATCTTCGCGGTCGATGCCGGCGGCGCCAGCACTACGGTGCCATCGGTCACCTGCCACCGTGACGAGCGCGACGGCGCGATCCTGGTGGAAGCAAGCCACGACGGCTACCGGGCTGTTCTCGGCGTGCTGCATCGACGCTCGCTCTATCTGTCCTCCGACGGCCACGATCTGCGCGGCGAGGACGTGCTGGAGGGCGGCGCCGGCCGCTCCTTCACGATCCGCTTCCACCTGCACCCCGAGATCAAGGCCTCGCGCCTTGAGGACGGCGCGACGGTGCTGCTGCGCCTGCCGAATGGTGCCGGCTTCCGCCTGCGGGCCGGCGGGGCGGCGCTCGCGCTCGCCGACAGCGTCTATCTCGGCCGCGAGCCGCGGCGGCGCACGACCCAGGTGGTGCTGGAAGGGACGCTGCAGGGCGAACCGACGGTGGTCAAATGGGCCATCCAGCGCATCCCCGCCGGCTGAGCCGGGCCGCTTTGGTGCCATGGCGCTCGCGCCCCTGATCAAGCGCAGCTTGACCCTGGCCTGCGCCTACTACCTGTTCGACGACTGGCGGGCCGGCCGCCGCATCAGGGCCGGTCGAATCGAGACCGAGAGCGGCCGGCGCCACGCCGGCCTCTCGCTCGACGCATCCATCGCCTATGTGGAACGGGTCCACCGCGATTACCTCGCCTACTCCGGTCTCGACCGCCTGTGCGGGACCATCGCCGAGATCGGACCCGGCGACAGCTTTGGTGTCGCCCTGTTGCTGCTCGGCGGTGGCGCGACCGCGGTGCACGCCATCGACCGCTTCCGGCCGCGGCGTGACGCGACGGCGGAACGCGCGCTTCATGCCGCCCTCGCCGAACGGCACGGTCTCACCCAACTGCTCGCCCCGGACGCGGGCGCGGGTGCGCTGCGCGGCCTCACCTACCATCCCGGCACACCGGCCGAGACCTTCTTCCGCGACCGCGGCCTTCGGTTCGACGCGGTCGTCAGCCGCGCGGTGCTGGAGCACCTCTACGATCCGCTGACCGCGCTCGACGACATGCTGCGGGCCCTGCTACCCGGCGGCTGCCTGATCCACCGCATCGACTTGCGCGACCACGGCATGTTCGCCGGGCTGCACCCCCTCACCTTCCTCACCGTCGCACCGGCGCTCTATCGGCGCATGACGCGCCACTCCAACCGCCCGAACCGGGTGCTGCTGCCGGCCTATGCGGAGTGGCTGGCGTCCAGGGGAGCGTCCGGCTCGCTCCGCATCACGCGCCTCGTCGGGCAGCGGGAGGAGTACCCGGCCCTCCCCTGGGATGCGTTGCCGAAGCTGCGCCGCGAGCGCGCGTTACTCACCGTCCGACACATCCGCCCGCGCCTCGCCACGCCTTTCGACCGCATGGCCGACGCAGACCTTGCGGTCAGCGGCTGCGTCCTGGTCGCCGAACAGGCGAGATAGTGTCTCAGCCGTCGATGCGGACTGCCGTGCCCGTGGTGGTGGCGGTCATGGCGCCCTCCTCAATGGCGGAAATGGCGGATACCGGTGAAGACCATGGCCAGGCCCTTGGCGTCGGCCGCGGCGATCACATCGGCATCACGCATCGAGCCGCCCGGCTGGATCACCGCGGTTGCACCGGCCTCGGCCGCCGCCAGCAGCCCGTCGGCGAACGGGAAGAAGGCGTCCGACGCCACCACCGATCCGACCACCGGGCTTGCCGCGAGGCCCGCGGCGCGCGCCGCGTCGGCCGCCTTCAAGGCGGCGATGCGGGCGGAATCGACCCGGCTCATCTGACCGGCGCCGATGCCGACGGTGGCGCCGTCCTTGGCATAGACGATGGCGTTCGATTTCACGTGCTTGGCCACCGTGAAGGCGAACAGGAGATCGGCGCGCTCCGCCGCCGACGGCTGGCGCCGTGTCACCGGGCGGAGCGTCGCCGCGGTCGCGCCGGCGGTGTCACGCGTCTGCGCCAGGAAGCCACCGGCAATGCTGCGGAAGGTCAACCCCGCCTGGCGCGGATCGGGCAGCGTGCCGGCCAGCAGAATACGCAAGTCTTTCTTGCGCGCGAGGATCGAGAGCGCCTCGGGCGCGGCCGAGGGGGCAATGATCACCTCGGCGAACAAGGTGCCGATGCGCTCAGCCGTCGCCATGTCGAGGGGGCGATTGAGCGCGATGATGCCACCGAAGGCGCTTACCGGATCGCAGGCGAGCGCGCGGCCATAGGCGTCGGCGAGCCGCTCGGCGGTTGCCACCCCGCACGGATTCGCGTGCTTGATGATGGCGCAGGCCGGTGCGGCAAACTCCGCCACCAGCTCGTAGGCTGCGTCGGTGTCGTTCAGGTTGTTGTAGCTGAGCTCCTTGCCCTGCACCTGGCTGGCGGTGGCGACCCCGGGTCGGCTCGCGGCGGTGGCATAGAAGGCCGCCGACTGGTGCGGGTTCTCGCCGTAGCGGAGCGTCTGGCGCCGTTCGCCGGCGAGGCTGAGCCGCGCCGGGAACGGGTCTTGCCCGGCGGCCTGGAACCAGCCGGCGATCGCCGCGTCATAGGCGGCGGTCCGCGCGAATGCGGTGGCCGCCAAGCGCCGACGGAGCAGGATCCCGGTCGCGCCGGCGTTGGCATCCAGTTCGGCAATCAGCAGGGCATAGTCGCCGGGCTCGACCACCACCGCGACCGCGTCATGGTTCTTCGCCGCCGAGCGAATCATCGCCGGGCCGCCGATGTCGATCTGCTCGATGGCCTCCGCGTCCCCCGCGCGCCGGGCGACCGCCGCCTCGAAGGGGTAGAGGTTGACCACCACCAGGTCGATCGCCTGGATGCTGGCCGCGGCCATGTCGCGCACATGGGCCGCGTCGTCGCGCCGCGCCAGGATGCCGCCGTGCACCTTGGGGTGCAGGGTCTTCACGCGCCCGCCCATCATCTCGGGCATGCCGGTCATCTCCGCCACTTCGCGGACCGGCACGCCGGCGGCGCTGAGCGCCTGGGCGGTGCCGCCAGTCGAGATCACCTCGACCCCGTGGCGCCTGAGCGCCGCGCCGAGCTCGGCGAGACCGGCCTTGTCGGAAACCGAGACCAGGGCGCGGCGGATGCGGACTGTGCCGGCATCGGACATGACTGCTCCGGAGCGGTGGACTACCTGGGAAACCGGCTTGCTATAGCACGCGCCGCCCTGCGCCGCAGCAGGTGCCCTGGCCCTATTGCGCGGCGCGGTCGGCGGCGATGGCGGGCGCGGCCCACTCCGGCACCAGTGCGCGCACCAGGGCCAGGGTCTCCTCGGTGCGGCGCTGCAACGCGCACACCTCCAGCCGGTCGAGCCGGCGGCGGAGCGGCTCCAGCGCGACCGGGCGCGAGCGCGCGAGCAGGATGCCCGGCCGGGCGGTTGGCAGTGGCGCTTCGTCGACATGGAACAGCGTTTCCTGCAGCTTCTCGCCGGGCCGCACCCCGGTGAAGGCGATCCGGATATCGCGCCCGGGCCGGAGGCCGGCAAGGCGAATCATCTGCTCGGCGAGGTCGAGAATGCGCACCGGCTGGCCCATCTCCAGCACGTAGAGATCACCGCCGCCGGCGGCGCCTTCGCTCCCCAGCGCCGAGGCTTGCAATATCAGCTCGACCGCCTCGCGCACGGTCATGAAGTAGCGGCGCATCTCGGGGTGGGTGACGGTGAGTGGGCCGCCGGCCGCCAGTTGTTCCTGGAACCGCGTGACCACCGAGCCGGTCGAGCCCAGGACATTGCCGAAACGGACGGTAATGAAGCGGGTAACCCCGCCGCCGGCGCCGTTGAGCGCCTGGACATAGCCCTCGGCAATGCGCTTGGTCGCGCCCATGATGCTGGCCGGATCGACCGCCTTGTCGGTCGAGATCAACACCATGGCGCCGACACCGGCGGCCCGGCATGCGTCGGCCACGTTGCAGGTGCCGATCACGTTCGTGAGCACGCCCTCGTCGGGATTGGCTTCGACCAAGGGCACGTGCTTGAGGGCGGCGGCATGGAACACGATTGCCGGTCCCTCGCGGGCGATCGCCTGAGAGACGCGGGAACGGTCGCGCACGTCCGCCAGGATCGCGCTCCGCGAAAGACGCGGGTCGCGGTCGCCGAGTTCGGTGTCGATGCGGTAGAGGTTGAACTCGGCGCTGTCGAGCAGGGCGACATGGGCCGGGGCGAAGGCCGCCACCTGGCGCACCAGCTCGGATCCGATGGTGCCGCCGGCCCCCGTGACCAGGACCCGCCTGCCCTGGACGAGCGCGCGCATCTGATCGCGGTCGAGCACGGTCTGCGGCCGCCCCAACAGGTCCTCCAGGGCCACGGGGCGTACCTCGGCTCCACCCGCCGCGTGCGGCCGGAAGTCGGTCAATCGCGGCAGCCGGGCGATGGTCATGCCGAGCCCCTCGGCGACGGCGAGGAGGCGTTGCACGGTGGCGCCGTCGATGGCGTCGGTCGCGAGCACCAGGCGCTGCGGGCGCTCGGCACGGCGCCGCAGCTTCTCCACCACGGCCGGGATCTGATCCAGGGTGCCGTAGACACGCACGCCTTGGATGTTGCGCCCGACCGTGCCCGGCGCGTCGGCGATCAGACCCACCACCCGGTAGCTCGCCTCCGGATCCCGCGCCATCTCGCGGATGAAATGATCCGCCTGATCGCCGGCGCCCACCAGCAGTACCGGAACCCGCGCGCGCGCGTGCCGCTCCAACACGTTGGCGAAGCTGCCGTCCTTGACCAGGCGGTAGACGAAGCGCGGACCACCGAGGAGCGCCAGCAGCACGAACCAATTGATCAACAGCGACGAACGCGGAAACGCTTCCAGGCGGGTCATCAGGAACATAATCGGCAGGAAGACCAGGATCGCCAGGGTGGCGGCCTTGATCAGGGCGATCAGGTCGGGCATCGAGGCATAGCGCCAGACCCCGCGGTAAAGCCGCATGGACAGGAACACCACCCCGCACACCGCGGTGAACAGCAGCGTTCCTTCCAGCAGGAACTCGCCGCTCTCGTCCCAGAACGTGCCGCCGCGGCGCAGGTAGAGCGACAGCACGAACGAGGCCGCCGCCATGACCAAGTCGTGCACCATGGCCATATAGGGGCGGTCGAGGCGCAGGCTGCGCATCATGGCCGGACCGATGGTAACCTCCTGTCCGCGGCGCGGTCGGGCAATTCGCTCACCCTAGATACCGCGATCGTCGCATCCGCACCATAGGCGGCGATCAGCCGGCGGGCCGCCCGGCCGGCAGGAACACGGCATCCATATAAGCACGGCCCCGCAGTCGCT
Organism: Alphaproteobacteria bacterium; assembly: GCA_009693995.1. Classification (GTDB taxonomy): domain Bacteria; phylum Pseudomonadota; class Alphaproteobacteria; order SHWA01; family SHWA01; genus SHWA01. The sequence goes on along the minus strand of SHWA01000031.1, from coordinate 15,018 downwards.
CCAGGGCCTCCGCGCGGGTGATGGTTCGGCCGAGGCCGCGTGCGGTGTGATCATGCATCGCGTATCCGAAGGCAGCGAGCCGCGCCAACAGTCCGGCGGCACTCGTCCCCATGGCGCGAAGGGCCGCATCGTCGATCTCGAGGTAGAGAACCGGGCGGTCCCGCGCCAGGGTCGCCGCCATCCCCTCCAGCACCCGCTGCTCGGCGCCCTGGACGTCGATCTTGACCAGGGCGACGGGCGGATTGCCGCGCTCCGCCAGCACCTCGTCCAAGGTGACGGCAGCTACCATCACGCCGCTCGCGCCGATCCGGTGGTCGCCGGGGTGGTAGGGATTGAGGGTGAGATGGAGCCGCCCCGGGGCCTCGGCCGCCACCGCGGGGACCACCTCGACCCGGGATGCCAAGCCGCTCCGCGCGAGCCGCGCCTGCAAGCGGCCCAGGTTCATGGCTTCCGGCTCGATAGCGATCACACGGCCCCCTGCCCCCACCCAGTCAGCGAAGCGGGCGGTGAAGTAGCCGATATTGGCCCCGACATCGACCACGGTCGCGCCGGGAAGACAGAACTCCTGCAACCGCGCCCCGTCGCGCGCCTCCACCAGCCGCTTGTAGCCATGGTAGCTGGCCTCGAACAGCCAGCGCGCTCCCGGCAGGTCGAGCATCCCCCGGTCGACCGCCAGTCGATAGAGCCCGAGGAGGGCGCGCTGCAGCCGGTTCATCGCCGCGCCACCACGACGAACAGCCGGAAGGCAAACAGCCACCCGAGGCTGGGCGCGAGCCGATCCTCGAGGCGCAGCAGCGGCACCACCCAGCCCGCCGGCAGGAGACAGGGGCTCCGGTAGCCGCCCGACAACGGATAGGCGAACAGGCTGGTGTACGAGAGCTCCCGCACCTCCAGCGCGGGGAAGAGCACCTCGAGGCGCGCGCGCTGGCGGACGAAGAGCAGCGTCGCGATCGCCTGGTTGCCGACATAGGGATCCCGCGGCGGCGGTGGATCGGTGAGCGCCAGGGGATCGGCGGCGAGATCGATCGGTTCGTCATGGGCGAGGGCGTAGACCAGCCGGCTGACCGGCGTCGCCGCTGGCTCGAGCAGGATCAACCGGCCGCCCGGGCAGAGGACACGCTCGACCTCCGCTAGGAATCGCCTGGGCCGCGCCAGATGGTGCAGCACGTCGATCATCACGATGTTGGCGAAGCTCGCCGCGGCAAAGGGAAGGGCGTGGGCATCGGCGACTAGGTCGAGCCAGGGCGCGAAGAGGATGTCGGTCGCGACCACCGCCGGTGCCGCCTCCTTCAGGCCGCCCGCGCCGCCGCCGATCTCGAGGGTGCGGCCGGGCACGCAGGCACCCAGCAGGCGCCGGTGATAGTCGCGGTAGATGGCGCGGAGCGTGGGGCGCGCGCCCCACACGTCCCGGTACCGCCGCAGACGCGGGTCCACCGCCTCAGAACGCCTTCAGTTTGAGATAGGCGAACGCGACCATGCGGAACAGCAGGGCGCCGTGCCGGAAACGGTCGATCTGGGTTTCACCGTAGGAGCGCTCGGCATACCGGATCGGAATCTCGACCACCTTCAAGTGCAGCTTGGTGGCGCCGAAGATCAGATCGAAGTCGCCGAACGGATCGAAGTCGCCGAAGAAATGCCGGTTGCGCGCGATTGCGTCGTAGTGCGCCTTGGTCAGGGCCTTGGTACCGCAGAGCGTGTCGGTGAACCGCTGGTTCAGGAGCCAGGTGAACAGCAGCGAAAAGAAATGATTCGCCAGCAGGTTCAGAAACCGCATCGCCTGCCGTTCCATGGGATAGACGAGCCGCGTGCCGTTGATGAAATTGCCGCGCCCCGATACCAGGGCCTGATAGAACTTCGGCACCGCCTCCGGCGGCACGCTCATGTCCGCGTCCAGGATGATCAGCACCGCGCCGCGTGCGCGGTCGAACCCCGCGTGCACCGCGTTCGCCTTGCCGACACCCTCCTGCACCACCAGCTTGATGTCACGGTCGGCGTGGGCCGCGATCACCCGCTCGATCTCGCCCCGCGTGCCGTCCCGGCTGTGGCCCTCGACGAACACGATCTCCAGGTCGGGGCAGAACCGCGGCAGCCGGCGCACCAGGGGCTCGATGTTGCCCTGCTCGTTGCGCGCCGGAACCACCACCGTCGCCGACGGCTGACCGAGGGTGATGTTCCGCATCGGCCGCGCCACCAGGTAGTTGCGCAAGGACGCCCGGCGCAGGATCGGCAAGGTGCCGAGGTACCGATTCACCAGCGGGCCGAGGCCGAACAGTCGGAGCGGCAGCAACTGGCGCCATTCGCGCCGGATCGGCTGAAAGTCGGCGAGCTCGAGCAGGGCAGCGATGTCGTCGGTCCACAACCAGTTCTGTGCCACCGTCGGCATCTTCAGGCCAAGCCGCTCGGCGAGGCGCACGATCGGCTCCCACATGCGCGAGTAGTAGGCGACGATCAGCCGCGTCTCGCGCGTCGCCACCAGGTGCAGGTGGGCGAGCGTCGCCTCGCAGTCGTCCAGGCTGCCGATGGTGTCGGAGAGCACGATCACGTCGAACGGCCCCGGCAGGGTGGCAAGGAACTCGGGGTCTTCGACATCGCCCACGCGGAAGTCGAGACCCGGGTACTTGGTCGCGGCCACCGCGACCATGCGCGGGCTCAAGTCGACGCCGACGCCGAGCGATGGCTTGAGCGCCGCCAGCAGGTCGCCGGTGCCGCAACCGAGGTCCAGCACCTTAAGCCCCTCGGGCACCAGGAACCGCATGTAGCGCCAATCCTCGGCGTGGTAGTAGGGGTTCTTGGCTATCCAATGATCGCGTGCGGTGGCCGCGCGATCGGCGAACTCGCGGAGCGCCCGCTTGCGCGCCGAGAGGGGCGGCGGGGCGGCGGCGGAAATCGCATCCATGAAGGGCGCTCCGGACAAGGCTAGCGGAGGGCGCTGGAGCGGCGCCCCGGGACCGGCGGCATTGGCTTCGATCTGACAGAGCTCATCACGCAATGCATACGCCGAGCGGACCCTTGCGTCGATCCCCCGTGGGCGGCGCCTGTGACACATCGGCGCCGGCGTTGTAGATTACCGAGCGGCGGCGCGCCTCGCTTGGTCGCGCCCCGCGTGGTCGCGCAGGGGGGGGCAGCCGAGGACATGCAGCGCTGGTACGTCGTCCACACCCACGCCGCCAGTGAAGAGCGGGCGCGTGTCAACCTGGAACGCCAAGGGTTCCATGCGTGGCTGCCGCTCTGCCGCCGGCGCCGGCGGCACGCGCGCAAGCTGGAAGTGGTGTGCCGGCCACTGTTTCCGCGCTATCTGTTCGTCCGGCTCGACCTGGATACCGATCGCTGGCGGCCGATTCTCTCCACCTTCGGCGTCGCCGACATGATTGGCAGCACCGCCGGGCCGGTGCCGGTGCCGAGCCGCGTGATCGACGGCCTGACCGCCCGCGCCGGCAGCGACGGGATCTTCGACCTCGAACCGACCCCGTTCAAGCCGGGGGAGCCGGTGCGCATCGCCGGCGGCCCGTTCGCCGAGCTCGAGGGCATCTTCGAGGCGCAGTCGGACGACGCGCGGGTGCAGATCCTGCTCCGACTCATGGGCCGCTCGGTGCGAGTCACGGTCGCTGCGATGGATGTGGAAGCGACCTGAGCCCGCGTGAACGGCCGCGGCCTCAGGCGACCGCGCGCAGGCCGCCGCAGGCGGCTTCGAGCGCCGCGAAGGCGGTGGCGGCGAGCGGCGCCAGGCCACCGATCAACTGACGAGCGCGCTCGGCCTCGCCGCCGTGGCACGCGTTCTCCAGCGCCTCGGCGTGGACCTGCAACGCACGCGCACCGAAGGAGCCGGCCGCGCTCTTCAAGGTATGGGCATCCCGCCCCACCTCCGTCAGGTCTGGGGCGGCGGCCTGGGCGATGACCCGGTCAACCCGGGCCCGTGACTCGGCGACGAAGCTGTCCACCAGGGCAGCGACCGTATCGGCATCGAGCGATTCGATCAGCTCCTGCAGCACCGCCTGGTCAATGGTGTCGGCATCGGGCGCGGGCGGGTCCGATGGCGCCGCCGGCGCGGCCGCGACCCCCGCGGCCGCGGGGGTCGCGGACTTGACGGCACCCCCCTGCGCCAGCCACTTGCCGATCGCCTGCAACATGCGGTCGCGGTTGATCGGCTTGCTGACGAAGTCGTTCATGCCGGCCTGCAGGCACCGTTCGGCGTCGCCGGCCATGGCGCTCGCGGTCATGGCGATGATCGGGATCTCGCCGAGCGGCGCCGGCAGCGCCCGGATCGCCCGCGCCGCGCCGAAGCCGTCCATGATCGGCATGTTGACGTCCATCAGCACGATGTCGAAGCGGCCGGTCTTGACTGCCTCCACCGCCTCGCGGCCATTGCCGGCGACGTCCACTTGGGAATAGCCGGCCCGGCCCAGCATGGTCTTGGCGACCATCTGGTTGGTCGGGCTGTCCTCGGCGAGGAGGATGTGTGCGGCCGAGGCGGTAACTGGCTGCTGCCCTTTTTCCCCGGCCAGCTCGGCAGTGGAGGGTATCGCGGCGAGTCCGGGCGCCGTGGCCTCGATCAGGGTCATCCCCAGGCTGCCGAGGCGGATCGGTTTGCGCACGTGCGCCCGGTAGCCGATCGCGCGCACCAGTTCGGTCGGCGTGGCGTTGGTCAGCGACATCGCCAGCACCAGGGCGAGGTCGCCGCGGCCGGGAATGGTCTGCACCTCGTGCGCCAGGGTCTCCGGGCTGCCATCCACCATCCACTCATCGGCCACCAGGACGTGGTAGGGCTCGCCGGATGCCGCCGCATGGTCGAGACGGCCGATCGCCTGGCCGGGCTCCGCCACCAGATCCGCCCGCGCCACGTGCAGGCATTCCAGGAGCGCGGCGAGCCCGCGCCGGGTGAAGTCACTCGGGCTGAGCGCCAGGATGCGCAGGCTGGCCAGGTGTGCGACCAGCCGTTCGTCGGCGAGCGCCACCTCGCGCGCCGGGCCATCGGCGGCGCGGCGCATTGCGGTGGTGAACCAGAAAGTACTGCCTTGCCCGGCCTCGCTCTCCACCCCGATGCGCCCACCCATGGCTTCGGCCAGACGCTTGGAGATGGCGAGGCCGAGTCCCGTGCCGCCATACTTCCTGGTCACCGACGCATCGGCCTGACTGAACTCCTGGAAGATCAGGTCCTGCCGGTCCTTCGGAATGCCGATGCCGGTGTCGATCACCTCGAAACGCAGCGTCACGTCCTGGCCGTCTTCCGCCGCGATGTCGACCGCCACGGCCACCCCGCCGCGCTCGGTGAACTTGACCGCATTGCCGGCCAGATTGAGCAGGATCTGTCGCAGTCGGCCGGGATCGCCGTTCAGCATGCGCGGCAACTGGGCGGCAAGCACCGGCGTGATCTCGACTTCCTTTTCCTGCGCCCGCGGCGCCAAGATGTCGCACACACTCTCGACGATCTCGCGCAGCTCGAAGTCGATGTTCTCCAGTTGGATCTTGCCGGCCTCCATCTTCGAGAAGTCGAGCAGGTCGTTGATGATGCTGACCAGCGCCTCGCCCGAGTTGCGCGCCGTCGAGATGTAAGTCTTCTGCTCGCGCGACAGCTTGGTGTCGGTGAGGACCGAGAGCATGCCGAGCACCCCGTTCATGGGGGTGCGGATCTCGTGGCTCATCATGGCCAGGAACCGCGACTTCGCCTGGTTGGCGGCGTCGGCCTGGTCGCGGGCCACGCGCTCGCGCGCCTGCGCCTCGTTGGCGACCACGAGCAGGCCGTTGGCGCGCCGCACCTCGGTGATCAAGAGCCACACCAGGATCACGCCGCTCATGACGATTCCGACGGCGGAGACGAGGAGCTGCAAGTAGACCCCCCGCATCCGCTCCTGCTCCTGCTTGAACTCGCCGCCGCCCTTGGCCTCGGCGTCGGCGACATACTGCTGGATCGGCCGCAGCACCGTCTCGAGCTGGGTGCGGATCACCAGGCAGCCGCGCAAGTCGCCCTTTTGCAAAGCGGAGATCGGCTGGTCGAGATGGTCGATGGTGGCCTTGACCTTGCCGATCTCGTCCTCGAGCCCCGCGCCCTGCCCCTTGTCGGCGCGCACTGCATCCAGATAGGCGGGTAGACGGCGCGCAAAGGCCAGGTACCGCTCGGTCAACTCCTGGCGCGTGATCGCGCCGGCCCCGGAGCCCTAATGATCGAGAGTGGAGAGCAACTTGGAGAACTCGAACTCGATCTGGGAGGCGTACCAGAGGGTGGGCTTGTACTCGCTCGCCGAGACCTCGAACTCGCTGCGCAGTTTGCTGAGGGTGAAGCCGATGCTCATGGCGAACACCGCGATCACCAGGGTCAGCAGCAGATAGCGCTGGTTCCTGAGGAACTGGAGCATGACCGGTCGGTGTCCGTGCCGTCCAAGCGCACCCTGCTCGCGAACGCCAATGCGTTCGTGTGGGCAAGCACTTAGTCTAGCCGATTTCATGGGATGCGGGAAAATCGCCGGTTCAGGCGATGGCCGTGGTCGTAATCTGGACGTCGCCGGCGGCCACGGCACCTCCCAACACGGTCGCAATGGTGAAGCCGGGATTGCCGGCGGCGTTACCGTCGGGATCGAAGATCAGATCGCCATCACCGTCGAACACGAAGGACGCCTGCCCGGCGTTCGAGGAGTTGCTGGTCCCGTTGTTGGCGTAGTTGCCGCCGATCACCGAGAAATTGGCGTTGCTCACGGTCGCCACATTGCCGAAGGACTCGACAGCAGAACGAACGAATCGGAACCGGAAACGAAGGCGGCCACCTGGTCGCCGCCTTCGGTCGGACTGGAGTAGAAGAGCCGGTCGGCGCCGGCGCCACCATTCAGAATGTCGGCACCGAGTCCACCGAACAGGAGGTCGCTGCCGTCACCGCCATTCAACGTGTCGTCGCCGGCGCCGCCGCTCAAGGTGTCGGCGCTGCCGTTGCCGGAGAGCAGGTTGGCGCCGGTACTGCCGGTGAACGCATCGGCTCCGGTGCCGCCGATCAAATTTTCTATGCTGAAGAGGACATCGCTGCCGCTCTGGTTGCCGAAGGCCAGGCCAGTGAGGAGCGACGCGGTGACCGGGCTCGCGTTGCTGGCAAAGGAGGCGGTGTCGCTGCCCGCGCCGCCATCCAACCGATCGTCGCCGCCGCGACCATCGAGAACGTCGTCGCCGTCACCACCTTGCAGGGTGTTGTTGGCTTCGCTGCCGGTGATGCTGTCACCACCGCCACCGCCGATCACGTTTTCGATCTCGATCAGAACATCGTTGCCGGTGGCGGTGCCGGTTGCAAAGCGGTTGGTCGGGTCCGACAAGTCGACCACGATCGGCTGGGTGGCGTCCTGGCTGACGAAGGTCACGGTGTCGATCCCGCTGCCGCCGTCGAGCGTATCGTCGCCCTCGCCCGAGCCGCCGATCAGCAGGTCGCTGCCCGCGCCGCCGCGCACCACGTCGTTGCCGGTCCCGCCGTCGAGCACGTCGTCGCCATCGCCACCGTTGAGCTCGTCATCGCCGCCGTCACCGCGCAGGATGTCATTGCCGAAGCTGCCGACGATCGAATTGCTGTCCGCATCGCCGACCAGCAGCAGGTCGAGGGTGACGGAAACCAGCTTGCTGAACAACCCGGAGACCAGGAGTCCCGCGTCCGAGCGAGTCCTGAGTTCGGGAATCAGCGCCCCCGAACCGTTGCCGCCGCGCCCCGCGGTTCCCCCGCCCGACGATGTCACAATGTTACCTAGCGCGTTATCCGAGGCCGCGGTGACCGCGATCGCGCCAATCGCGTCGCCTGCCGCCAAATCCTTCAAGGCCTGCTGCTGGTTGGGATAGAGCGCGAGCCATACCAGGACCGACGTGCCGAATTGGGGCTCGATCTGCTCGAGGGTCAGTACCGCCGGCTTCTCCGCCGGCCGGAACAGGCTCACCGCCCGCGTCGTCTGATTGGCAAGGTTGAGAGTGATGGGTGCCCCTGTAGTCGCAACTACCAGCGTGCCGACGGTGCCGTCCAGGTTCTTGACCAATGTGAACGTGTTCTGCTCGGTCTCGGCGGCCGCCTTGCCGAGCAGCCGCCCGCCCCTGAGCGACACCGTGGCGACCGGGGTGCGAACCGAGATGGTCCCATGGCCGGGAGTGCCGATGGTGCCGGCCGAGACCGCAAACACCCCCTCGATCACGAAGAAGGTCACCGCCGACTTGCCTTGGATGTCGTACAAGTATTGCTGCACCAGCATCCGGGCGGGGCCGGACAAGAAGATGCTGGTGCCGTCGACGAATTGGAGCTCCAGCTTGGCGCCCGGCTGGGTGGCGATGATGTCGCCCTCTTGCAGCCGCGTGCCAGCCTCGGAGCTGACCTGGGGTCCATTCAGCCGGATGATTACGGCCTTGCCATCGGCCTCGCGCACATAGCCGATGGTCTGCAACTCGCCGGCGGCGGATGTCGGCACCGTCGCGTCGCCCCTCGGTGCAACGGCTGGCCCATCACCAGGCCGCGCCGGCGTGGCCGCCAGCTGTGCCGCGACCAAAGCCGCCTCGGGGGATTCGGCTTGCGCCGGGAGATTCGCCGTCTCGGTCATCAGAGCCACACGCGTCTCCTGCCAATTACGCTCGCACGCTGTCGTTCGGATACCCGGTTCCCCAACCGGGCATCCCATGCACGAGGCCCGCATGGCACTGGAAGCATCCCCCGCTTCCGCGTAGTCTCGGCAGCCTTCAAGGGGCGCCGTTATTGTTTTATAAACCCAACGGTAAATCATTAGAAAATCAATGAAATTTTCCCACAACCGAGAGGTGAGACCGGCGCCACCGAGCGGCACTACGGATGGCTCAACCGGTACGCGCGAGGCCACAAGTCGACGGTTTGGCGCGGCCCTGTGGTGACGCTCCCCAAGGCATCCGCAGACAGCGCGCCGAGCGCGGCCCGCCGCGCAATCGCCAGTTGGCTGTTCGCGCTGGCAGCGCTGGTCTTCGCCATGGTGGTTCTTGGCGGCCTGACGCGCCTCACCCATGCGGGTCTTGCGATCGTCGAATGGCGTCCATTGACCGGAATGCTGCCGCCACTCTCGCAAGACGACTGGCAGCAGGCGTTCGCAGCGTATCGCCAGTTCCCCGAATATCAGAAGCTGAACAAGGGGATGTCCCTCGCCGATTTCAAAGGGATCTTCTGGCTCGAATATCTGCATCGTCTGCTCGGCCGCGGCATCGGACTGGCACTGGTCATTCCCTACGGCTGGTTTCTCTGGCGCGGCTGGATCGGCCGCGACCTGCACGCGCGCCTCGCGGGCCTGCTTGCACTAGGCGCGCTGCAGGGGGCGATCGGCTGGTGGATGGTAACGAGCGGTTTGGTCGACCATCCCGATGTCAGCCCCTACCGCCTGACGGTCCATCTCGGCCTCGCCCTTTGCATCTACGGTTACATTCTGTGGACGGCGCTCGATGTGCTGAGGCCCCCGCCCGAGGCACCCCCCGGCGCCGGCGGCCCGCGCCAGTTCGCCTTCGCGTTGATGGCGCTGATCGGACTGGTGGTGTTGAGCGGGGCGCTGGTGGCCGGCACCGACGCCGGATTCGGATACAACACGTTCCCGCTCATGGACGGGCGGTGGTTCCCCGACGGCGCATTCCTGTTGCAGCCATGGTTCGTGAACTTCGCCGAGAACGTCGCCCTGGTGCAGTTCAATCACCGCCTGCTGGCAATTCTGACCCTTGCTGCGGGCACCATGGTCTGGCTGCAGCTCCGCCGCCCGCTCGCCGAATGTCGCGCCACGGGGCGGGGAACCGTCCTGGTGCTCGCGCTCTTCATCCAGGTTGGACTCGGCGTCGCCACATTGCTCAGCGTCGTCTGGCTGCCGCTTGCCGCGCTGCACCAGGCGATGGCCTTCCTGCTGTTTGCCGCCGTGCTCGCGGTCGCCCACGCGTTGCCGCGGTCGCGTCCCTAGCCGCCCGCGACCAACTCGGCGATGGCGATGCCGCTCTCGCCGGCGATCGCATACAGCAGGTAGGTGCGCCCCCGCTCGCGCCAGATCGCGGGGTCGCGCAGTTCGTGACGGCGCTCGAACACGGGACCGAAGGCCGAGCGGGCCGGGGCGACGTCGGCACCTTCGTAGTCGGTCTCGGGCCGCAGCAATTCGACCGGTGGGCCGGCGCGCCACGCGCGCCAGTCGGGGCCGAGATCGACGGTCGCGCGGTAGATGCGCTCCGGCATTTCCTCGGCGCAGGAAAAGAACGCCGTCAGGTGGTCGCCGTCCCGCATCACCGCGCCGTGGCGGCTGGTCGGCGGAAAGCCGCATTCGGGTCCCTGCCCGAAGGGGAGAAATCCGTCCGCCGAGCGCCAGAAACGCCCGCCCATGGCCCAGGCGTAGGTCGCTCCCCGCCAGCGAAAGACGCGAAAATACTCGCTGCCGAGCAGCGGCTCGCGCACGGCGAAGGCGAGACCATCGTGCGAGAGCGCAACGCGTGTGCCCTGGACGTAGCCCTCCCGCGCCACCATGCCATGGACGTACATGACGATATGCCGGCCCGCCTCATCGACATGGACGTCGGGCGAGGCAATATGATCGATGAACGGTGTTTCCGTGAGGCGGAGCGTTCCGGGTGCGTGCACCCGCCACGGACCCGTCAGATCGTCGGCCACAGCGAGGCGGATGAAGTTGCCGGTATGGTGCGCGAAATAGAGGTAGTAGCGCCCCAGCCGATCCGGCAGCCAGTCGGGCGCCTGAATCAGTGACGGGCCGTTGACATTGTTGCCGAGGCTCGGGTGCAGCCCGAGGTGAACGATTGGGTTGTTGGCAAGCCGCCGCACCCGCATGCCGGTACCTCCCGTCCTGCGCTAGCGACCAAGACCCTTCTTCAGGATGTCCTTGAGGGCATTCTCGACCGTCGGCGCCTTGGGCGTCGCCGGCGCCGTACCGGGAGCGGCCGGCGTGGGCTGGTTCCGCCCGCTGCCGGTGCTACCGCGCAGCGCGGGGTCGGGTGCGGCATCGCCACCCTTCGCGCCCGGCACCAGCCGGCGCACCACGTCGCCGAGCAGCCGCTCGGTGAAATAGCCTTGCAAGCCCTTGCTTAGAATCTCGCGCGCCGGCGCATCCAACGGCCCCGTCAGGCGCACGCCGAGGGCTGGCGCGTTCGGATGTTCGACTAGGCGGAACTACGTGGTCAGGTCCACCCGCCAGCGCGGCAGGTCGATGCTGCCCTCGTCACGCCTTGGCCGGCGTCGACCAGGGTGGTGAAGCCGCGGGTGGTGGCGACCCCGTTGCGTACTTCGAAGGTACCGGCGAGGGAGTCGAGCCGAGTCTGCCCCTTTGCCATGCCCGCCTGCAGCAGCCCCGCGAAATCGCCGATATTGTTCAGCCGTTGCAGGCGGTCGCTCACCCCGCGCAGATCGATGCCTTGGATCATCCCCTTGCCGCCGTTGATCCGGGGGGCGCCGGCGAGGGAGGCGACCAGATCGTGCGCGCTGCCGCCCACGGCCTGGAACTTTCCGTCGAGGTCGACGGTGCCGGTCACATCGTCCGACCCCGCCGCCGCCTTCAAGGCCGTGCCGAGATCGGCGCCGGCGACGGTCAGGGTCAGGTCGAGGGTCGCCGGGCGGGCGTCGGCGAGCCGCAGGCCGAGCTGGCCGCGGCCCTTGAAGATCACGCCCGCCAGCCGCTCGACGGTCAGCACCCCGTCGGCAAGATCGAGGGCGAGCGCCGCGCCGTCGACGCGGTAGTTGTCGTAAGCAACCGAGCGCGCGGTCACCTCGACCTGCGCATCCAGCGCGCGCCGGCCGGAAAGATCCAAGGGCTCGCGCGACCAGCGCCCAGCATCGCCGGCAGCCGCGGCGCCGGCAGCAGGGCGAGCCGCCTGGGACGGCGGCGTTCCCGCGCCGGGATCGTCGGGCGGGATGAACAGATCGACGATCACGTCCCCCGCCGCCAGCGACGCCGTCAGGCGCGGGCGCGGGCCGGCGAGAGCGAGGGTGCCGTCGCCCTTGATCTGGGTCGGCCCCAGCCGCAGGTCGACGCCGGTGAACTTGGCCGCCTCGGCATCGCCTGCCACCACACCGGCGGCGTGGAACGGCCCGAGCTCGGAACGCGCGAACCGCGGGTCTTGCCTGAGCGTCGCGAGCAACCGCGCGAAATGGGGGTGATCCGCCTCGATTTTCAAGTCATAGACCGGCCCCGTCGCCGGCAGGCCGAAGCGCCCGGAGGCTTGCGCCGCGGCGCCGATTACGGTGAGCGTCGCCCAGACCTCGGCCGCCGCCAGCGGTCCCTTGATGCGGCCGCGAACGCCGGCAGGCCCAGTGAACGGCGTGCCGGCGATATCGAAGGCCTTGAGCAGCGCGGCCACGTCACGCTCCTTGGCGTCGAGCGTCAGGTCGAGGGCCGGCGCCGTCGCCAGGTCACTCACCTGCCCGGCCGCCTCGACGGTGAGGCCGCCCAGGCTGGCATCGAGGTCCAGGGTCAGGGCCGTCAGCCGGCCGGCGACGGTGCCGGCGACCTTGGATGGCCGCATCCGGGCAAGCGGCGACTGCGGGGGCAGACCGGCAAGGCGGGCAAGCGCCGCGGTCTCCGGCGCCACCAGGTCGAGGGTCAGGCGGAATTCAGGGTCGGCCGCGAGGGTGCTCTGGCCCGACACCTGGGCGCGCGCGCCGGCGACGTTCCTGACCTGGGCGCGCCGCACGGTCAGCATGCCTTGTGCCGTCGCCGCGTCCAGCTCAATCCCCTCCACCAGGACGCCCTGGTAGGTGAGAGCGGCGATGCGCGCGGCTACGCGCCCGTCCCAGGCGGCGAGCGCGGTCCAGGGCGCGGCCGGCGGAGCGGGCGTGGCCTTGCCCTGAGCCAGAGCCGGAGCCGGGGCAACCGCCGGCGCAATCGGCGCCAGGTAGGCGTCGAGGTTGATGCGATCGAGGGCCAGGTCGGCAGCATAGCGCTGGTCCGACCAGCGCACGCTGGCGCTGCCGGTCAGCCGGCTGGAATCGAGGCGCAGATCGAGGCCGGCGAGGGTGACGCCGCCCGCCTCCGCCGTCACGTCGGTGGCGAGCGACAGGCTGCGCAGGCGGTCGGCTGGCACCGCGCCGATAGCGACCTTCTGCCACTCGAGCAGGGCCCGCAGGTTGTCGGAGGTCGCCTCCATTTGCCCCTCGAAGCGCGCCCCCGACGCCGGCAGGCGAACGGTACCGAACAGGGCGGCATCGGTGGCGCCGGGCAGTTGCGCCCGCACCTGCTCGATGATCACTTCGTCGCCTTGCCATTGCGCCGCCAGCTTGACGCCGCGCATCACGCCCCCGCGCCAGACCAGCGCATCGATGCCGAGGTCGAGGCCGACCGTGGGTGCCGCTCCGCCCCGTGCCGGCGCGGCTGGCGCGGCCGGCGCTGCCGCTCCCGCCGGCGCGGCAGCGGGAGCAGCGGCACCGGCCGCCGGCAGCAGTGCGTCGAGATCGATCCTGGCCGCCGCCAGGGCGACGTCGACGCGTGGGTCGGCACCGAAGCGGGCACTCACGGCGCCACTCATCTGCACGTCGCCGAGCACCAGCTTGAGGTCGTCGAGCGTCGCCGCCTCGCGCCCGACCGCAAGTTCACCACGCAGGGTCACGCCGCGCGTGAGGCCGGGCGGCAGCGCACCCGCAAAACCGCCCGCTGCCAGGGCCGCGGCACCATCGCGCGCCTCGGCCTGGATCCGCCCCGAGAGCTGCGGACGCTCCAGGCCGCCCGCGAGGCTGCCGTCGAACTTGGCCGTGATGCCACCGGTCGGACTCGCAACCTGGAAGGAGACCGGCGCCGGAGCGGCACCATTGATTCGACCCGTACTCGCCTCCAGAGTCAGCAGCTGCCCGGCGACCCGGGCCTCGATTCGGCCACGGAACGGTCCGGCCAGGCTGTCGAGGGCGAGACGCGCATCGATCCGCTCCGCCTCCCAGGCGCCGCCGCTGGCCGCGTCGCGGTAAGACACCCTGCCGCCTTCGATGGCGAGGGCGCCGACGCTGACGCGGGCCCCGGCGGTTGCCCCGGTACTCGCGGGCGCGGCCGCGGGTGAGGCACCACTCGGTTGCGTCCCGAACGCCCAGTTGACGGCGCCGTCGGCCCGCCGCTCGAGGCTGAGGACCGGCGCCACCAGGCGCACGCGTGCCACTTGGATCTCGCCCCGCAGCAGCGGCCAAAGCGCGACCTCCGCTTCCGCCGCCTCGAGGCTGAGGACATCGGGGGCGACGAAGCCCGCGGGGCTCGCGACGCTGACCCGCCCGACGCGCACACCAGGAGCGGGCAACAAGAACAGGTCGATGCCGCCGGCGATCGCGACCTCGCGCCCGGTCGCGGCCTTGGCCCGCGCCGCGATCTCGCCGCGATAGTCGTCGAGGTCGACGACAAAGGGGGCCAGCAGCAAGGCAACCGCCAGAGTACCAACCCCTGCCAGGAACAGAATCAAGAGCTTGCGCAAGGCGCACCTCGTTTCGCTTGCAGTGGTCGGGAGCGCCGCCGGTCTGGCATTTGCGCCCGCCGACTCTTGCGCTAAGCTAATCCAGCAGTCGCCGCACGTCACGTCGGCTTGGTCTGCCGGTGGCCTGCGGCGGAAAGGGGCCCGAGCACATGGCTGATGTCATCAACCTCAACCAGTATCGCAAGCAGCGGATGAAAGACCGCACCGGCGAGCGTGGCCAGCAGAACCGCTATCAGTTCGGTCGGACACGCCAGGAGCGGGACCGCGTTCAGCATAATCTGGAACGACGCCGGAGCGAGCTCGACGGCAAGCGGCTGGGGGATGGCCCCGGCGGCGACGGGCGCAAGCCCGAATAGCGCCGCGGCGACTTCCCCGCTGATGACGGATCCGGCGAATCGATCGGCCGGATGAGCGCGGTTCCACGCACTGAGATCGACAGTTTCGGTGCCATAGCGGTCGCCGCCGACCGGTACTGGGGCGCGCAGACCGAGCGCTCGCTGCGCTTCTTCGCCATCGGCGAGGAGCGGATGCCGGCGCCCCTCATCCACGCCTTCGGCTTGCAGAAACTGGCCGCCGCCCGAGTCAACAGCAGCCTCGGCCGGCTCGCGCCACGGCTGGCGGATGCCATCGCTGCCG
>SHWA01000030.1 GCA_009693995.1 Alphaproteobacteria bacterium | reverse complement strand
TCGAAGGCGTCCTGGTCGGCGATCCCCTTGCCGCGGGTGACGATCGCCTGGCGGATGACCGGCATGGTTTCGATCACCCGGGTGCCGAGCCCGGTGGTGTCGGTCGGCACCTCGCGCCAGCCGAGCAGGCGCTGGCCCTCGGCCTTGATGAACCGCTCGAAATGCTTCACCGCGAACGCGCGCGCCGGCTCGTCGCGCGGCAGAAACGCCATGGCCACGGCGTAGGCGCCGGGCTGGGGAAGGTCGAGGCCACGGCTGGTCGCCCAGTCGCGCAGCAACCCGTCCGGTATCTGAATCAGGCATCCGGCGCCGTCGCCGACCAGGGGATCGGCGCCGACCGCGCCACGGTGGTCCAGATTGACCAGAATCTGCAAGCCGCGGCGGATCAGATCATGGGACTTGCGGCCCTTGATATTGGCGACGAAGCCGACGCCGCAGGCGTCGTGCTCGTTGGCGGGATCGTAAAGGCCCTGTCGTGCGGGAACCAGGTCCATCGCCTGTGCTCGGTTGTTTCGTGCCACCATTGCTCCAAGGCTGTGCAACCCGCCAAGGCCCCGCTATTGGGGGCGGTCTTTCTATATGCCTGAGACCGACCCGGAAAGCGAATCGAACCAGCGGCGGCAGGCTCCGCCGGGGCCGAGGCGCAGGCGCTGGATTCCAGGGGGCGCCGGTGTCACCATGGCCCGCGGCGTCCCCATGGAAAGCACTCCTTGGCCCAGATCGCCCTCGATATCGGCGGCACCTTCACTGACTTCGTGCTGCGGCTGCCGGAGCGGGGGACCAGCCTGTTCTGGAAGGTGCCGACATCGCCGGGCGACCCGACGGTTGCCGTTCTCGACGGACTCGACGCGCTGCTGCGGCACGCGGGGGTCGCACCGGCGGCGGTCACCACTGTGCTGCATGCCACGACGGTTGCAACCAACGCCATCATCGAGCGCAAGGGCGCGCCGACCGCGCTGATCACGACCGAGGGGTTTCGCGACGTGATCATCATGGGCCGGCAGAAACGTTACGACACCTTCGACCTGTACCTGAAAAAGCCGACCCCCCTGGTGCGCCGCCGCGACGTGTTCGAGGTCAAGGAACGGGTGCGCTTCGACGGCCAGGTGCTGGTGCCGCTGGCGCCCCTGAGCCTCGATGCGGCGGTCGCGGCGGTGATCGCCGGCGGCTATCGGTCGATCGCGGTCGCCCTGATCCACTCCTACGCCAACCCGGCGCACGAGGAGCGGATCGCCGCTGCGCTGCATGCGCGCGACCCGGAGCTGGCGATCTCGCTTTCCTCCCAGGTCTCGCCCAAGATGCGCGAGTACGAGCGGTTCAGCACCACCGTCGCCAATGCCTATGTGATGCCGGTGGTTGGGCGCTACGTGCGCGACCTGCAGGCCGGCCTAAAGGGGCGGGGCATCACGTCCGACCTGTTCATCATGCAATCGAATGCCGGGCTGGTGCCGCCCGAGCTCGCGGGCGAGCTGCCGATTCGCATCGTGGAATCCGGCCCGGCCGCCGGGGTCATGATGTGCGCAGTGGTCGGGCGCCGGGAAGGCTCGGAGCACGTCATCACCTTCGACATGGGCGGCACCACGGCCAAGCTCGGGGCGATCGACGACGGCGAGCCGGCGGTGATGCCGAGCTTCGAGGTGGCCACCGTCAACTTCCGCCCCGGCAGCGGCCTGCCGCTGAATGTACCCTCGGTCGAACTGCTGGAGATCGGTGCCGGCGGCGGCAGTCTGGCGGGAACCGACATGGGCCTGGTCACCGTCGGGCCCGAGAGCGCCGGCGCCGATCCGGGGCCGATCTGCTACGGCCGCGGCGGTGCGCGCCCGACGGTGACCGATGCCAATCTGGTGCTCGGCTATCTCGATCCCGACTATTTCAACGGCGGTGCCATGCGGCTGGATACGGCCGCGGCTACTGCCGGCATCCAGCGCCAGATCGCCGAACCCCTTGGGCTCTCGGCCGCGGCGGGGGCATGGGGCATCCACGCGGTCGCCAACAGCAACATGGAGCGCGCCATGCGCGTGGTCTCGGTCGAGCGCGGCCGAGATCCAAGGCGCTATGCCATGGTCGCCTTCGGCGGTGCCGGACCGCTGCACGCCGCGCGTCTGGCGCGCGCCCTCGGCATCCCGCGGGTGATCGTGCCGGTGGGCGCCGGGGTCGGCTCGGCGGTCGGATTGCTCGCGGCCGACAGCCGGATCGATGTGGCGATGACGCGGGTGCTCCGCGTCACGGCGGATGCGAGCGCCGCCATTGCCCGGCTCTACACCGAACTCGAGGCGCGCGCCCAGGCCCAGCTCGCCCGCCTTGGCTCCGTCGCCGGCGTACGCTGGTCGCGTGCCGCCTACATGCGCTTCGTCGGGCAGGGATACGAGCGAAGAGTCGACCTGCCGGCGGGCGACATGGGCGGCGACTACGCGGCGCGGGTGGTGGCGGCGTTCCAGGAGACCTATCGGCGCAACTACGGCTATGTCGACCGCGAGGCCAGCATCGAAGGGATCGACTGGACCCTGGCGGCGACGGTGCCCTCGCCCGCGGGGAGTGGTGGGGCATCAAGCTGGGCCGGCCCCGTCGCCGGCCAGGCGCGCCTCGGCGAACGGCCCGCTTTTTTCCCCGAAGCGGGGGGCTTCGTGCCGACCCCGATCATCGACCGCTACCGCGTCGCCTCCGGTGATGTCATCCTGGGGCCGGCGATCGTGGAGGAGCGCGAGTGCACCACCGTGATCCTCCCCGGTGACAGCGCTACGGTGAGCGCGGCCGGAAACCTGATCATCGCCATTGGTTCGGGGGACTAGGACATGCCCGATACGCTGCTTCGGTCTGATGCCGGCATCGATCCGATCGCGCTCTCGGTGATCTGGAACGGCTTCATCTCCATTGCCGAGGAGATGGGGACGACGCTGCGGCAGACCGCCTACTCCGATGCCGTGCGCGAGGGCGACGATTTCTCGACCGGCCTGTTCGATCGGCGCGGGCGGATGCTGTCCCAGGGCAACTTCACCCCCGGCCATCTCGGCTCGATGCCGTTCGTGGTGCGGAGCTGCATGGAGTACTACCCGGCCGCGCGTATGCAGCCGGGGGATTCGATCGCCGTCAACGACTCGTTTCTCGGCTCCGGCCACTATCCGGACATTTTCATCGTCACCCCGGTCTGGGTGGCGGGCAAGATCATCGGCTACGCGGCGAACATCGCCCATCACGCCGACGTCGGCGGCGCGGTCCCCGGCTCCCAGGCGGTGGTCGGTGTCACCGAGGCGTTCCAGGAGGGCCTGCGCATCCTGCCCGTCAAGCTGGTGCGGGCCGGCGAGTTCGACCCGGACCTGCTGCGCCTGGTCCTCGGCAACGTGCGCCTGCCGGAGCGGGTGAAGGGTGATCTGCGCGCGCAACTGAACGCCACCTTCGTCGGCGCGCGCCGCCTGGAGCGCATGTACCGCGACTATGGCGCGCCCACCATGGAGGGGGCGATCGATGCCATCCTCGACCGCTCCGAGGCCAGGATCCGCGCCCAGATCGCCAAGATCCCCGATGGCGTCTACCGCTATGACGATCACATGGACGATTACGGCCCGGGCACCGAACCGGTGCTGGTGAACGTCGACGTGATCGTCGCGGGAAGCGATATCACGGTCGACTTTTCGCGCTCCAGCGACCAGGTCGCGGCGGGGATGAACTGCTACATCAACTTCACCCGCGCCTATGTCTATTTCTCGGTGAAAGTGTTCGCCGACGCGCTCCTGCCCCAGAACGATGGCGTCATCCGCCCGATCCACGTGGTCGGGCGCGAGGGCTCCTTCTTCAATGCCGCCTATCCGGCGGCGAGCGGCGGCCGGGCCGCGGTGCAGATCCGCATCTTCGAGGCGATCAACGGCGCGCTGGCCGCCGTGCTGCCCGAGCGGGCCATGGGCGCCTTCTCCCATTGGGCCAACGTGCAGATGGGCGGCATCGACGATGCGACCGGCGAGGGTTTCATTCTTTACGACGTGGTCTTCGCCGGCTATGGCGGCCATGCGACCAAGGACGGCACCGAGGCCATGAGCCCGATCCTGAACTGCCCGAACATCCCGGTGGAGGTGCACGAGGCGCACAATCCGGTGCTGATCCGCCGCCAGGAGCTGATTCCGGATTCAGCGGGGCCCGGCCGGTACCGGGGCGGTTGCGGCATGCGCAAGGACATCGAACTCTGTACCGACTCGGCCGTGCTCAACCTGCTGGGTGACCGACACCGATTTGCGCCTTACGGCATCTTTGGCGGCCAGCCGGGTACGCGGGCGGAGACGATCCTCAACCCCGACGGCGAGGCCACCGCGCTCTCCTCCAAGGAGCGACGGGTGATCCGCCGCGGCGACGTGGTCAGCCTCCGCCTTGCCGGCGCAGGCGGCTACGGCGACGTGGGCGAGCGAACCCAGGCGGCAGTACTGGAAGACGTGGCTGAAGGCTATGTGACACCAGCAGGTGCGCGCCGAGATTACGGCGCCGCCCTGAACCCCACGGCCTCGCGCCGTGACTGAGCCACTGCCGCCCTCGCTCTGGGCCGAGACCGCGCCGCCCCCGGCGCCGACGCCGCCGCTGCCGGAATCGCGGTCGGCGGCGGTTGCCGTCGTCGGTGGCGGCTATACCGGCCTCTCCGCTGCCTTGCATCTGGCGGCGGCGGGGGTCGAGACCGTCCTCTTGGAGGCGGCGGAGCCGGGCTGGGGGGCGTCGGGGCGGAACGGCGGGCAGGTGGTGCCGATCTTCCGCGCGCTGCCGTCCGCGATCGAGGCCCGGTTCGGGCGCGAGGCGGGGCGGCGCCTCGGCAGCCTAGCCGCCGAGTCTGCCGACCTGGTGTTCGACCTGGTGGCGCGCCATCGCATCGACTGCGAGCCGGTGCGCCGGGGCTGGTTGCAGGCGACCCACGCGCCCGGCCGGATCGATACCATTCGCCGGCAGGTGGAGGAGTGGGGTGAGCGCGGGGCCCCGGTCCGGGAACTGGACCGGGCGGCGGCGCAGGAGTTGACGGGATCGGCGCGCTATGTCGCGGGCTGGACCCATGCCGGAGGTGGGCATGTGCAGCCCCTCGGCTACGCCCGTGGCCTGGCGCGGGCGGCGCTCACCGCGGGTGCGGCCGTGCACGGCGGGAGTGGCGTCAAGGCACTGGCGCGGGACGGCACCGGCTGGCGGCTCGAGACGGCGCGGGGCGCGGTCCGCGCGCAGACCGTTCTCCTCTGCACCAACGGCTATACCGACGACCTGTGGCCCGGACTGCGGCAATCATTGATCCCGGTGCAGAGCATCCAGTTCGCGACCGAGCCGCTCGGCGACAATCTGCGCCGCAGCATCCTGCCCAGGAACCACTGCGCCTCGGACCTGCGCCGGATTCTGTTCTATTACCGTCTGGACGCCGCCGGCCAGTTGCTGTTCGGTGGCCGGGGGGCCAGGGGGGACGAGTCGCCCGCGCGCCTGTTCGATCGGCTGTACGATTCGCTGCTTCGGCTCTATCCGCATATCGGCCGGCCGCGCGTGACCCATCGCTGGGGCGGGCGGACCGCCGTCACCCTGGACTCGCTGCCGCGGCTGAATGCCTTGGCGCCGGGCCTCTACACGGGTTACGGCTACAACGGCCGCGGCGTCGCCATGGCGACCATGATGGGCAAGCTGCTGGCGGAGCGGGCGTTGGGCAGGGCGGCCGAGGCGGTGCCTTTTCCCGAGACCGCACTTTCCCCGATCCCCTTGCACGCGCTCCGCGTTCCGGTCACGGCGGCGGTGATCGCCTGGAAGCGGCTGCAGGACGCCTTGGACTGAGCTTAGGCACCGGCCCCGATCGCACCAATTTGAAACAATTTTTAACTATCTGACGAATATTTTCATCTTATTTCAACCAGAACACGACAAATTCCTGAATACTTTCGTAATCAGAATCCGTCGTGATTCGATGGTGCGATATTCTGTAAATTGATCTTTTATTTACCATAATCCTCCAAGGTGCGTCCCGGATCGCGCAGGGCGGGGACGTGCAGGAGCGGGCCAGACGTGACTGAAACTGCAACCGAAAATCGAGACCACGAGATTCTGCTGGTCGAGGATTTGCCGGCACTGGCCGGCGTCTACGGCGAGTACCTACGGCGGGGCGGACACGGCAGCACCCATGTCGCAACCGGCCAGGCGGCGCTCGAGTTCATCCGCACGCGTCTGCCCAAACTCGTGATCCTCGACCTGCAACTGCCGGACATGAACGGTTTCGACATTCTCCGGATCGTCCGCCAGGAGCAGATTCCCACCGCGATCGTGGTGGTCACGGCGCACGGATCGGTCGATGTCGCGGTCGAGGCGATGCAGCTCGGCGCCCTCGACTTCATCGTCAAGCCGTGCAACGCCCAGCGACTATTGGTAACGACGCGCAACGCGCTCGAACGGCAGCGCCTGCGCAATCTGGTCGACAGTTACCGTGATGAGTTCGCCGCCGGGAAGTTCCACGGCCTGATCGGGTCGTCGCTGCCGATGCAGGCGGTCTATCACATCATCCAAAGCGCAGCCGCGAGCCGGGCCCCCGTCTTCATCATGGGCGAGTCCGGCACCGGGCGCGAACTGTGCGCCGAGGCCCTGCACCACGCCAGCACGCGGCGCGCGGGCCCCTACGTTGCCGTCGACTGCGCGGCAGTGCCGGCGAACCTGCTGGAAGCCACTCTCTTCGGCCGCGAATCCGCTGCTGGCGAAGGCGCGGAAGCGCACCACGGCGCGCTCGCCCAGGCGGCCGGGGGAACCCTTTATCTTGATGATCCCTGGCAGATGTGCCTCAGCCTCCAGGCCAAGTTCCTGCGCTTCCTGCAGTCCGGAGCCTACACGCGGGCGGGCGGTATGGAGGGCCACCGGGCCGATGTGCGCGTGCTCTGCTCGGGCAGCCGCGACTTGGCGCAAGAGGTCGAGGAGGGGCGCTTTCGCGAGGACCTCTTTTACCAGCTCAAGGCCATTCCCCTGCACCTGCCGCCGCTGCGTGAGCGCGACGACGACGTGGTCGAGATCGCGCGCCATCTGTTGCAGCGCTATGCGCGGGAGGAGGGCAAGCGGTTCCAGCGCCTGGCGCCGGCTGTCGAGGACCGACTCCGCGCCCACGCCTGGCCGGGCAACGTGCACGAGCTGCAGAACGTGCTGAGGGGCATCGTCGTCCTCAACGACGGCGACGAGGTGACGCCGGAGATGCTGCCGCCGGGCCTGGGGAGTTCGAACGTGGCGATCGGTCTGGCCATGTCGCCGGGCACGCCACCGGCCGAGGTCGGCGCAGTGGCTGGTGCCGGCGGGAGCGAGCCGCCGAAACGGCTCTGGCAGATCGAGAAGGAAGCGATCGAGCGCACCATTGCCGCCTGTGGCGGCAACATTCCCCGCGCCGCGGCGGTACTCGGCGTCGCGCCGTCGACCCTCTACCGCAAGAAGCAAGCCTGGGAGTCGGGGGCCGGCTGGGATCGCTGGCTACGCCGCGTCGGGGCGGGCGACAACAGCCTGCAGCGCCACCAGCCGGCGCAGCCACAGCACGCCGCCGACCAGGGCGACCGTGATGCCGGTCAGCAGGTGGAGCCCGGCATCGAAGCTCCCAGTCGCGTCATAGAGCACGCCGAGCACGACCGGCCCAGACGCGCCCCCGACCTCGGCGGCCGAGAAGAACAGACCACTCGCCGTGCCCGCGTTCTTCTCGCCGACGCCGCGCATCTCGACCAGCGTCAGAATAGCGACCGTCATCAGCGAGCCGCGCACCAACCCTTGCAGGATCAGGCCGAACATCAGCACCGGCCCGGGCGCCGCGTGCAGGCAGAGGCTCGCCAGCCCCGCCGCGAGACAAAGCCCGGTCAACACTGTGAAGCGCCGCTCGGGGACGGCCAGGCGCGGGATCAGGAGCGAGCCGAACACACCGACCGCCGTCGGCACCGCCGACCAGTAGCCCGCGGCGACCGCGCTCAGGCCGCCATGGTGCAGGAGTTCCGGCAGCCAGTTGTTGAGCGCGTGGTTGAACAGGAAGATGCCGACGCTCATCACCAGCATCAGCCGGACCGCTGGCAGGGACAGGATCTCGGCCAGTATCTGGCGCTGCGGCCGCTTGGGTTCGGCGGCGATGCGTTGCTCCACGCCGCGGGCGATCGGGTGTTGGGTCACGACCAGCCAAACGAGACCGCTCGCCAGCATCAGGGCGGCCCACAGAAACAGCACGTGGCGCCACTGGCCGTCGAACAGGGGCATCATCACCGAGTTGGTGAGTGCGAGCGATACCACTCCGCCGGCCGACGGCCCGGTGATGTAGAGGCCCATGGCGAGCCCGCGCTCCCGCCCCTGGAACCAGAGGCTGATCACCTTCGGCGCCCCGGCCGAGACGATCGGCCCGCCGAAACCGAAGAGGGCGACCGCGGCGCAGAGCGTCAGGTAATCGATGGCGAGGCCCCGCGCCAGGCCCGAGCCGGCGATCAGCAGGGCGCCGAGGAAGAGCGCTCGCCGGGCCCCCAGCCGGTCGAGGATGAATCCGCACGGCACCGACCAGGCAATGTAAACCAGCTGCCAGACGCCGAGCACGCCGCCCATGGCGGAATGGCTGAGGCCGAGATCACGGGTGATCGGACCGACGAGGGGCGCCAGTCCGGTGACCGTCACGCCGAAACAGGCGTAGATGAACCAGACCCCGGCCAGCACCAGCCATCGCACCGGCGAGCGGGTCTCGGGCCCGGGCGGGGCGCTCAGGCGGACGGCGGCGGTGGGCATGGTTGGGACTCGCAGCGGAGACGCGCGGATTGTGGGAGCATCACGCGCCCCTGTCCACCAGGCCGGGGCGGCCGGATCACCGCGCTGGGGCGTGGCGGCTCAGGGGGTCAGCACGCAGCGACCGACCACCTTGCCGGCCTCCAGATCGGCCAGCGCCGCGTTCACCTGCGCCATGGGGCGGGTGGTTACCGGCATCGGCGGCACCCGCCCGGCGCGCACCAGCGCCATCAGCTCCTGCATCTCGGTGAGCGTTCCGACATTGGCGCCGCGCACGTCGAGCAGGCGGTGCGGCAGCATGGGCAATGGCAGATCGATGCTGCTGCCGTAGAGGCCGACGATCACGTGGGTGCCGCCCCTTCTCAGCGCGCCCAGGCCGAATTCGGTGGTCGCCGGCGCGCCGACGAAGTCGATCGCCGCCGCGGCGCCGCCCGCGGTCAACTCCTGGATGCGCTGGATCGCGCCGGGCAGCGTGTTGTCGATCACCGCGTGGGCACCC
This sequence comes from Alphaproteobacteria bacterium, assembly GCA_009693995.1. GTDB lineage: Bacteria > Pseudomonadota > Alphaproteobacteria > SHWA01 > SHWA01 > SHWA01. The sequence goes on along the minus strand of SHWA01000030.1, from coordinate 14,368 downwards.
GATTCCAGCGCCACCTGGCGCTTCTTCGGGTCCTTGTCGGCGACGATCACGCGCGCCGGGGTGACGCTGGGAGCGATCAGGAGGCCGCTCAGGCCGACGCCGCCGGCGCCGATCAGCACCAGGCAATCGTCGCCCCTGAGCGATCCCACCTTCTTCAGCGCGTGATAGGCGGTCAACCCGGAACAGGCGTAGGTGCAGGCGAGGGCCATCGGCACGCGGCCGTAATCGAACAGGTAGCGCGCGTGCGGCACCAGCACGTATTCGGCGTAGCCGCCGTCGGTGCGCGCACCCAGATGCCGGGGCTTGCGGCAGAGCAGCTCGTCGCGCTGGCAGAGATCACAGGCGCCGCAGCCGATCCACGGGAACACGACCCGGGCATCGCCGACCCGCACCCCGGCTGCATCGGCGCCAAGGGCGGCAACCGCGCCGACGATCTCGTGGCCGAGGGTGAGGGGCAGGCGCATGCCGCGCTCCTCCAGCGTCACGCGCCTGCCCCCGCCCCAGTCGAAGTAGCCCTGGCGCAGGTGCAGGTCGCTGTGACAGAGGCCGCAGGCGGTGATGCGGACCAGAACCTCGGCGCCCTTGGGCGCGGGCGTCGGCACCTCGCGCGCTTCCAGATCATGGCCCCAGCGGGTCAGTTGATAGCTGCGCACCGGTCGCTCTCCTCGCATACGTGCACTCTGATCACCTCTCCCGCCTTCCGCAGGTTGGCGAGGTCGGCCGCGAGTGCCCCCAGCCCGACGTATTTCAGTGGCGCGACGCACATCGGCCGCTTCATTTTGTCGAAGCCCTCGGGCCCGTAGAGGCGGCGGAAGTCGACCGGAAACTCGTCCAGGTCGGCGGCGTGGATGCGCGGCGCCTCCTCGCCCTCGAACCCGGTCAGGCGCTCCTTCACATAGGCGCCGTAGCCGATCTTGCTCAACTCCCCGTCGTTCACCACGTCGATGCCGAAGGCGATCTGCTTGTTCACCACGTCGGCTACGGCACGCGCCAGCGTGCGCTCGAACTCACCCTGGTCGTAGGGCTGGCGCTGGTCGCGGGCGACCAGGAGGCGGAGCAGGTCGTCGGGTCGCGGCAGGCTGCCGGTGTGGGTGACGAGGATGCGGTCGGTGCTGAGGTTCATGGTGTGCTCCGTGCTTGCCGCCCCTCTCAGGGCCGCCGCAGCCGGGCCGTCTCCAGGCGGTGGCGGTAGTCGTCCACTAGGTCGTCGCGCACATAGAGGCGGTCCCAGCAGTCGTCCAGGCCCGGGTAATGCTCGAAGCTGGCGATCTCCTGGTAGCCGGCGCCGATCATCGCGGCCTGGATCGGCTCCAGACGGCCCGGGCTGATCTCGACGATCCAGCTCCGTACCGCACGCGAAGCCAGGGTCTCGGTCGCGCCGGCGATGACGCGGTCCTCGAACCCATCGACGTCGATCTTCACGTGGCTCGGCCGCGGCAGGCCGCAAGAAGCGTGCAGGCCATCGATCGAGACGGCGGGTGCCCATTGCGTCGCCCACACCCGCTCGCCGCCGCGCCCACCCCGGCAATAGGCGTCGACGTCGGCGAAGGTGTTGTAGGTGCCGCCCGGCACCGGCGGGTTGTGCAGCAGCACGCGACTCAGGCCCATGGCGCGGTCGCAGCCGGCCTGGAACACGTCGAAGCGCTCGACGCTCTGGCCCCGCCGGGTCGCCAGAACTACGCCCTTCAGGATGCTTTCCACACTCGGCGTGAACGGTTCGACGAACACCACCCGGCAGCCGTGCAGCGCGTTGGCGGCGAAGCCTTCGAGGCCGTTGGCCGAGCCGATGTCGTAGAGCATGGTGCAGTCGTCGATGGCGGTCAGCCAGATCAGGACCAGGTCTTCGCGGTTGGCGTCGAAGTTCACCACCCGGCGCAGCTCGCGGTAGGAGCGCACCGGAACCTCGATTGCCGCGCCCCCCGGCAACGGCTTGCGCGCGATCCAGCACAGGAGCTCACGGTCGTACCAGAGCCGCCCGCCCTGGCGCTGGCGCAACAGATAGGTCTCGCGCGCCAGATGCCACTTGGGCGCGAGCCAGGTGGCGAGGGGGCGGGGCAGGAGCTGCGAAAGACTGTGGGCGAGGGTGGCCATCGGCTTGCCTGCCTGTGGGCGTGCGGCGCAGGGGGCGCGCGTGATAAGCTGTAAACCACAGTTGGACTTGCTCCCGCAATCACTGTCCGTGGTCATGCCCGAAACCGGTCCTGGGTTCCGCTGCCTGGACGTGGCCGAGGCGCCCTTCGATATCGCCGCGGTCGGCGCGGCCCTCGCCGCCGACGGCGTGGTGCTGCTGCGCAACCTGTTCGCGCAGGCGACCGTGGCCGAGGTGGTGCGCCGCGCCGAAGAGTGGCTGGCGCTGCCGGCGGTCGCCGGCGTGCCGGGCTACGCCAAGGTGGATGCGCCGAAGCGGCTGTTGAACCCCTGCCTGCTGGGGGGACCGGCGCTGGACCTGCTGGCGGATGAGCGGGTGATCGACGCGATCGAGGCCCATATGGGCTCCGAGTGCGTCCTGGCGGAGACCACGCTGAAACGGGACGCCGGGGTCGGCTACGTCTATTTTCCCCTGCACAGCGACTTCGCTGTCGGGTGGGCGAAATCCGCCGACGCGACCGACCGCCTGACCCTGGCGCAGTTGCGCGAGCCGGTCGGAGTCGGCGGCGTGATCTACCTTCACGACACGACCGAGGGCGGGTTCTGCTACTGCATCGGCAGTCACAAGCTGCTTTCGCCCCACGGCCAGGACCTGACGCGCTACCCGGCGGCCGAGCGCGCCGCGATCGAGGCGACCCTGGTGCGGCTCGACGGCCGCGCGGGCGATCTGGTGCTGTTTGACGACCGCGGATTCCACGGCCCCGACCAGCCCTCCCGGGTGGAGCGGACAGTGATCCTGCTCGACTATTACCGCGTCGCGACGTTCGGCCGGGTGCAGGTCTCGCCGCTGCCGCTCTGGTCGACGGACCTCGCCCGGCTCACGCCGCGCCAGCTTGCGGTGCTCGGCGTCGGTGCCGACTTCTGGGTGTCGCCGATGGCTTACACCGCGACCCGCTTCCGCCGCTCCGCCGCCTACGGCCTGACCCGCCTGATCATCGAGAACAGCTACCTGCTGAACCACGCCAAGGCGAAGCTGAAGGCGCTCATCGGCCGCTGAGGCGGGGGCGGGTGGCCCGGCCGCGCGGCGCCGCGGCCATGGGGTCCTCGGGCCAGGGGTGCTTGGGATAGCGGCCGCGCATCTCGGCGCGCACTTGGGCGTAGGCGCCGGCCCAGAAGCTGGCCAGGTCGCTGGTCAGCGCGATTCCGCGCCCCGCCGGCGACAGCAGCTCGACGACGACGGCGACGCGCCCGCCGGCGACGCGGGGGGTCGCCGCCTGGCCGAACATCTCCTGCAAGCGCACGCGGAGCTGCGGGCCGCCATCGCCGCCATAGTCGATCGCCGCCCGCCCGCCCGCCGGCAGCGGCAGATGGGTCGGCGCCAGGTCCTCCAGCCGGCGCAGCAGGGCGGGCGGCACCTGGGCGCGGAGCAGCGCCGCCAGGTCGAGGCCGGCCAGGTGGCTGCGCCGGGTGCACCCCGCCAGATGCGGTCCCAACCAGTCCTCCATCCGGGCGAGCAGGGCGGCGTCACCGAGATCGGGAAAACCCATCTCCGGCAGGGTCAAGGCCAGGAACGCGATCCGCGCTTGGAGGGAGCGCGCCGCCGCCGTCCAGGGCAGGGCGTCGACGCCGAGGTTACGCACCCCCGCCAGCATGGCGGCCCGCAGCCGCGTCTGATCGGGGTCGGTGAGCGGGCGCTCACCGAGCAGGATCGCCCCCAGCCGCTCCTCGCGCCGCTGTATGACCGCCTGCTGCCGCGAGTCCCACGCGATCACGTCCTGCAACTCGATCTCGTCGGCGAAGGTCGCTGCGATCTCCGCCCGGGTGAGCGGCGCGGCCAGGTAGACCCGCGCGTCCTCGGCCGCGCCGTCGAGGGTTGCGATCGCCAGGAACTCGGCCCCGGCGAGCGCATCGTGCGGGGCAACCACGGCACCGCCGCCGCCGGCGAGTAGGAAGCGGCCGCCCCGCCCAGCCGCCACCCGGTCCGGGTAGGCGAGGGCGATCAGGACTCCGGTTCCCGCGGTGCCCTCGGGTTCACCGGAGATCCTGGCAAGGCGACGGATCTGCCGCGCGACCGCGCGGACGCCATGAGCACCCCCCGGTGCGGCGAGCCGCTCGAGGCGGGTCTGGATATCGGCATCGCCGCGCTCGCCGAGAGTATCGCGCTCCGAGAGCAGCGCCGCGAGGTCGGCGGCCAGCGCTCCCCGGCCGATCGCCTTGCCCCGCAGCACCATGTGCGCGAGGCGGGGATGCAAGGGAAGCGCCGCCATCGCCCGCCCTTCGCCCGTGATCCGCCCCGCGTCGTCGAGGGCGCTCAGGCGCCGCAGCAGCGCCGTCGCTTGGGCGTAGGCGGCTGCCGGTGGCGCATCCAGCCAGGCGAGGGCATCAGGCACCGTGCCCCAAGCGGCGAGCTGGAGCGCGAGAGGGGCAAGGTCCGCCGCGCGAATCTCCGGGGTATCGAAGGCGGCCAGGGCACGTTCCTCGGCGGCCTCCCACAGGCGATAGCAGTGCCCGGGGCCGAGCCGCCCGGCGCGGCCCGCGCGCTGGGTTGCGGCTGCCTGCGAGACGCGGACCGTCTCGAGGCGGCTCATACCGCTCGCGGGGTCGAAGTGCGGGCGGCGCTTGAGGCCGCAATCGACCACGGTCCGCACCCCTTCGATGGTCAAACTGGTCTCGGCGATGGTGGTGGCGAGCACCACCTTGCGCGCCCCCCTTGGCGCGGGCTGGATGGCGCGGTCCTGCTCGGCCGACGAGAGCGCCCCAAAAAGGGGCGCCAGCAGCACGCCCGGCGGCAGCTCCGCCGCCAGCCGGCCGAGGGTCGCGCGAATCTCGCGCTCGCCCGGCAGGAAGGCGAGCACGTCGCCCTCGGTCTCGGCCAATGCGCGGTGGATGAGGGCGGCCATGTCGTCCTCCAGCCGCCGCTCGCGGCGCCGCGGGACGTGATGGACTTGGACCGGCCAGGCGCGCGCGTCGGCGATGACAACCGGAACCCCGCCGAGGAGCGCGGCGACCGCCGCGCCGTCGATGGTCGCCGACATGACGAGGAGCCGGAACTCGGCGCCGAGCCCCGCTTGCGCGTCCAGCGCCAAGGCCAGGGCGAGGTCGGATTCCAGACTGCGCTCGTGGAACTCGTCGAAGATCACCAGGCCGACGCCCTCGAGCCCGGGATCGCGCAAGAAGCGCCAGGTCAGGATGCCCTCGGTGACGACTTCGATCCGGGTCGCGGCCGAGACCTTGCTCTCGAAGCGGACCCTGAACCCGACTCGCTCGCCGACGGGCTCTCTGAGGAGCGCCGCCATGCGCCGCGCGGCGGCCCGGGCGGCGAGCCGCCGCGGCTCCAGCATCAGGATGCGGCGCCCCGCGAGCCAGGGTTGGTCGAGCAGGGCGACAGGCACGGTCGTGGTCTTGCCGGCGCCAGGCGGGGCGACCAGTACCGCGCCGGGATGGCTGGCGAGGGCCGCGGTCAAGGCCGGCAGGCTCGCCGCGACGGGGAGGGACTCGGGCGCCTTCATGGGCACGAGGGGGGCGCGTCCACCGGCTGAGGCCTCTCAGCCGCCGCCGATCTGCGGCAGCAGGTGCACCTCGCTCGCTGCCCCGATCGGCTCCAGCCAGGCGTCCTGGTGGATGGCGCCATCGATGGCGACGGCGATCCCCTCTTCCAGGTGGGGCCCAAGCGCCGGGTAGCGCTCGGCGAGGCGCTGGAACAACTGCCTGACGGTGGCCGCCTCCAGGTCGAACTCGGCGATGCCGCCGGTGAACTGTTTCAGGTTGCCGACCAGGACAACCCTGGCCACGCCGTCAGTGCCCCCGACCCTGGCCCTTCGCCTCGTTCTGCCCGATCGCCTTCAGCACCTTGGGCGGCGACATGGGAAGTTCATACAGCCGGGTGCCCAGCGCGTGGCCGATGGCGTTGGCGATCGCGGCCATGGGCGGCACGATCGGCGTCTCGCCGATGCCCCGCACCCCATAGGGATGGCGCGGGTTCGGTACCTCGACGATCACTGTGTCGATCATCGGTACGTCGGAGGCGACCGGCATGCGGTAGTCGAGGAAGCCGGCGTTCTGCATTCGGCCATCGGCGCCGTAGATGTATTCTTCGCTGAGCGCCCAGCCGATGCCTTGCACGGCGCCGCCCTGGAATTGCCCTTCGACGTAGCTCGGGTGCACGGCCTTGCCGGCGTCCTGGATCACGGTGTAGCGCAGGACCGAGACCCGCCCGGTCTCCTTGTCGACCTCCACGTCGACGATGTGGGTGCCGAGACTCGGGCCGGCGCCTTGGGCATTGATCTGGGCGTGGCCGACGATCGGCCCGCCGGTCTTGCCCGCCTTCTTGGCGATGTCGGCGATGGAGAGTGCCGGGAACTTGCCGGCATTGGCGCCGGCCGGCTTGACGAAGCCGTCCTCGTAGGCGACCGCATCCTCGGGAATTTCCCAGATCTTGGCGGCGCGCGAGCAGAGCTGCTTGATCACGTCGCCCGCCGCCTGGTTCGCCGCCATGCCGCCGGCGAAGGTGGCGCGGCTGCCACCGGTCAGGAACGTGTATCCCAGCATGCTCGTGTCGGCGATGATGGTGCGCACCTTCGACAGGTCGATGCCGAGCGACTCGGCCGTCATCTGCGCGTGGCTGGCGCGGCTGCCACCGATGTCGGGCGTGCCGATGATCAGCGAAACCGTGCCGTCCTCATTCACATTGATCGACGCGCAGGTCTCGCCGCCGATGTTGAACCAGAAGCCCGAGGCCACGCCGCGGCCCTGATTGGGTCCGAGCTTGGCCGTGTAATGGGCATGGTTCTTGGCAGCCTCCAGGGTCTCGACCATGCCGATCGGGCCGAACTTCGGCCCGTAGACGGCGCGGGTGCCTTCCTTGGCGGCGTTCTTCAGGCGCAGATCGAGGGGGTCGATCTTGAGCTGGTCAGCCAGCTCGTCGAGGGCACACTCGACCGCGTACTCGGAAATCGGCGCCCCCGGTGCACGGTAGGCAGCGACCTTGGGCCGGTTGGTGACCACGTCGAAGCCGACGGTCTTCACGTTCTCCAGGTCATAGGGCGCGAAGGCGCACATGCACCCCATCTGCACCGGTGAGCCCTGGAAGGCGCCGGCCTGGTAGGCCATGGTCGCCTCGGCGGCGGTGATCCGGCCGTCCTTGGTGGCGCCGATCTTGACCTTGACCCAGGCGCCCGGAGCCGGCCCGCTGGCGCGGAACACTTCCTCGCGGGTCATCACCATCTTGACCGGGCGCTGCGCCTTCTTGGCCAGGGCGAGGGCGACCGGCTCCAGATAGACCACGGTCTTGCCGCCGAAGCCGCCACCGATCTCGGAGGCGGTGACGCGCAGTTTCGAGATGTCCCACCCCAGCAGCCTGGCGCAGTGGGCGCGCACCACGTAATGGCCCTGGGTGGTGACCCAGAGGTCGGCCTGGCCATCTTCCGAGACGCTGGCGATGCAGGCGTGCGGCTCGATGTAGCCCTGGTGCACCGGCTGGGTGTGGTACTCGCGCTCGACGATCACGTCGGCCTTCTTGAACCCGGCCTCGATGTCGCCGACGGCGAACTGGACCCGCTTGGCGACGTTGGAGGGCTTGGTCGGGGCCGGCTCGACGCCCTGGGTGATCATGTCCTCGTGCAGCAGGGGCGCGCCGGGCTTCATCGCCTCGTCCACGTCGATCACGTGGGGCAGCACCTCGTACTCCACTTTGATGAGCTTGAGCGCCTGGCGCGCGACGGCCGCGTTGGTCGCGGCCACGGCGGCGACCGGGTGCCCTTCGTACAGCACCTTCTCGCGCGCCATGATGTTCCGCACCACGTCCTTGTAGTTGATCATCATCTCGCCGGCCGGCACGAACTCCGACGCCATATCCTGGAAGTCGTCACGCGTCACGATCGCCTTCACGCCGGGGAGGGCGAGGGCCTTGGAGATGTCGATCGACTTGATCCGCGCGTGGGGCAGGGTGCTGCGCAGCACCTTGCCGACCAGCTGCCCCGACATGAACAAGTCGGCGCCGAACTTGGCCCGGCCCGTGACCTTGTCGACCCCGTCGGGGCGCGGGGCGCGCTTGCCGACCCATTTGAGTTTGCGCTTGGCCGGGGCGGTGGTGGCTTCTGCCATGGTCAGCTCCTCCTCATTTCGGCGGCCGCATCCAGCACGGCGCGAATGATCTTGTCGTAGCCCGTGCAGCGGCACAGGTTGCCGGCCAGCCAGTAGCGGGCCTCGGTCTCGGTCGGGTTGGGATTGCGCTCCAGCAGCGACTTGGCCGCGACCAGGAAGCCCGGGGTGCACACCCCGCATTGCAGGGCGGCGTGGTCGAGGAACTTCTGCTGCAACGGGTGCAGCGCGTCGCCCTTGGCCATGCCCTCGATGGTCTCGATCCGGCGCCCCTCGGCCTCGACGCCGAGAACCAGGCACGAACAGACCAGGCGGCCGTCGATGGTGACGCTGCACGCGCCGCAGTCGCCGGAGGCGCAGCCCTCCTTGGAACCGGTCATCAGCAAATCGTCGCGCAGCACGTCGAGCAGCGTCTGCTCGACCTCGCACAGGTACTCGACCGGATCGCCGTTGATGGTGGTGGTGACGTGATGCTTGGACATCAGACCTTCCTCGCCCGCTCGAGTGCCTTGGCCGCCGTCCGCCGCGCGATCACGCCGGCGACCTGGATGCGGAACTCCTTGGTGCCACGCTTGTCGTCGATGGGGCGGCAGGCGGCGCTCGCCGCCTTGGCCAGCGCATCCAGCGCCGCCGCCTCGCCCTTGGTCCCGATCAGCGCCTTGGCGGCGTCCTCAACCACCAGCGCCGTCGGCGCCACCGCGCCGAGGGAGACGCGGGCCGCGCTCACCACGCCCTTGGCGTCGAGGGTGACGTTGACCCCGGCGCCGACCACGGCGATGTCCATTTCGGTACGCGGAATGAAGCGGAGGTAGGCGTCGCTCGCGTGCGCCGGCCTAGGCGGCAGCAGGAAAGAGACCACGAACTCGCCGTCGGCGAGGGACGTCTTGCCCGGGCCGGTCGCAATCGACTCGACCGGCACCTCGCGCCGACCCGCCGGTCCCACCACCGTCACCTTGGCGCCGGCGGCGATCAGGGCGGGCACGCTGTCGGCGGCCGGCGAGGCGTTGCACAGGTTGCCGCCCATGCTGGCGCGGCCCTGGATCTGGGTCGAGCCGATCAGGTTGGCGGCCTCGCAGATGCCCGGCCACGCCTTGCGCAGGTCGGCATGTTCGCGGATCTCGGCGCCCGCGACGGCCGCGCCGATGCGAAAGCCGCCCGCTTCCCTGGCGATCGAGCGCAGTTCGGCGATTTTCTTGATGTCGATCATCATCTCCGGCTCGACCACGCCGGCGCGCAGTTGCACCAGGAGATCGGTGCCACCGGCCAGCACCCGCGCCTTCCGGCCCATGCTGGCGAGCAGGGCGACCGCCTTGTCCACGGTCTCTGGAGCTTCGTACCGCATCGCGCCTGTCCGCCTCCCCTGTCGCACAAGTCTACGCCCCAGGACCTAGTACAGCCGCTGGGCCGGGTCTAGTGACGATCTGGTTTCACCACAGCAGGTCCGCCCGGCGTCGGCACGGTACCGCAGGCGCCCGTCGCGAACCAGCGGAGCGCATCCTGCTAGATGGCGGCCTTCTGGTCCAGCCCCGGCGATGGCGCCGACGACCCGATGGGTGCTCAGTGGACCACGAAGCCGCCGTCCACCAGCAGATTGTGGCCGTGGATGTACGTGCCGTCGGATGAGGCGAGGAAGGCGATCGCCTCCGCTACCTCGTCCGGCTCGCCGAAGCGGCCCACGGGGGCATAGCTCTCCATGCGTGCCTTGACTTCCGGGTTGTCCTTCAGCCGGTCGAGGTTGTACGCGGTCGCGATCGGGCCGGGACTGACGGCATTGACCGAAATACCTTCCCTAGCCAGCTCGTAGGCCATGGCCTTGGTCAGGTAGATCAGCCCAGCCTTGGCGGCGCCATAGAGCGAATGATCGGACATCGCCACCTCGCCGAGCTGGCTGGCGACATGGATGATGCGCCCGCCGCCCGCGCGCCGCATGGCGGGCAAGACCGCCTGGCTCGCCATGAAGGGCGCGCGCAGGTTCACGCCGACCACGAAGTCGAAGTCATCCAGGGTGAACTCGCCGAACTTCTTGCGGCAGCGCACGCCGGCGTTGTTGACCAGGATGTCGACCCGGCCGAAGGCGGCGAGGCACGCGCCGACCATGGCCTCCGCCTCGGTGCGGCCGGTCAGATCGTGGAGGCCGTAACTCGTGCGGCCGCCGGGGTTGAGGCGCTGGCACTCGGCTGCAACCGTGGCGAGCTCGGCCTCGGTCTCGTCGGCGGCCAGGTAGAGCGAGGCGCCGAGCCGCGCGAAGCGATAGGCGGTCGCCCGGCCGATGCCGCGGCTCCCGCCGGTGATGAGTGCAACCTTGCCGTCGAGCCGTGCCATGTCGTCCTCCCCGCGCAACCGATGCTTAGGGCGATTCCTACGGCCGCGTCTGCCGGCTGGCAACCGCATATCCCCTTTGACGGGCGCTCGCCGCCTCGCCACAGTTCCGCTCCAACCCGACCGCGAGTTGCCCGTGGACCAACAGCCCCTCGACTACGACGATCTCTGCAAAATTCTCGCGCTCATCGACGCCCTGCCGTCGATGGCGGAGATCGACGTCACCTACCAGGCGTTGGAGGTGCACGTGGAGCGCGACGAGCCGCCGCCGCCCGCGCCGGCGGAAGCGTCATGAACGAACTGGCCGACCTGATCGCCCGGGCGGCGCGGGCCCACGGCGAGCGCCCCGCCGTGATCGGCGGCGATGCCACCCTCTCCTTCGCCGCGGCGGACGGGATGAGCAACCGCCTGGCGAGCGCCATGGGATTGGCCAAGGGCGAGCGGGTGGCGGTGCTGCTGCCGAACTCCGCCAACTACGTGGTGATCGACTTCGCGCTCCTCAAGGCCGGGCTGATCCGCGTTCCCGTGAACACGCGCCTCGCCGCGCCCGAGATCGAATACATCCTGAACAACTCCGGCGCCGCCCTCCTCTTCGTCGGGGCGGAGCACGTGGGTGCCGTCGCCGCCATGCGGCCGCGCCTGAGCGCGTTGCGCCATCTGGTGTTCGTCGGCGACGGCGCGGCGCCGGCCGGCATGACGCCCTTGGCGGAGGTGCTGGCCGCCGGCCGCCCCGAACCCTTCGCGGTCCCCGCCGCCGGCGCCGACGGCTACATGCTGGGCTACACCTCGGGCACGACGGGGCGGCCGAAGGGGGCGCTCACCACCTTCGGGTCGCGCAAGGCGGCGCTTCTCCACATGCTGGCGAACGAGGTGGCGATCGAGCCCGGCGACGCCATGCTGCACGTCGCCTCCCTCTCCCACGGTACCGGCACCAAGGTGCTGCCGCACTTCGCCAAGGGGGCGGTGAACGTGCTCCTCCCGCGCTTCACGCCGGAGGCCTTCTTCGCCGCCATCCAGCGCCACCGCGTCACCACCACATGGATGGTGCCGACCATGGTGGCGATGCTGGCGGATGCGCCCCTGCGGGCGCGCTTCGACCTCACCTCGCTGAAGACCATCATGTACGCTGGCGCGCCCATGCCCGAGGCGGTGATGCGGCGCGCGCTCGCCGCCTTCGGTCCGGTATTCATCCAGATCTATGGCCTGAACGAGGCGACCCAGCCCGACCTGGTGATGACCAAGGCCGACCATGCCCTCGATCCCCAAACGGGCGGGGTGCGCTATCCGAACGCCACCGGGCGGCGCTGCATCGGCGTGACCGTGCGGCTGGTGGACGACGCCGGCAGGGACGTGGCGGTCGGCGAGATCGGCGAGATCATCATCGCCGGCGAGCACATCATGCAGGGCTACTGGAATGACCCCGAGGCCACGGCGGAGACCCTGCGCGAGGGGTGGTGCCACACCGGCGACCTCGCCCGCGAGGACGAGAGCGGCATGATTGCCATCGTCGACCGCAAGAAGGAGATGATCATCTCCGGCGGCTACAACGTCTATCCGCGCGAAGTGGAGGACGCGCTCTACCGTCTTGCCGCGGTCGGCGAGTGCGCGGTGGTCGGCCTGCCCGACCCGCTCTGGGGGGAGAGCGTGCAGGCGGTGGTGGCGCTGAAAGCCGGCCAAGCCGCCGATGCAGACGCGATCACGCGCCACTGCGCCGAGTGGCTGGCCAACTACAAGAAGCCGCGCGGCATCACCTTCGTGGCGGAGTTGCCCAAGACCGCGTTCGGCAAGATCGACAAGAAGGCGGTGCGCGCCATGCTGGCCGCCGCGCCAACGGAATTACGGGGACACAATACTTAATTCTCTCGAGACCCGTGGTCTGCTTGCAACTTCCTTGAGAGAATTAAGTATTGTGTCCCCGTAATTTAAGCCTGTGTGATGAAAGGAGAACGGCCTTGAGCTATGTCCGCATTCTCGAATACCGGGGTCAGCCCAAGCGCCAGCAGGGTGAGGAATGGTACGCGGTCGAGGGCCGCGACGCCTCGGTCCGCCTGGTGCGGGACGAGGCCGCCCTCGATCCTCCGCCCGCGCCGGGTCCGGATCTGACGGCGAATTGGGTGGGAGCGCGCATCTTCAAGTCCGGCGCCGACCGCAAGGGGTCGCTGGCCTACATGCTGAAATACCCGGTGCCCGACGACTACGCCTGGGAGTTCGACGCCTGGTTCCGCTGCGAGCACATGCCGATCCTGCACGAGGAGCCGACCTGGTACGCCTGTGACTTCTTCCGCTCGACCCTGCCTTCCTCCTACCCCTTCGCCGCGATCCACTATCTGGAGCCGGGCGCCTTGAAGTCGGCCGCACGCGACCGCTCCATCGTCACCCCCTGGTGGAACCGGCTGAAGGCGAACGCGTGGTTCGACCGGGGCTTCATCCGCACCCGCATGACCTCGCTCTGAGCCCATGGGCCGCCTGATCCCGATCTGCGACGAGACACTGCGCGACGCCCACCAGTGCCTGTGGGGCACGCGCATGACGAATGAGATGATGCTGCCCGTCTGCCGGCTGATGGACGGCATCGGGTTCGCCGCCATCGATCTGATCGGCGGCGCGATCTGGGACGTCTCGGTCCGCTTCCTGTTGGAAGACCCGTGGGAGCGGATGCGCCATGTCAGCCGCCTGATCACGCGCACGCCGCTGAATGCCTGGATTCGCGGCCAGTCGCTCTGGACCTTCGCGGTGTTCCCGAACGACGTGGTGGAGCTGGCGATCGAGCGCGTCGCCGCCAACGGCATGCGCCACGTCACCCTCTACGACCAGTTCAACGACCTGAAGAACGTGGAGGTGTGCATCAATAAGGCCAAGGCGGTGGGCCTGCGCGTGTTCGGCGCGCTGGTCTTCACCTGGAGCCCGGTGCACACGGACGCCTACTACGCGGAGAAGGCCGCCGAGTATGTGCGGCTCGGCGTGGACGAGATCGTGCTCAAGGACCCGAGCGGCATGCTCTCGGAGACGCGGGTCGCGACCCAGGTGGCGGCGATCCGCGCCCGGATAGGCGCCGTGCCGATCAACATCCACAGCCATTGCATGACCGGGCGGGCACCGGACGTGCTGCTCGCCGGCGTCGAATCGGGCGCGGACAGCGTGCACACGGCGATCTCGCCCCTGGCCCACGCCGCCTCCCACCCGCCGACCGAGTGGGTGTGCGACCAGTTGGCGAGCCGTGGGTATGCGACCGCCCTCGACCGCAAGGCACTGGAGGCGATGGCCGCCTATTTCCGCTACGCCTGCCAAAGGTGGCGGAAACCGAGGGGCGCGCCGGTCCCGTTCGATGCGGCCGTGCTCGAGCACCAGATGCCAGGGGGCATGATCTCCAACCTGATCAACCAGCTGCGCCAGAACGGGATCGAGCACCGGCTGGAGGAAATCCTGGCCGAGACCGCGCGGGTGCGGAAGGACATGGGCTATGCGCCGGTGGTCAGCCCGACCGCCCAGTTCATGGTCACCCAGGCGGTGCTGAACGTGGTGCAGGGGGAGCGCTACCGGACCGTGCCCGACGAACTGCGCAAGTACGTCCTCGGCTACTACGGCACGCCTCCGGCGCCGATCGCGGAGGAGTTGCTGGACCGCGCCGTGCGCAAGGGCGACAAGTTCGTGGAGGGGCGCTGCGGCGACCTGGTGCCCCCGGCGCTGGCGCGCCTGCGCCAGACCCGCGGCCCCTTCGCCAACGACGATGACCTGTTGCAGGCTGCCTTCTACGGCGACGAGATCTTGAGGCCCCTGTTCGCCGCGCGGGAGCGGGCGGATTACACGCGGCATTACGACACCTTTGGCCGCATCGACGACGCACTCAAGGCCGCGCTCAAGG